>JAJZVB010000038.1 GCA_021845885.1 Pseudomonadota bacterium
CATCAATCTCAAGCAGGCGATCGTTTTCACCGCGACGAAGCGGGATGCCGACCTGCTCGCCGACGATCTCCTGGCAAAAGGCTACGAGGCTGCAGCTTTGCACGGGGACATGAGCCAAAGGGAGCGTACCAGGACGCTCACCAAGCTGCGCCAGGGCGGTCTCAAGGTGCTGGTCGCAACCGACGTGGCGGCGCGTGGCATCGACGTGGCCGGGATCACCCATGTCATCAATTTCGATCTGCCCAAGTTCGCGGAAGATTACGTGCACCGGATAGGCAGGACCGGACGGGCGGGGGCATCGGGCATTGCCATTTCATTCGCTTCAGGCCGGGACGCCATGCATGTCAGGAAAATCGAACGTTTCACGGGACAAACCATCACGCCCCATGTGATCGAGGGCCTCGAGCCGAAATTCAGGAACAGGCCCGCAGTCGCCAAGCGCCAGCCCAGGGGTGAATTCAGAAATACGCAAAAAAGATCAACGGAGGGCTTTGCCCGCAATCGAAGCAGGTGATCATTTGCCTTATAATAGGGCATGACTCACAACATTGACCATCTCATCAGGCCGGAGCAGGCGGTAACGCTCTTCGGCCTGTTTCTCGAGCGGGCGAGGCTTTCTCCCGAATCGGTTGCCTACCGCCATTTCGACGGGAATGCCTGGCGCGACATCACCTGGAGGAAAGCCAGGGAGGAAGTGACCCGCTGGCAGGCGGCGTTGCTTTCCGAAGGGCTTTCTTCCGGCGATCGCGTCGGGGTGATGCTGAAAAACTGCCCGGAATGGGTGTTTTATGATCAGGCCGCATTGTCTCTCGGGCTCGTCGTCGTTCCCCTTTACACCGTAGACCGGCCGGAGAATGTCGCCTATATTGCGAATGACGCCGAAATCAGGGTGCTGCTTTTCGAGAACCAATGGAAATCGCTGAAAGGCGTGATAAATCAATTAGGTTGCGTGAAGCGCTTCGTGAGCCTTTCCGGAATCGAGGATCGCGACGAAGACAGGCTGATATCCGCCTCAAACTGGCTTCCAGAAAAAGCGGAATTTCGAAGCGAATCGGGCAGGGAAGGGGATAAGCTTGCCACGATCATTTACACTTCGGGCACGACCGGCCATCCCAAGGGGGTCATGCTTTCCCATCGCAACATCGTCTGCAACGCCTATGCGGGACTGCTCGCCTTCCAGATCGGGCCGGGCGACGTGATGCTTTCCTTTCTGCCCCTTTCGCATTCATTCGAGCGGACGGTAGGCTACTACATCAGCATCATGGCCGGATCGACTGTCGCCTTTTCGAGATCCATCCAGCTTCTGCTGGACGACATGCAGATCGTCCGCCCGACCGTTCTGGTATCGGTTCCGAGGATATACGAACGCATCTATAATTCCATCCAGGTCAACCTCGAAAAGGGTTCGGCGTGGTCGCGCAGGCTTTTCTCGATGACCGAAAGAATAGGATGGCTGCGTTTCGAATACCTGCAGGGGAGGAGGGGATGGCATGCTTCGCTGCTCTTCTGGCCGGTTTTGAAGCGGCTGGTCGCGGACCGGGTGATGAGGCGGTTCGGAGGCAGGCTCAAACTTTCGATCAGCGGCGGCGCGCCCCTGCAACCGGACATATCGAAGCTTTTCGTTTCCCTGGGTCTGCCTCTGCTCCAGGGGTATGGCCTTACCGAGACCAGTCCCATCGTCAGCGCGAACAGGATGAACAACAATTTTCCGGCAAGCGCAGGCCTTCCCCTCGAAGGGATAGAGGTCAGAATCGGGGAGCATGACGCCCTTCTGGTGAGAAGCGTCTGCAACATGCTGGGCTACTGGAAGAACAAGGAAGCGACGGATGCCATGATTTCTCCCGAAGGATGGCTCAATACCGGGGATACGGCGCGCATTTCGGATACCGGGCATCTCTACATCACGGGGCGCATCAAGGAAATCATCGTCATGTCCAATGGCGAAAAGGTCCCGCCAGCCGACATGCAGCACGCCATCCTGAGGGACAGGCTTTTCGATCAGGTGATGGTCTGGGGGGAAGGGCGTCCCTGCCTCGTTCTGCTTGCCGTACTGAATGTCGAAAACTGGATCAAGCTCGCAGGCGAAATCGGCCTCGATCCGGATTCTCCCGAATCGCTGAAGGACAGACGCGCCGAAAAGAAGGTCCTCGATCGGATCGCCTTGCAGATCAGGGAATTCCCGGGCTACGCCAAGATTTCCAGAGTGCTGCTGCTTCTCGAGCCCTGGACCATAGAGAACGGATTATTGACCCCGACGTTGAAGCTCAAGCGGGACAAGGTCGTCGAAAAATATGCCGGGGAAATCGACGAATTCTATTCGAGGTACTGAAATGAAGGCTTCTTTTCCGATTATCCTGCTCCTTTTCCCGCTTTGCTCATGGGCCGGTCTCGGCGGCAATGGCGCTTCCGTCATCTCCGACGGCCAAGCCTTGCAGGCGAAGGTGCAGTCGAGCGCTTCGACCCTTTATACCGTGACAATTTTGCAGCTTCAGTCCGGCACGGTGGTGAAGGAATATGCGGACAATGCCACGGGGACCGTATTCGGAATCGCCTGGCAGGGGCCGCTCATGCCGAACCTGAGGCAGCTTCTCGGCGCCTATTTCGATGCCTATCTCAAGGGATTGCATGCCGGAACAGGGCCGGGCTATGTCGATACGCCGGATCTCGTGGTTCGCTCCGACGGGCACATGAGGGCCTTTTCAGGCCATGCCTATATCCCAAATCTGTTGCCCCCGGGTGTATTGCCCGCCGATATAAAATGAGATACTTTTGCTTGATTTTCATGAGTTTCCTTTTCGGCTGCGGCGGAGGGGGGGGAGGGGGAGCGCCTGCCCCTGCCAGCACGCCCGTGAGTTCGAATGTTGCGCCCGGAACCAACGTCGTCAGCCTGTATGCCGCAACAGTCAACGTCAACATCCTTCTTGCAAGCGTCACGGTTTGCACGCCGAACACCTCCAATTGCCAGGTCATCCCGAACCTCCTCGTCGATACGGGATCATACGGCATCAGGATATTGAAATCGGCCCTGTCCGTTTCGCTGACACAGGTCACAGGCAGCGGGGGAAATCCGCTTGCGGAATGCGCGCCATTTGCCAGCGGTTACACATGGGGGCCTGTGGAAGCTGCCGACATCGCCATCGGAGGGGAAAAGGCCTACGGCATACCCATCCAGGTCATCGACGACTCGCAATCGCCCAATCCAGCCGTGCCTGCATCCTGTTCGAGCACATCGATCAGCATAGGCAGTGCGGCTGCGCTCAATGCCAACGGCGTCCTCGGGGTGGGGGTATTCACGAACGATTGCGGTGCATCCTGCACCGCCGCAAACAACGGCGTATATTTCGAATGCCCGGCAACCGGCTGTGCCTCCCTCGGGGAGCCGGCGAGTTTCCAGGTGAAGAATCCCGTGACCCAGTTCGCCCTGGACAACAACGGCCTCGTCATCGTGCTGCCCCAGCTGCCCCCGTCGGGCGCTTCCAGTCTTTCAGGTTCAATGATCTTCGGCATCGGGACGAGAAGCAACAATGCACTGGGTCAGGCGAATGTCCTGATGCTTGACGGCTCGGGCAACCTGACGACGGTGTTCAACGGCCAAGCGCTCACCAGCAGTTTCCTCGACAGCGGATCGAACATGCTCTTCTTCCAGGACGGCACGACCCCTGCCTGCAAAATCGTCATCGGCGGCTATTGCCCATCTTCCACGCAGCAATTTTCCGCAACCCTGCAGGCCGCCAATTCCCCCACGCCTTCCGTTTCCGTCAGCTTTTCAGTCGCCAACGGCGACGCCCTGGTTTCCACCGGCAACAACATCCTGTTCAACAACATCGCGGGCAGCCCCACCGCACCCGGAACTTTCGACTGGGGACTGCCTTTCTTCTTCGGGAGAAGCGTCTATTTCGCCGTAAGCGGATCGATGACCCCGGCAGGTCCCGGCCCTTTCGTCGCCTTCTGACTGTAAATTGGGCACTTATTTCCCCCATAGCAGGTAGAGCAGGCCGATCAGGACGGGCTGGTGGATCAGGTAGATGGCGAGGCTATGCCTGCCCAGAAGCGCCGGGAGCCTCATCGCTGCGGAATCGGAATGAAGCCAGGCCGGCTTCCATTTCTTGAAAAGAAGATTGCCCAGGAAAAGGCCGACCAGCACTACGCCCAGCCAGGGGAAAACCGGAACGTAATCCTCGGTATAGGGCTTGTGCGTCATGAACCCCATCCATTCCATATAAGGCCTGTCGAAAAAAGGGTTTGCATAGAGCAGTCCTGCGGCAAGCGCCGCGATTCCTGAAACCAGGCTGATTTCCGGGTATTTCAGAAAAAGCCTTCCGATCAGGCTTGCAACGAAAATGAAATGCAGTATGCCGAAAAAGATGTAGCTTTCCGGAAACATCAGATAGCTGCCGATGGTCACGGCGGTTGATGCAATGAAAAGCCGGATCTGCCTTTTCCGGAAATGCCTTTCATCCAGGCTCGACGCCAGAACCAGGCTGATGCCCACGAGGATCAAAAAAAGGCTGACGATGATGGCGCGGGAGGCGAGCCAGAATGGCTCGTGGTTGAAATCCTGGTGGATGAGGCCGAAATAATTGAGATCGAAACAGAAGTGATAGGCGATCATCATCATGACGGCAACGCCCCTGAGCGCATCGACAGCCCATATTCTGTTCAAGAAGTCCCCAGTTTCAGGGCATAGACGCCTCCGCCCAGGGCGGGCCCGGCCAGCCTGAGGAGATCGGAAAGGCCTTCATTTTTCGATTCGCCCGCGCCATTGAATTTCAGTCCGCCTTTTTGCGACCAGGAACCGCTGCCTTTCAGGAATAGCGGCCCGTTCAAGGTTTCCAGGGAAATTTCGATGTTCGAAGCGTTTCCTCTGGCATGGATGCGGTAGCTTCCCAGGGGGTCCACCCGGGTAAGAGAAGAACTTGCATTGTCCCATTGCGCGATGATTTCCCCCCTGATCGATTTCGAAAGCATGAAGTCGTCGGCATGCACATGAAGTTCGCCTCCGGGCTTGACTGTTTCGAGCTGTTTGTCGAAGAGGCAGAGGAGCGATGCGGGAAGCGTCAGAGAAACATGCTTCAATTCCAGTTCAGAGGGGGTCAGCACGACATCCGTCCGTTCCTTCTCGCCTTCTTCCATGATCGCGACATGCAATCTGGCGAGAAGCATCTCGTCCAGCGAAACCCTCCAGGAGAATCTTCCGGAGGGCTTTCCCTCGATGCCGAGGGTAGCCGAACCCTGCCATACCGTGCCCTTCGTTTCGGAAAACCTGATCTTTCCATTCGAAAAACGATTCGAAATGCCGTCCAGCATGGCTACAGGCACGGTCGCCACGAGGAAGACAAGATAGAGGACAATCCCTGAGAGGACATAGGTGCGCGTCAAAACTCCTCCCCCGCTGCAAAGATTGCGGTGATCCTGACCCTGCCGTCAAGATCGATCTTCTGGATATGCCCGGATTCAAGGCGGATATGGCTGTCCGCCCTGAGCCTGTCCAGCCAGACCACCCATGGGTCGAAGGAAACGGAGGAGAATTCGGCATGAACGCGTCCATCAACATCCGTCTCGATGCGGCTGAGGCCGAGATTGACGGATTTTGCCGAGGACTCGATGGCCTGCCTGATGTCTTTCGTACCATTCACAGGCGCAAGCTTCCTCATTTTTTCGATTTCTTGAGCCTGGATGCGCATTTCGAGCAGCTTCGCCCTCAAGACGGGAAGCTCCCTGGAAAGCTTCGCCACGGCTTTTTCCCCCGGTATCCAGACGAAAGCGTAAAGGAGGCTCAATAACAGGAAAAGCGCTGCAAGGAGCGATACCTTTTTTTCCCGTTCGTTGCGATCCAGCCAGAATGATTTCAGCCTCGCTTTCATGCTCCCCCCGCGCCGACATGCAGGACCGCTCTGATGGCCCCATCTTTTTTCTCAGTCTTCTTCAAGTCGACCTTGAGGCCCCTGGCTTCGAGTCTTTTCCTGAACGCATCCAGCGCTTCATCGGCCGGAAAGCTCATTTCGAGATCCATGCCTGCCCGGGCATAATCGACGCTTTCCAGGCTTCCAGGCGGCAACGCGCCGATTTCTCCGGAGGCCGATTCCATGAGGGCCAGGAAATCTCCCGGCTGCCGGCCTCCGCTCGATCGCCTGAGCGCCTCCAGCTTCCTTTTCATCTGCAGCGGCGCATCCACCACCATCCTGGCTTCCGGAAAGCTCTTCCTGAAAAGGCGATCCATTTCGGCGAAAAGCGTCTTCTTTTCCTGAGCAAGATGAATCCAGCCGAAGACGATTCCGGAAAGCTGCAGGAACAGCATCATGGCCAGGATCAGGAGCGCGGGTTTGAGGGGTTTCCAGTCGATTTCAATTCTCTTTCCAGAACCTTGAAGCAGGTCGAAGCCTTTTTTGCAGTCCGCGGTTCTCCAGTCCCAGGGCGCGGCCGTTTCGAATGGAACGCCCAGGGTTTCATGCCAATGTTCCAGATCGGGGAACTGCCGGGCATGAACGATGATCCGGGCTGGCTTCGCCTCCTGCTGAAGAGCGAGCCTCAGGCCGAGCGGCGGATCGCCGCAATCCAGGGAGCATGCTTCATGCTCCCCGGTCCTCAAGAATCCTCCCGATTCGTCCAGAACGAGCGTCCAGGATCCTTGCTGCAATTTCGGAAGCAGGAGTTCAGTCGGCATGCGCTTGGGCTCGATCCCGGATTGCTTGAGCCTGGAGAGCACTTTCGCCATCCAGTCATTGTCGATGACCGCAAGCATCGTCGTGCCGTCGGGATGTTTCGGCCCGGGCACCACGCGATTTTTTTCCGGATCGGAGATGACCGATTCCTCTACGGCATAGCGAGCGATTTCGGCAAGGCGCCTGGCATTGGCCTTGGGCAGCCTGGCCCTTGCCAGGAATACCTTGTCGGCCGGGACGATCACTTCGCATTCCTCGCATGAAGGAAATGCGCCACCGCTTCCCGTCTGAAGCACGATGTCGTTTTCGACAAGCGCCCATTCGAATTCCCGAGCGGGGTAGATTCTCAAGCGCTTCATGATTTGCTCCAGATCTTTACGGGCCATGCCGCACCTTGCCGATCGAGGAGGGTCTGCAGGGTCACCTTCGAGCTTCCCTGGCTGGCCTTGACCGTCACCAGGAAATACTGGCTTGCCACTTCGACTTCATTGTCAGGAATGACGACATCGGGGTCGGGAACCGAGGACTTGAAATCGCCGACATCCGTGAAGTAATGCTGGTTGCGCCTGACCACGAGCTGCCTTGCTCTAGCCAACGTAAGACCCTGCAGCACGGCGGCGAGCACTTCCGGGGGCGCGGTGTTGACATTGATTTGCGTATAAGTCGGCAGCACGGTCACGTAGGGTTTCAATATTGCTATGGTGGCCTCGTCGAAACCCTTGACCTTCGAAAGATCTCCGATTTCCCCTAGCGGCATATTAGCTGCCCGGTAAGGATCAGGCAATCCGAGATAATAGGAATTTTCAGCGCCACCGGGAGGCTGCACTTCGCTGTCGGCATCGATCCAGTCCGCCAGCGCTTCAGCCAGATCAGGCGGAAGGTTGAGCAGGATCAGCAAATTGCGAAATTGGGCGAGATGCGCCATGTCGGTTTTCCCGTTCATGACAAGGTCGTTGAGGTTGAACAGTCCCTGCTGATCGAGAATGAATCCGGATATCTCGCCGTTGTCAACGGCCATGGGCGGCAATTCGGATGCCCAGGCTTCGCCGAAATAATCGACGTTATTGTGTCTCGCATCGTCGTTCAGCACGGCGGCAGCGAAATTCGTTCCAGCGACGGCAAGCCAGTTTGCGTCTTCGCGATCTTCATTGTTTTCCACGCGACGCGCCCAGATAGTCTCTTCCCAGACCAGGGAAGCGGCGAGCATGGCGGTGAGCGCCACGATCAGGATCGCCATGACGATAGCCGCGCCTTTCTGCTTCATGTCAAAGGAGCGAAAAAATGCGCACGATCTTCTCGCCGGAAGCCAGCGTGACGGTCGCCTCGACGGCTTTGGGCTGCGGCTGGCCCGGAAGGGGCCAGAAGAGCACCCAGGTATCGTTGATGGCGAGATAACGCAATTCGAACGACTTGACCTCATCGAGAAGGGTATAGATTTCAGGAGTGGTTCCAGGGGCCTGATCGAGGTGCGCCCAGACCAGTTCCTCGATTTTCCCCTGATTGAAACGGTAGCCTATCCGCTCACCGCCTTCGTCTTCATATCCCATTCGGGTGAACAAAATGTTGGCGTCCAGCGGATCGGAATAGCTCGGCTTGCCCGCAAATTCGGGCTGCATGATTCCCGATGCATCCATTACCGGGCGGTGCTCAGGACGGGAAAGATCCTCCCCGAAGCGTGAAAAGAAAAGGGCGAGGTCATGCCACTTCCTGTTTTCCTCGGCCAAATGGCTTCTCGTTTCGATCACCGAAGCAAGTCCCCTGAAGGCCATGACCGAAATCAGCGCCAGGATGGCAACGGCGATCAGAAGTTCGATCAGCGTGTAGCCTTTTGCATTCTTCATGACATGGGGCGCATCAGGTATCCGGTCAATTGGCGAAGCACATGACCGTCGTTGTCGTAAACCTTGATCACGACCTTTCGGAAAAGCGGATTCGGCGTCGAAACGATTTCTTCATTCCAGGGGAAAAAAACGCCGACCTGCTCATCCTTTCCGGAAAATTTCCCTATGGGCACCCATTGCTGGAGCGCCGTGAGCTCGGCCATGCGGTTTTGCGCTACCCAGTCGGCAAGCAGTCTCTGTCTCAATTCGTAGGCGCTATCACCGGCTGAAGCTGAAGCGCGCATCACCGCCGTCAACGCGATCGCGATGATGGCAAGCGCGATCAATGTCTCGAAAAGCGTGAAGCCTTTTTCTTCATTCATGGGAATCCACTGACACCCGGTTCATGACGTCGCCGGAAATATCGGCTTTCGCCCGGTTTCCCGCAAGCGTGATCGTGAAGGGGCGGTTGACGCCCGAAGGGCTGAATACGATTTTCTTGCCCGGAGCGGTTTGAGCGCCACTTACGCTGATTCCATCTATCCTGATATCCCCTTGCAGGGCATGGCCGCGAAAGAGATCGTCGCTCACGATTTCATTCCAGGTGCCGTCATCGGCCTTTTGCCAGAAAGTGTAGAAGTCGTCCTTTCCCGACCAGGCCAGTGTCTCTCCGCGATTGACCGCTTCAATGGCGGCTTCTTCGAGCAGGTCGGCAAGGCGGGAGGCCTCGATTCGGGTTTCCTGCCTGTCGTTGGGTGAAATCCCGAGCGCGGCGACTGCTGCAACGATGCCGATCACGAGGAGAACGACCAGTATTTCGACGAAAGTGAATCCGCCTTCATGGCGTGAAAGGCTAAAGGCTCCAGGAGCCGATGTCAGCGTCATTGCCTTCTCCGCCGGGCATGCCATCGGCGCCGAAGCTGAATACGTCGATTTCACCGTGCAATCCCGGATTGAGATACTGATAGGGCTTGCCCCAGGGATCGACCGGCAGCTTTTCAAGATAGCCTCCGGATTTCCAGTTTTCTGGGACGGGCGGGGTGGCCGGTTTTTTCACCAGCGCATCCAGCCCCTGTTCCGTGGTCGGATAGCTGTGGTTGTCGAGCTTGTAAAGCTTCAACGCCTGCATGATCGATCCGATATCCTGCTTTGCGGCAACGATCCTCGCGTCATCCGGACGGCTCATGATCTTGGGAACGATCAATGCAGCCAGGATGCCGATGATCACGATGACCACCATGATTTCGATCAGGGTGAATCCGCCTTGCCTTGGTTTTCTTATGTTCATGATCTCTCAGTCTTGAAGGGAAATGTCGGATAGGATAGATCGAAGCATCGGAATGTTCAACCTCAGCCGCGCCCCTTCAATGTAACAATGATGTAACAGCCATGTAAACAATATGTAAGCATATTGTAACGCCATGTATCTATCCTTCACTTGGCTTCAGCCATTATTTCATTCTACTTTGTTCGACCTATTCATTGAATCAGTTAAAAGGAGATGCCACCATGTTCCGCCTCAGGAAATCCAGGGGGATGCGACTATTCGCATTGCTCCCTATCATTCCCTTCGTGCTTCAGGGGTGCAATGGCAGCGATCAGGCAGCCGCGCCCGCTGCCACTTCGCCTTCGCTGGCAACCACGACGCCGATCAAGCATCTGATCGTGATCATCGGGGAAAACCATAGCTTCGACAACGTGTTCGGGGTTTACAATCCCGTTCCGGGACAGACCATCGATAATCTGCTTTCCAAGGGTATAGTGACTTCTTCCGGGACGCCGGGCGCCAATTACGCGCTTGCCGCGCAACAGCAGGCCAGCGTGACGGCAACCTACTCGCTCGCGCCGACGCAGACCGGGCCCTACGCCACGCTTCCCCAGCCCAACACCACTTACGCGTTCTACCAGACACCCGATATCCCGGATCCGAGATTCCCGGCCAATCTCCCCAACGGGCCGTTCCAGATCTCCCAGTATGTGCCTTACGACAACGGTTACACCGGGGACCCCGTGCACCGCTTTTTCCAGATGTGGCAACAATATGATCAGGGCAAGATGGATCTCTTCACCTGGGTGGCAACTACGGTCGGAATCGGGCCCAACAACCTTCCTGCTGTGACGCCTGCCACGACCTATCAGGGCGGGCTGGCCATGGGCTTCAATAACATGGTCCTGGGCGATGCGCCGAAATTCAGGTTCATGGCCGACAATTACGCCATCAGCGACAATTACCATCAGGCGATTATGGGCGGAACAGGCGCCAATTTCTTCGCCATCGGTTCGGCTGCGGACGTGGCCTATTACAATGACGGCAACGGCAATCCCGTTGCTCCGCCCGCCAATCAGGTCGAAAATCCCAACCCGCAGGCTGGAACCAACAACTTCTACACCCAGGACGGCTACAAGGGCGGATCGTATGTCGGATGCGCCGACAATACGCAACCCGGGGTCTCGCAGATCACGGCCTATTTGAATTCGTTGGCCTACAAGCCTTTCAACAACGGCAATTGCGCAGCCAATACCTATTATCTGGTGAACAATTACAATCCCGGCTATACGCCTGCCGGAATGCCGGCGACCCTGGGTGCTAACGTGTACACCACGCCGCCGCAAACCGTGCCCATGCTTGCAGATTCCCTTTCCGCGAAGGGCGTGACATGGAAATGGTACAGCGGGGGTTGGAACAACGGGAACCCGACCAGCGAATATTGCGGCATTTGTGATCCTTTCGTGTTTTCCAAGTCGGTCATGACGACATCGCTCAGGAGCAATCTCCAGGATGTCCCGCAGTTCTATCAGGATGTGGCCAACAACACGCTGCCTGCCGTTTCCTTCGTCAGGCCTTATGAAAGCCAGGCCGGGCATCCTGCTGATTCCACGCTTTCGGCATACGAGAAATTCGTGACCACGCTCATCGATACGGTGAAAAGCAATCCCACGCTTTGGGCTTCGACTGCTATCGTCATCACGACGGACGAGGGAGGAGGATATTACGACCATGGCTATATCCAGCCCATCGATTTTTTCGGCGACGGCACGCGCATTCCCCTGATCCTCATTTCTCCTTATGCCAAGGCCGGATACGTCGATCACAACTATCAGGATCATGCCTCGATAGCCAAGTTCATCGAAGCGAACTGGGGACTGAAACCGCTTTCGGCGCGGAGTCGCGACAATCTTCCGAACCCCACGCCTACGGCGGCCAATCCCTATATTCCTGCGAATGCGCCGGCAATCGGGGATCTCATGACGCTGTTCGATTTCACCCACTTTAGAAGCGATGCGCCGGCAATTCCGATTCCCTGAAATTTCAAACAGGTGTAGCGTTTCAACGTATCCCGGATGAATCATCCGGGATACGTTTATTTTGAGAAAATGGCGAACCAAATCGCAACAACGCTTCCCATCAGTTAAAATCATCCCATTTTCCATCGTTCAATCATGAATATGCTTGTATTTTCGCAGCGGCATCTGATAGCGATGCTGAATTTTGCCTCGCTTGCAGCATTTTGCGCCCTGGCCGCGCACTGGACATGGATTGTTTTTGCCCCGGACCCCATCGCCCTGCTTGCGCAAGCCGAAAAAGCCCCGCAGGAGAGCAGGGTCGATAAAATCGTGGCCGGTCATGTTTTCGGGGGCGGCGCGCCAAACGGGCAGTCCCGTCTTCCACCCGGTCTCCGGCTGGACGGCATTTTCGCGCCAGCGAGGGGAAAACCGGGAGCGGCCATATTCACGGAGGAGGGGAGAGGAAGCCGTGCTGTGCTGGTTGGCAACGAAGTCGTCCCGGGATTTCTCCTTGAGGCAATTGCCGCCGATCATGCCGTGCTGCTTCACGATGGCGAAAAGACCATGCTGAGACTCAGGCAAATCGCACCCGATCTCGATCTGGAAGCAAAGTGATGATAGCATGGGCCATTTATCTCGGAATAATCTTGTGATCAGGCTTCTCGGGATCCTGTTGTTCTTCTTCGGTCTGTCTTCCTTCAGTGTTATGGCCGAAGACGACCAAGTCACGCTCAATTTCGTCAATGCCGATGTCGAATCGGTGATCAGGGCGGTTGGGAAAATCACAGGCAAAAATTTCCTGATCGATCCGAGGGTCAGGGGAACGGTCAATATCGTTTCTTCCAAACCGGTATCCCGTTCGCTGATCTATCCCATATTGCTTTCAGCGCTGCGCCTTCAGGGCTTTGCCGCAGTCGAATCGAACGGTGTCATCAAGATACTTCCGGAAGTCGATGCCAAGCAGAATTCAGGCACGATATTCGCTGAAGGCAAGCCAGCTGGAGGAGGGGAGCTCGTCACCCAGGTCTATACGCTGAAGAACCAGTCGGCAACTCAGCTCGTCTCGGTGCTGCGCCCGCTGATCGCGCCCAACAATGCGATCAGCGCCTATCCCGGCAGCAATGCCCTGGTGATCACCGACTATGCCGACAACCTGAAGCGCATCGACAGCATCATCGATGCCATCGACCAATCGGGCAGCCCGGACATCGTTGCGCTCAACCATGCTTCGGCCCTCGATATGGCCCAAACCATCAACAAGCTGATGAACGAAGGGGTGACGGAACCGGGACAACGCCTCGTTGCCGTGGGGGATACGAGGACAAACAGCCTGATCCTCCGCTCGGGAAGCTCGGCCATGCTGGCCATGGCCCGCAACCTGATTTCAAGGCTCGACGTGCAGACCGGAGATTCTGGAAACTTCCATGTCATCTACCTCAGGAATGCCTCGGCAGTCGACCTGGCAAAAACGCTGGATGCGGCCATTTCAGGCCAGCCTGCAGCAGCTCCCGCTGCGGGTCACGGCGCTTCGTCATCGGGCCCCTCTTCCGGCGCACCTGCCGGAGGCGTGATCCAGGCTGACGAAGCGGCCAATGCCCTCATCATCACCGCGCCGGAGGCGATATACAACAATTTGCGCGCCGCAGTGGAAAAACTCGACGTCAGGCAGGCCGAGATCTACGTCGAAGCGCTCGTCGCCGAAATCAGCGCGAACAGGGCAGCGGAATTCGGCATACAGTGGCAGAACCTGAGCGGAGTCAACAGCAATTCGACCAGCCTCATAGGCGGAACGAATTTCGGCACGCCCGGAGGAGGCGCGAACATCATCGGCACTGCGACCAACATCGGCACAGCAGGGCAGGGACTGAACATCGGCATCATCAAGGGGCAGGTCAACATCCCGGGAGTCGGGCAGGTGTTGAATCTCGGCGTCCTCGCCAGAGCGCTTCAGACGGACGCCAATGCCAACATCCTTTCCACGCCGAATCTATTGACGCTCGACAATGCGGAAGCGAAGATCGTCGTCGGCCAGAATGTCCCTTTCATCACGGGATCCTATGCCCAGACCGGAACCACAACGACGACGGCGCCTTTCCAGACCTACGAGCGCCAGGATGTGGGACTGATGTTGAAGATCAAGCCGCAGATCTCGGCGGGCGCCTTGGTCAGGCTCAAGATCTACCAGGAAGTGTCGAGCGTTGACCCGACCACCCTGAACAATCCGGCAGGACCGACGACGAACAAGCGCTCAATCGATTCGACCATCGTGGTGGACGACGGGCAGATCATCGTGTTGGGCGGCCTGATACAGGATTCCATTTCGGACAATGTCAGCAAGGTGCCTGTGCTCGGCGATCTTCCGGTATTGGGATACCTCTTCAATTACAAGTCGCGCACCCACAACAAGACCAATCTCATGGTTTTTCTTTGCCCCCATATCTTGCGTACGGCCAAATCCTATGACGGGCTGACCTCGGATCGCTACGATTACATCACGGGCGTGCAGAAAAAATCGCAGCCCGAACCGAGTTTCCTGATGCCCGGGATCAAGCCGCCGGTTCTGCCTCCCCGGGAGCCTTGAGCATGCAGCCGAAAAAGCTGATTCCCTATTCCTTTGCGCAGGCGAAGGGCATTTTCGTCTCGAAATTTTCTGAAGAACAGGCCGAAATCTGCGTGAGAAAAGGGGCCGGGATGGAAGTCATTTCGGAAGCAAGAAGAGTCCTCGGTGTGCCCATCCGGGCAATGCTTCTCGATCCGGGAGCGTTCGAAAAGTCGCTTTCCGAAACTTATTCCCAGAGCGACTCGGTCCTGCTTTCAGACGATTTCGAACTCGATCTTTCGAGAATGATCGAGGAAATGCCAAGGATCGAAGATTTGCTCGAAGCGGAAGGGGATGCGCCCGTGATCAGGATGATCAATGCGCTCTTGACCCAGGCGCTCAGGGAAAACGCTTCTGACATTCACATCGAGATTTTCGAGAACCGCTCCGTAGTCCGTTTCAGGCTGGACGGCGCATTGCGGGATGTGATCGAACCCCACCGCGCACTTCATGCTGCGCTGGTCTCGAGGATCAAGATCATGGCGCAGCTCGACATCGCCGAGAAAAGGCTGCCCCAGGATGGGCGCATCACGCTCAAAATTGCGGGAAGGCCCGTGGACGTCAGGGTTTCCACGCTCCCCACGGGACACGGGGAGCGCGTGGTCATGCGCCTTCTCGACAAGGAACTGGGGAGGCTCGATCTTGCCAAGCTGGGCATGAGCGGCGAAACCCTCGATGGCGTGAACGATCTCGTCACGCAGCCGCACGGCATCTTCCTCGTCACGGGACCGACGGGTTCCGGAAAAACCACCACGCTTTATGCAGCGCTTTCCAGGATCGATTCGGCTGCCATGAACATCATGACCGTGGAAGACCCCATCGAATACGATCTGGACGGCATCGGGCAGACCCAGGTGAATGCGAAAATAGAGATGAGTTTCGCGAAAGCGCTGCGCGCCATTTTGCGGCAGGATCCCGACGTCATCATGATCGGCGAGATCAGGGATCTCGAAACCGCTCAAATCGCCGTGCAGGCAAGCCTCACCGGGCATCTCGTTCTGGCGACGCTGCACACCAACGATTCAGCCGCCGCCGTGACGCGGCTGATCGACATGGGCATAGAGCCTTTTCTGCTCGCATCGAGCCTGATCGGGGTGCTCGCCCAAAGGCTGGTGCGCAGGCTGTGTCCTCAGTGCAAAACGCTTGCCGGGGAGGGTTATGTGGCGAAGGGGTGCCCGGCCTGCGAAATGAGCGGCTACAAGGGCAGAACCGGCATTTACGAACTTCTCGTCATAGACGAAGCATTGCGGAAATCCATCCACGACGGCCTTTCCGAGCAGGAAATTCGTTCCTATGCGCAATCGACGGGCATGAAGAATCTGCGCCAGGACGGCATGAGATGGGTGGAAAAAGGTGAAACCTCCCTAGAGGAACTCCTCAGAGTGACCAAGGATTGAAATGGCCGCTTTCCGCTACGAAGCCCTCGACAAGGATGGCCGTGTGGTCAGGGGGGTGGTCGAGGTCGACACGATGCGGCAGGCAAGATCCCATTTGAGGGGGATGGACCTTCTTCCGCTTTCCATCCATTCCGTTTCCCAGGAAGCCCTTTCAAAAAGCTCGCTTGCATGGTGGAAAAGGCGGTTCAGTTCGGCCGAACTCAGTCTGTTCACCCGGCAGTTCTCGACCCTGCTTTCAGCCGGACTCACCGTGGAAAGTGCGCTCAATGCGCTCGTCGAACAGTCCGAGAACGACTATGCCCGGCAGATCCTGGCCGGCGTCAGGGCCGAAGTGCTTGCTGGCCATACGCTCGCAAGAGCCCTGGGAGAATATGAAAAGGTTTTTCCTGAAATCTACCGGGCGCTCGTTCATGCCGGAGAGGAATCCGGGGAGCTGGACACAGTCATGCTGCGCCTGGCGGACTACATCGAGAATCGCAATGCATTGAGGCAGAAAGTCATGCTCGCCTTCCTTTATCCCGTGGCAGTCAGCCTCGTCGCCACCGCGGTCATCACCGGGCTTCTCGTTTACGTCGTGCCCCAGGTGGTGGGCGTATTCAGGCAAAGCCACCAGACGTTGCCCTTTCTCACCCGAGCATTGATCGCAACGAGCGATTTTCTCAGGAAAACAGGCGGGTACTGGCTGGCACTTCTGATTTTAGGGGCATGGGGAGCGAGAATCGCGCTTTCCAGGGGGAATCTCCGCTACAAGTGGCATGGCTTTCTGCTCAAGCTCCCGCTCATGGGTTCCCTCATCAAGGGGCTCAATACCGCGAGGTTCGCGAATACCCTGTCCATTCTCGTGGGGAGCGGTGTGCCGCTTTTGAGGGCCTTACAGGCCGGGTCCAGAGTCGTTCAGAACCTCGCCCTCAGGGAGGCGATCGAAGACGCCCTGAGCTTGGTGAGGGAGGGAACCTCCCTGAGCCGCGCGCTCGGACAGAGCAGCAGTTTTCCCCCGATATTCATTCATCTCATTTCGAGCGGCGAGGCGAGCGGGCGGCTTGCTCCCATGCTCGAGCGCGCAAGCCGGCAGCAGGAACTCGAAATGGAAGGAAGGACGGCATGGCTCACCGGACTGATGGAACCGGTTCTCATCGTGGTCATGGGGGGAATCGTTCTGCTCATCGTGCTGGCGATCATGCTGCCCATCATCGACATGAACCAGTTAGTCAGATAGCTTGATTTATCCTCATTTTTTCATCACAATCTAGCGTTCCCTCCTCGGCTTAACCTGCAATGCGCATTCTGATCAGCAACGATGACGGTTATTTTTCCCCGGGTCTCGCCTGTCTTGCCGAAAAGCTTTCCGAAATCGCCGAAGTCACCGTGGTTGCTCCGGAGCGCGACCGGAGCGGATCGAGCAATTCTCTCACGCTGGATCGGCCGCTCAAATTGACGCGCGCTCATAACGGCTTTTATTACGTCAACGGCACCCCCACCGATTGCGTGCATCTCGCCGTCACGGGCATGCTTGACGAACTGCCTGATATCGTGGTTTCTGGAATCAATCACGGCGCGAACATGGGCGACGACACGATCTATTCAGGGACAGTCGCTGCCGCGACGGAAGGCTTCCTGCTCGGCATTCCCTCGCTGGCCATTTCCCTTGCAGGAACCGAGGGCGGGAATTTCATGACCGCTGCGCGCATTGCTCTTGAAATGGTTCAGCGCTGCGCCGAAAGAAGACCTTCCCAACCCATGCTTCTGAACATCAACGTGCCCGATCTGCCCTACGACGCACTGAAGGGCATCAGGGTGACCCGCCTTGGGAAAAGACACAAGGCCGAACCCGTGGTGAAGACCAGGAATCCGAGAGGGGAGACGGTCTATTGGGTCGGGGCGGCAGGAGCAGCGCAGGATATTAGCGACGACACCGATTTCCATGCTGTCCTGCACCATCAGATATCGGTCACGCCCCTGCAAATCGATCTGACCCATTTCGCCCAGCTTGAGGCTATGAGGACATGGTTGACCTGATCAGAAGGCACAACGGCATAGGTATGACCTCCCAGCGCACGCGCGCGAGAATGGTCGAGCGGCTGCGCGAGCAGGGAATCAGGGACGAATCCGTGCTGGCCGCGATGAATGCCGTACCCAGGCATATCTTCGTCGACGAAGCCCTTGCAAGCCGGGCCTACGACGATGTTTCGCTTCCCCTGGGGTTTGGCCAGACCATTTCCAACCCGAAGATCGTCGCGCGCATGCTGGAGCTGCTCAATGCTTCCGGAAGCCTGGAAAGCGTGCTGGAAATCGGAACCGGATGCGGCTACCAGGCGGCCCTGCTTTCGAAATTGGCGAGGGAAGTCTATTCAGTGGAGCGTATTTCAGGCCTGCTCGTCAAAGCGAGGAACGCCTTGAGGGAGTTGCGCATCCACAATGTCAAGCTCCGCCATGCCGACGGCAACCTCGGCTGCAAGGAGGGCGCGCCTTTCGACGGCATCGTCATGGCGGCAGCCGCGACGCAGATACCGAAAACGCTTCTCGAACAGCTTGCCATAGGTGGTAAAATGGTTCTGCCATTGGGCGGTCAGGAGCAGCGCTTGTGCGTCATCGAGCGAAACGAGCGCGGCTATGT
>JAJZVB010000158.1 GCA_021845885.1 Pseudomonadota bacterium
GCTACCATTCTGAAAAGAACGTAAAGGAATTGTTCGAACAGGGCATCGACGGCTATGTTGCCGATACCCAGTTCAGAAAGCGTGATCCGCGCTTTGCCACAGCCGATCGGCACAAGGGAGAATCGAGGCGCAAGTATTATGCTCCGAAGGATTTTATCTACGACGAGGCTAGCCAGAGCTGCATTTGCCCTGCCGGACGGAAACTTTACCGGAACGGCAGTCATTGCTTGGTCAATGGTTATGAGGCGGTCAAATTCCAGGGTGCGAAATCAGCCTGTGTGCCCTGCACGCAGCGTAGGCAATGCCTGCGAAGCCCTGAAAAGACGGCCACCCGGCAGGTCTACTTCTTCAATGGCCGGTCGCAGAACGCACCGGAAACCTATACCCATAAAATGAAAAGAAAGATCGACACGCCCGAGGGGCGGCATCAATACAGTCGGCGCCTCGGGATCGTCGAGCCGGTGTTCGGCAACTTGTGCAGTGCGATAGGTCTGAACCGATTCAGCTTGCGCGGCAAGCTCAAGGTCGACATTCAATGGAAGTTGTACACCATTGTCCAGAATCTGCTAAAAATTCATCGATATGGGGCGGTATTCGGATGAAAACAGCGATAAACGGTTTGTTTCGGCGCATAATCTGACAAAATAGAATCAACGAAAGCCGAAAATAAAAATGAAAATCCCGAACGTTGTCAGGCAGCAGAAATCCCCGATTCCCAGCTGCCTTTTTCTACAGACTCGTTATGCATCTCTGGTACTCCGATGACTAGCTACGCGAATCTCAACACGCTTAAGCGTCGCCAAACCGATACCCGCGTTGTTATTCAAGAAATTAGTGCAACAGGTGGGTATTCTTATCAACAACTCGCCGACATTTCGGTGTCCACCTCACAACAGTGGGGAGAATCGGGAGAAAAGGGAAATGAGTTGCTATCTTTCCAGACCTGACCCCATTGATTGCCCAAAATGGAAACTGGCATGGTCTGCCATTGCGCTGGCCCTGATGCTGTCGGCCTGTTCCTCCGACAACGGGAACCGGGCCGAGATGAAGAAGGCCGTCGCCTACCTGAACGACGATCCGGCTTCATCGAGCACGGATGCCATGACCTTCGGCGACCCGAATTACTGGCATGTCGAATGCAAAGGAAATACCGATCTCTGGAAGGCGGCCGTGGCCGCCTGCATGAGGGAGGGGAGGCATCCCCCCGTGTGCGAGATCATCGCGAGCGGCTGCCCCTGAATTCATTTCTTCTCCTGCCCGGGATTTCTCCGGGAAAGGGAATTCCCCTCAATATTCCCATTTTCTCGAACATTCCGGAAAGAACGGGATCGAGCTTCTGGCGCCAGATGATTTCAGCCCGAGAGCTTCCTCTTCAATATCTCTGAAAGCTGGGCGGGATTCGCCTGGCCCCGGGTCGCCTTCATCGCCTGCCCGACGAAAAAGGCGAAGAGCTTGTCGCGTCCCGCCCTGTAGTCCGAAACCTGGGAAGGATTGTTCGCAAGGATTTCCTCGACGATTTTCTCGAGTTCGCCTGAATCCGATATCTGCTTCAACCCCCTCGATTCGATGACGGCATCGGCCTCTCCTTCGCCATTCCACATCGCCTCGAATACTTCCTTCGCAATCTTCCCCGAGATCGTGCCGTCCCCTATCCTGCGGAGCAGCCCTGCAAGCGAAGCGCTCGATATCGGGCATTGCGAAATCTCCATTCCCCCCTTGTTGAGCCAGCCACTGATCTCGACCATGACCCAGTTGGCGCAAAGCTTCGGGTCGGGACAGAGGCGCACCACTTCCTCGAAATAGAAGGCGAGCTCCTTGGAAGAAGTGAGTACTTGCGCATCATAGGCCGAAAGGCCGAAATCGGAAACGTAGCGGCTGCGCTTGGCATGGGGAAGCTCGGGGAGCGAGATCCTCACCTTCTCGATCCATGCTTCGGAAATCTCCAGGGGAAGGAGATCGGGATCCGGGAAATAGCGGTAATCGTGGGCCTCCTCCTTCGATCTCATGGAGCGGGTTTCGTCCTTCACGGAATCGTAAAGCCTCGTTTCCTGACGGATGATTCCCCCCGATTCGATGACCTCGATCTGCCTCGAAACCTCGTATTCTATGGCCCGCTCCAGGAAGCGGAAGGAATTGAGGTTCTTGATCTCGCACCGCGTGCCGAATTTCTCCGAGCCCATGGGCCTCACCGATACGTTCGCGTCGCACCTGAAAGAGCCTTCCTGCATGTTCCCGTCGCAAATGTCGAGATAGCGGACCAGGGAATGCAGCTCCTTGGCATAGGCCACGGCTTCCTTCGAACTCCTCATGTCGGGCTCGGAGACGATCTCCAGAAGCGGGGTGCCGGCCCTGTTCAGATCGATCCCGGTCATGCCGTGGAAATCCTCGTGCAGCGATTTGCCTGCATCCTCCTCGAGGTGCGCGCGGGTCAGCCTGACCGTTTTCTCGGTTCCTTCGACGAAAATCTCGATCTCGCCGCCGAGCACGACTGGAAGGTCGAACTGGCTGATCTGGTATCCCTTGGGCAGGTCAGGATAGAAATAGTTTTTCCTCGAGAAAACGGAACGCCTCCTGACTTCCGCCCCGACCGCGAGCCCGAACCTGATCGCGCGCTCGACCGCCCCCCTGTTCAATACCGGCAATACCCCGGGAAGCGCGATATCGACCGCGCAGGCCTGGGCATTGGGGGCCGCGCCGAAAGCGGTGGACGCCCCGGAGAATATTTTCGAATCGGTCGAAAGCTGCGCATGCACTTCCAGACCGATGACCACTTCCCATTGCATTGTCGTTTCCCCGTTCAAAGCGAAGGCATCCTGAGATGCCAGTCCGTAATCTTCTGGTACTGGTGGGCGACATTCAGCATTTTCGCCTCCGAAAAGTAATTCCCTATGATCTGCAGTCCCGCGGGGCGTCCGTTGATCCCGAACCCAACGGGAATCGACATCCCCGGGAGTCCGGCCAGGTTGACCGCTATGGTGTAAATGTCGGAAAGATACATCTGGACCGGGTCGTCGCTTTTCTCTCCGATATCGAAAGCCGTCGAGGGCGAAGTCGGCCCCATGATGACGTCGCATTTTGCGAAAGCCTCGCGGAAATCGTTCGCGATCAGGCGGCGCAATTTCTGGGCCTGAATGTAGTAGGCGTCGTAATAGCCGTGGGAGAGCACGTAGGTGCCGATCATGATGCGCCGCTTCACTTCAGCCCCGAATCCTTCCGCCCTGGTTTTTTCGTACATTTCGGTGAGATCCCCGTATTCCTTCGAGCGGTAGCCGTATCTGACGCCGTCGTATCTCGAAAGATTGGAAGAGGCTTCCGCGGGCGCGAGCACGTAATAGACCGGAATGGAAAGCTTCGTGTTGGGGAGCGAAATCTCGACGATC
>JAJZVB010000159.1 GCA_021845885.1 Pseudomonadota bacterium
AGCTCACGAATTCTTCTTGAGCAACAGGAAAGCCAATCCAAAGAAAAACACAAAAAAACTCACGTACATCGTCACCACCTGCGTCGTCGTCGTATCTGTCTCGAACAGCATATCTCCTCCCTCCCTTGTAGTCTTATCAATGCAACCAAACCCAGCCTGCTTCGGCGAAATATAATACATGACCCTTCAGGGTGTCAATCAAATCAGGCAGCTTTGCGTTGGGCTGGGGATGCCGATAGAATAGGCGCAATTCCAAAGGCTTCCTGGTTTTCCAATGACCAATTTCAGCATCCCGACCCGATACAAGGTCCTGTCCGTCTTCCTGATTTGGGGCGCGGCCATCCTGTTCTTCTTCCTGCGCTTCGACGCCTACGGCCTGCAGGAGAACGCAGCGAGAGCGCTGATGTTCGTCTGGTCAATCGTCGACGGTGTCGCCCATCCCGTCGTGGTGCTCGGCGCACCCGACTTCAGGGCGCTCCTTTTCATCCCGATAGGGTTGCTCTGGACCGGCAACATCGCCGCTGCAAAAGTGTTCACCCTTCTCATTCTTGCGGCATCCTCCCTGCTGCTCTACGATTGGAGCAGACGGACCCAGGGCCAGGAAAGCGCATTGATCGCAACCGGACTGCTGCTCGTATCCCCCTTGGCGCTCACCCAGATCGATTCGATCGGCTCCGGCCCCTACCTGCTGCTCGCCGCGGGCCTGGGTTTCTGGCTCGACAGAGTCTACAGGGAAGACCCCAAGCCGCTGGGCGGATGGTACTTTTCCCAGATATTCCTCGCGGCATTGTCGGTCAGCCTCCATCCTGCAGGGCTTGGCTATCCTGCCGCACTCCTCTGGCAATGGTACAAGAATCCGGTCGATTCCAGGCAGCAGCGACATTACTATGTCGGCCTTTTCTCGATCACCCTGTTCGTGCTTTTCATCCGCATGGGCTGGAGCGATCTTTCCTGGTGGACGAACCCGGTTCAGTCGCTTTCCATGCTTCTTCTCGGCCCTTCGGATGAAATGACCACCCTGCGCTGGATGACCGGGGGAATCATCTTCGTCGCCCTCCTTCTCACCCTCTTCAGGCAGATCAGGGAACAGGATCTCGCCAAGAGGACGCTGACGCTCGGCATCCTTCTGGGCCTGCCTTCAGCCGATTCGGGATGGGCCATGCTCGCGCTGGGCTTCCTCCTTTACGTAGGCGTAGCGCTCCTCATCAGGGTGCACGAATCCATACCCGGGGAAAGCTTCATGGCCAAACGCAGCGGTGTCATGGCCTTCATTTTCGTCGTCGCCACCGTTTTCATGGTCAACGACAGGGCGAACTTCGAACTCAGGCGCATCGAACCCCTGCCGGCAAGGGACAGGCTGATCTCGGCCATCACGCAGCAGGCGAAGGCCGACTTCGAGGCGAAGAAGCATGTGCTCGTCGCAAGCCAGTGGCCGGGAAGGACCATGATCGCCTGCCAATGCGACGTCCTGCCGCTCCCGTATCCGGCGAAGGATCCGAAAACGCAGCTCGAGATGCTCAAGGGGGTGGATTACCTGATGTTCGATCCCCGGAAGAACGAACTCCTCGGCAGGAACATCGCCATGCTCGGCCAGGCCACGGAAACCCTGGCGATCCAGTCCACGGGCGTGATCATCCACATCAAGAAATGATCATTCGATCTTGATCTTGATCCACAGGCGGTTCAATACCCTGCGCTGTTCCATGTTGAGGTCCTGGAGCATCTCGAGCTTCTTGAGATCCTCCTTTTTCGGGAATATGGCCGGGTTGGAGGCGATTTCAGGATTGATGTACTTCATCGCAGCGAAATTGGGATTGCCCGAACCGATCATGTTCGTGAGTTCGGAGGAATTCTTCCCGTCCAGCATGAAATTGATGAATTTGTGGGCGAGATCCGGACGCGGGGCATACTTGTGTATCACCATGTTGTCGAGCGCGAGCACGGCTCCTTCCCTGGGCAGGGAGAATCCTATGGTGAATTTCCGCTTCGCCGCTCTTGCATCGTTCTGCGCCTGGAACATGTCGTTCGAATATCCCTGCACGAGCCAGATGTTGCCTATGGTCAGCTCCTTGATGTAGCTGGACGCATTGAAGGCCGCCCAGTAGGGCTTCGCCCTCAGAATCACGTTCGCGGCCTGATACCAGTGCGCCTCGTTGATATCGTTGGCCGAATAGCCGAGATACTTCAATGCCGCCGCCATCAGTTCCCTCTGGCTGTCCAGCACGGTCACCCTTCCCTTCACCTTGACGAGGTATTTCGGGTCGAATATCACCGCCCAGGTGTCCATCGGGAGCCCGAGCTGCTTCATTTTCTCCACGTTGTAGCCGATCAGCGTCGTGGTATAGGCGTAGGGGACGGAATAACGGTTTCCGGGATCGAAAGCAGTGTTCAGATAGGCGGGATTGATGTTCTTGAGATTGGGAATGAGCTTCTTGTCGAGCGGCAGCAAGGCGCCCTGCCTGACGAGGGAAGCGAGCGCATTGCCTGTTGGAACGAGGATGTCGTATCCTCTCGCGCCGGCGGCGAGCTTCGCGAGCAGCTCCTCGTTGTCGGAATAGTAATCCTGGACGACCTTGCACTTGCAGTAGGCCTCGAACCGGTCAACCGTCTCCGGCGCGATGTAGTTGTTCCAGTTGTAGAGATGGAGTTCGTCCGCGCCGTAGGCCGGCATGATCAGAAAAAAAAGCAGAAGGAACAGCCTCATCATTTCGCCCTGATCGAATCCGGCGAAATTCTGGATGCGACGACGATGAGGAAAAGGGTCAGGAACATCAGGAGCGTCGAAACCGCATTGACTTCAGGCGTGACCGCGATCTTGATCATCGAATAAATCTGCAGGGGAAGCGTCGAAGCCCCCACCCCCGCAGTGAAGAAGGTGATCACGAAATCGTCGATGGAAAGGGTAAAGGCGAGCAGGGCGCCTGCCAGGATGCCCGGCGCGATCAGCGGAAGCGTCACGAGGCGAAAAGCCTGCCATGGGGCGGCGCCGAGATCCCGTGCTGCCTCGGGAAGGCTCTCGTCCATGCCTGCCAGCCTCGATCGCACCACGATGGCGACGAATCCGATGCAGAATGCGATATGGGAGAGCATGATGGAACCGAGCCCAAGGGTCAGGTTGATGGCGACATAAAATATCAGGAGGCTCACCCCGACCAGGATTTCGGGAATGGCGAGCGGAGCCATGACCAGGACGGGAAGGAGCTTCAGCTTGTAGCGGTAAAGGGCATAGCCCGCCATGGTCCCGAGCATTGTGGAGGCGATGCTCGCCGTCAGCGCGATGAGGAGCGAATTGCCGGCCGCCTTGAGCATGGCGTCGTCCTCCAGTAGCACCTTGTACCAGTGCCAGGTGAAGCCGACCCATTCGGCATTGAGCTTG
>JAJZVB010000039.1 GCA_021845885.1 Pseudomonadota bacterium
CCATTGTCCAAAATTCCCCACTGCTGCCTCCCGTAGGAGTCTGGACCGTGTCTCAGTTCCAGTGTGGCTGATCATCCTCTCAGACCAGCTACCGATCGTCGCCTTGGTGAGCCTTTACCTCACCAACTAGCTAATCGGACATCGGCCGCTCCCATAGCGCGAGGTCTTGCGATCCCCCGCTTTCCCCCTCGGGGCATATGCGGTATTAGCACAGCTTTCGCTGCGTTATCCCCCACTACGGGACACGTTCCGATGTATTACTCACCCGTTCGCCACTAAGCTGGAGCAAGCTCCAACTTCGTTCGACTTGCATGTGTAAAGCATTCCGCCAGCGTTCAATCTGAGCCAGGATCAAACTCTTCAGTTCAATGCCTGTTTGGTGGGTCTCCCCACCGGTCTCACTCAAAATCTTAACCAGGTTAAAACTTTTTCGTGAGCACTTCTTTGTCTATCAATGCGCGGGCCATAAGGCCCGCTCAGACAACAAGCGCCCACATCTATCGACTGTATATTGTTAAAGAACAGCGCTGCAACATTTCTGCAATGTCGCGAGCAGAGAAGCGGAATCTTACAGCTTTTATCCCATTCCCGCAACCCCCTTCTTCCCGCCCCTCTCACACCCGGAACAGGAAAGCCGCGAATTCTATACACTTCCCGCCTTCGTGGCAAGCAGTTTGTGGATGGCATCACGTCAGGGATGCGGCGACGACCCGGTTCCTGCCGAGATCCTTTGCCGTATAGAGTGCGTGGTCGGCCTTGCTGATGAAATCATTCAGGGACCTGACCCTCGATTCGATGCACCCCACGACGCCGATGCTGACCGTGACCGGCATTGCGCCTGCATCGAGCACGATGATTTTCTGAACCAGCATCCTGATCTTGTCCGCGACAAGGAGCGCTTCCTCGAGCGAGGTATTGGGCATGATCATGACGAATTCCTCCCCACCGAATCTTCCCACGATATCGGTATCTCTGATGCTCGATTCGAACAGGTTGGAAAGCGAAACCAGCACGTCGTCCCCCACCTGGTGGCCGTAATAATCGTTTATTCTCTTGAAATGATCGACATCCAGGAGGCAAACCGACAAATCCGTTCCGTAGCGCAGGCTCCTGGCCAGTTCCTCCTGGATGACGCGATTCAGATATCTTCTGTTGAAAAGGCCGGTCAATTCGTCCGTGACGGAAAGCAGCTCCAGCTCCTCCGTCCTCTTCCTGACTTCTTCTTCGAGCCCGTGGCTATAGTTTTCAAGCTGCTCGAGCATCAATTTGAGGCGGGAGGCCATGGCGCCGATCCCTTTTTCGAGCACTTCGAGTTCCCCGCCGGAATCGACGGCGACGGGCGTGTCGAGATCCCCTTTCCCGAGTTTCTCCACCGTTTCGGCGAGCCTCAATACCGAATGCGTGACGCTGCGGCCTATGCTGATCGCGAGCAATCCGGTGCCCGACAAGCCGAAGATTCCGATCAGCAATGCATCGAAAAACAGCTCCCTTTTTTTCTCCATCAGGGATTGCCCGGACATCCCGACTTTCACCTTGCCGATCACTTCAACGCCCGCCTGCTTGCCTTTTCCGAAGAAATCTTCCAGGCGGGTCTGATTCTTTCCGATTTTCGCCTCGAAAAAAGACACCGGCTTCGCAGGAAGAACCGGATTCTCGGCCAGCACCAGCAGGTTCCCTGCGCTGTCCCTGATTTCGACAGACCGCACGTCGGGCTCCCTGAGCGCGGCATCGGCGATTCTCTGCAGCATTTCGCTGTTTCCGGAAAAGACTCCGTATTCGCTGGCAGGCCCCAATTGCCTTGCAAGGGAAGCACCCCGGTTGTCGAGCGATTCCTCGAGCGCATCGAAACGGGTCACCGTGAAGTAAAGCGTCAGGAGCAAAGCGATCGAAAAGCTTGGCACCAGCGCCAAAAATAGCACCCTTTTCCTGATCCCCCACTTTTTCATGGCGAACCCTCCATCTGACTCAGCTTTTCTTCGAAAGTCGCTTCATCCTGAATCTCGACACCCATCGATCGAGCCACATACCTGTTTATGCCGACAGTGAAATAGGAAGGATAGGCGGGCGATGGCAAGACACCCTTTCCGGCAAATTCAGATACGGCCTCCGCCGCCTGCCAGCCCACTTGTTCGACTGTTGAATACAGCGCGATCAATGCGCCGGCTTTGGCATACGAAGGTGAGAAACCCACGAGGGGTATATTGTAGCGATAGGCGGTCAATAGGATACCCGATATCGTGCCGCTGTTGAATACGAGCGGATCGGGAACGGCGAGGATCACATCGCTTTCCTTCACCACTTCGTCCAGGACGGAAAAAAGCTGCGACTGGGACTCAACCTTCCCGGAGGACAATTCCAGCCCGTACTCGGAAGCGGCTTTTTCAAGAACAGGAAGTTCACCCCGGGAATCCGGGCCGAGCAATACCCCGATGCGATGCTTTTCAGGGAAAGCCAGCCTGACGAGACGCATCTGGCGCGAAACGGGCTGGTCTATATAAATGACTGAAAAACGCCCTCCCTTGCGCCCCGGCATGATTTTTTCGAAGGCATGCTTCGGAATGAAGAGGTTCAACACGGGAATGCGCTGGTCCAGGGATGCGGCGGCCCTGGCTCCCTCGACCCCGAAGGCGATGACCAGTTCGTTGGGTCGGTAGACGCCGTCGAATCTTGCCCTGGACAGGAATGCAGAAGAACGGCTTTCTATTTCCTTCCTGACGCTGTCCAGTATCCTTCCGGATATCGAGTCGCCGGCCAGAAAAAAAACGGTCAGAGGGGCGCCAGCGACTTGGGTGGACCAGAAAACAAGGAGAATAGCGACGAATTTGATCGGGAAAGGGTTCATCACAACCCGACGCTCAGCGTCAGATAACCCCGCCTGTCGAAAACGTTCAGCGTCCTGAATTCGGAATAGGGGGTATTCATGAGATTCTGGATGACAAGGGCGGCCTCGGCCTGCTTGTTCTCGATGAAGAAGGATTTGCCAAGCCTGCAATCGAAACGGCTGAATCCGCTGATGAGCTGTCCCGGACCCAGCGCATTGACGTCGCCTTGCCTGGTATAAATGAAGCTCCCCTCGAAACCCGATGGAAAACGGTGCATCGCGAAAAGGGTCAGACTGTTTTTCGGCGCAGACTGGTTGTAGGTTTCCGGGAAATTGCCGGAAATGATGATATGCGCAAAACTTGCGGTGACTTCGGAAGCCATTTCGGGCTTCCATTTCAGCTGCACTTCGCCGCCGTGATCGTCCGCCGTGCCGAAATTGCCGAATGTCCTGGGAAAAGGGCTCGACAGGGTCGCGATCAGATCGTCGAAATGATCCTGATAAATCCTCGCATCGAGCACGATATCCGAATCCCGGAAATTGCCGAAATAGCCGATTTCCCTGGACCGGACCCGCTCGGGGAGAAGATTGCCGGGCCCGTAAAACCGAGGAACGGTAATGCCGCCCAGGTTGTAAACGAGATGCGCCATTTCTTCGAACATGACCGGATTGCGCACCGCTCTCGAAAAGCCCAGGCGCAGGGTATTGCTGGAATCCAGGTGATAATTGAAGGCCACCTGGGGAGAAATATTTTGCCCAGTGAAATTAGTGTGTTCGAGCATTGCTCCAGCGTTCACCAGGAACCGGGGCAAAACCCGCCATTCGCCGTGCCAGAAAATGCGCTGGCTGGTTTCAACCTGGCGCCCCACCATGTAAAGGGGCGCAACCGATTCGTCGATTCTCGCCGAGCCTCCCCATACATTCCTGAATACCGGGCTTACGCTGAATGACTGCTGAAATTCAAGATGGTAGCGCTCGCCCGTGATCCCCGCATCGATGGGAAAAACCGCATTTCCCGGAAAAAGACCGGGCAAGGTCAGGTAACTGTCTGAAAGGCGCTGGAAATTGTGATAGAACAGCAGGGAAGTGTCGTTTCCGGCATCGACATTCCTCTCCCATTTCACCTGCTGGTACTGGCCCGTCACATAAGCATTGCGCGGCGGATCCGCGGGATCCACCGTGCCTGCATTGCCCGGATTGCCGAGCCCCTCGCTCCCGCCCGAATAGCCCATCATGAATTGCAGGGAATCGATCGGATCGACGGCATAATCCGCGCTCATGTTCGCCAGGCTGATGCGTTGCGTGTCGTTCACCAGATTGAAACCGTTGTCGGAACGATAACCCATGGAAAGTCTGTAATCGAGCTTCCCTGAATTCCCGCCGTAGCGGAAATACCCATCCCCCACCCCGTCGGTTCCCCTTCGGAGCGAAAACGCAGTTCCCTGCTCCAAGGCCGGATTGCGCGTGGTGATGCTGATCACCCCAAGGAAGGAATTGGCGCCGTGTGTTGCTGCGCTCGGCCCCCTGATCACCTCGATGCGCTCGATGTCTTCAACCGCAATGGGCAGGCTGCTCCAGTCGACGCCACCCGAAGGGGGCATGTAGACGGACCGGCCGTCGATGAGCACCTGCATTCTCCTCGAATACTGGTCCGACATGCCGTGATAGCTGACAACGGGCTGATGGCCGTTGAAATAGCTCACGTAAAAACCGGGAACCAGCCTGAAAATGTCCGCGATATTCCTGTATCCCGATGCGCGTATCATTTCCCGGTCTATGACCGTCATGGCTGAAGGCGCCTCGTCGATCGGCTGGTTGAGGCGCGAGGCTGAAAGAACGACGGGCATTTCGGAAAGGAAATCCTTTTCGCTCACCCCCGTGTCGGCATTAACAAGGGAAGCCTGGAAAAAGAGAGGCAAAAACAGCGTTTTTCTCAGCATTCGGGATCAGCCTTGCCAGGAACGCACTCTCCCGACATCGACATGGACGAAATTCGAATGCGGATAATAGCCCACTCCGCCCCGTTTCAGATCGAGCGCGGCCTTGTGCAGGGTGGAAAGCGCATTGCCGGGCAAGAACACGTCCGCGGCTTGCCCTTTCATGTGCAGGCTTTTCCTGGCGACCCCGTTCGTGGTTGCGGCCAGATGGGTATTCGTGGCGGGAGAACGGTAGCCCGAGATGACATGGAAGGGGAGCGTCCCGCCCAATGTCGTTTTTATGACGTGAAGGAGGTCGAGAAGACGCCTGTCCATGGCCATGATCTCGTTGGTCCGGAAGTCGCGCAACACATGATCGATCCCCGCGAGCGATTCCTCGATGTAAGCGCCATTCGCCCAATAGGCGGTATCGAGACTTTCCCCGGTATGGATGTTGTAGAATGAAAGCCGCCTCTCCTCCATCGAAGCAAAGCTCCTGCCCGCCGCAAGCGAAAGCATGACCGCCGCCCCAAGCTTCAAAAAACCGCGCCTTCCGATCAAGCTATTTCTTCCCCAAAGTTACGTCCCTCGCCACGCCATCCTGCATTTCGATGACCTTTTCCGCAAGCCGCCAGTCCACCCTGGACCCTGCAGCGCCGGCAAGTTCATGGGCGGCTTTCTGATAATCGGAGCCTTTACGATAAATGTCAGGATGGGATTCAAGAAAGATTCTCCCATTTCCTTCCACTGCGATCAACAGCGGCCTGTAAATGATGTCTACCCGCGTCCCGATGCTCACCTTGCCATAGAATGCGGCAATATCGTCCGGATGCATCCTGATGCAGCCATGGCTCTGGAAATGGTAAATGCTGGCCGGTGCAATGGTCCCATGGATGCCGTAGCCCGAAATGCTGATCCCCATCCAGTATTTTCCGAGGGGGTCGTCTGGGCCGGGCGGCACCTTTGTCAGGACGGCCTTCCCTTCCCGCAGCATTTCCTCCTGGATCGACTTCGGCACGATCCATGCCTTGTTCTCCTCGCGGTCGACCACGCTGAAGGCGCCTTCAGGGGTCGGCCAGGAAGGCTTGCCCAGCCCGACGGGGTAGGCATTCTGAAGTTTCCCGCCCCGAAAGAAAAACAGCATGCGCTGAGGCAGATTGATCAGTATGCCGTCAGCCATCCCTTCGGGCACGATGTGGCGGTTGTCCAAATGCAGGCGTTTTCCCGGAAAAAGCAAAGCGCCGTAATCTAGGTGATTCTCCCGTGCAATCACTTTGGCCGACACACCGAATCTCGCTCCGATCCTGATCAGGTAATCGCCCGAAACGACGACATAGTCGAATTGGTTTCCTGAAAGCCCTACGCTTTGCGCAAAAGCAACGGAACATAAAAAGAAGCCCAGAAAAAGCGAAAGGCATGTCCGCATGCTAGAATTCACTCATGAAATTTCAGCCAAGGCATCCTTGGGTCATTTCGCCCCAGGATGCAATCAAAATCCAGAGGGAGCTGCAAAGCGAGGTTGTCCGCTCCAACGAAATCGGCAATGTCAGTCATGTCGCAGGCGTCGACGTCGGCTTCGAAGCAGGCCAGGCCTGCGCTGCCGCTGCAGTATTGAATTTCCCCTCTCTTGATCTCGCAGGATACGCCCTATCCAGGAAGCCTGTCACCTTTCCCTATGTTCCGGGGCTGCTTTCATTCCGCGAAGCGCCCGCCGTGCTCGAAGCCCTTGAAAATCTCTCCATCATCCCCGATCTTATCCTGTGCGACGGACAGGGAATCGCGCATCCGCGCCGGTTCGGCATAGCCTGCCATATCGGGGTATTGACCGGCATTGCTACGATAGGCGTGGCCAAAACCCGCCTGACCGGGATACATCGGGAAGTCGGCAACGAGAAAGGCGACTGGGTGCCGCTGACAGACGGAAATGAAACCCTAGGCGCAGTATTGAGAACCAGGAAAAACATCAAGCCGATCTACGTATCCATAGGACACAAGATCGATTTGGAAACGGCCATTGCTTACGTGTTGGATTCGACGACAAGATACCGTCTGCCTGAGACGACACGATGGGCGCATCGGCTCGCCTCGCTGAAGCATCCGGATTCGTCGATTTCGTGACAAATGCTACAAACGTGGCACAGCCTGAACGATGAGAAACAAGCGGTTGGACCTGGCTCGGAAATTGCTCGTCCAATTGCGTTAGAGGAAGGGTTGGTTGCGGGGACAGGATTTGAACCTGTGACCTTCGGGTTATGAGCCCGACGAGCTGCCAGACTGCTCCACCCCGCGCCAGAAAACAGAATTCTAGCAAGACTGAAGGCCGCGGTCAACCCCGGTTTCCCGGCCCCATGGGCGGGTTGATGTTTTACAGGAAATGTTTAGAATTGAATCATGACTGCTGCACAGAAAACCGTCATCGAGCCAAAAAAGCTCGGCTTAAAGCCGCCTGGCATGTTCAAGGTGCTTCTGCTGAACGATGACTTCACGCCGATGGAATTCGTGGTCATGGTGCTGGTGCGATATTTTTCAAAAAACAAAGAACAAGCGACGCAAGTCATGCTCAGAGTACATAGGGAGGGGCAGGCGGTATGCGGCATCTATCCCAAGGATGTTGCCGAAACCAAGGTTGAACAGGTCACGGCCTTTTCGAGGCAGAACGAACATCCGTTGCGATGCGTGATGGAGGAAATGTAAATGATTGCCCAGGAACTTGAAGTCAGCTTGCACATGGCTTTTGTCGAAGCAAGGCAGAAGCGTCATGAATTGATCACGGTGGAACATCTTCTGCTCGCCATGCTGGATAATCCCGCCGCGGCCGAAGTGCTGCGCGCATGTGGTGCGGACATAGAGGATTTGCGCCACGAGCTGAACGAATTCCTCAACGAGCACACGCCCATCATTTCCGGAACGGAAGAAATCGATACCCAGCCGACTCTCGGATTCCAGCGCGTGATCCAGCGCGCCATATTGCATGTCCAGTCTTCCGGCAAGAAGGAAGTGACGGGCGCCAACGTGCTTGTCGCGATTTTCGGGGAAAAGGACTCCCACGCTGTTCATTTCCTGCATCAAAGGGGAATCACCCGTCTGGATGTCGTCAATTATATTTCTCACGGCATCAGCAAGGTGGCCGGACAAACGCAACCGGCCAAAGCGGAAACGGAAACCGAATCCGAGCACGAGCAGTCGGCGGCCGGCGCGCTCGAAAATTTCACGGTCAACCTCAACGCGATGGTGCTCGCAGGAAAGATCGATCCCCTGATCGGAAGATCGCAGGAGCTCGACAGGGTGATCCAGACCCTGTGCCGCAGGCGCAAGAACAACCCGCTTCTCGTGGGAGAGGCGGGCGTCGGGAAAACCGCGATCGCGGAAGGCCTCGCGCGCAGGATCATAGAAGGCGAAGTGCCGGATCTTCTGAAGCACAGCCGGGTCTATTCGCTCGACATGGGTGCGCTTCTTGCCGGAACCAAATACCGGGGGGATTTCGAACAACGTTTGAAGGCGGTTCTCAAGCAGCTTTCCGATCATCCCGCCAACATCCTGTTCATCGACGAGATTCACACGCTGATCGGCGCGGGAGCGGCTTCGGGCGGTTCGCTCGATGCCTCCAACCTATTGAAGCCAGCGCTGAGTTCAGGCCAATTGAAATGCGTCGGCGCCACGACCTATCTCGAGTACCGCGGCATCTTCGAAAAGGATCACGCGCTGTCCAGAAGGTTCCAGAAGATCGACGTCGACGAGCCGAGCATCACCGACACGATCGCCATTCTACGCGGCCTGAAATCCCGTTTCGAAGCCCATCATCAGGTCAAATACAGTTCTTCCGCCCTTTCCACGGCGGCCGAATTGTCCGCGCGCTTCATCAACGACCGCCATCTTCCTGACAAGGCGATCGACGTGATCGACGAAGCGGGTGCCGCCCAGCGCATCCTGCCCAAATCGAAACAGAAGCGGGTGATAGGCAAACAGGACATCGAGGAGATCATCGCGAAAATCGCCCGCATCCCCTCGCGTCAGATTTCTTCGGATGACAGGACGGCGCTCAAGACACTCGATCGGGATCTGAAGGCGGTCGTGTTCGGCCAGGAAAGGGCCATAGAGGCGCTTTCAGCCGCGATCAAGATGTCGAGAAGCGGGCTCGGCAATCCGCAGAAACCCATAGGCGCCTTCCTCTTCTCAGGGCCGACCGGCGTCGGCAAGACGGAGGTGGCGAGGCAGCTTGCCTATGCCCTGGGAATCGAGCTCATTCGCTTCGACATGTCCGAATACATGGAGCGCCACGCGGTTTCCCGCCTCATCGGCGCCCCCCCGGGATACGTCGGCTTCGAACAGGGCGGGCTCTTGACCGAAGCGGTCACGAAGCATCCGTACGCCGTGCTTCTTCTCGACGAAATCGAAAAGGCGCATCCCGACATATATAACATTCTGCTCCAGGTGATGGACCACGGCACGCTCACCGACAACAACGGGCGACGCGCGGATTTCAGGAATGTCATCATCATCATGACCACCAATGCCGGCGCGGAGTCGCTTTCGAAAGCGTCGATCGGTTTTACGAAAACCAAGGAAACAGGTGACGAGATGGCTGAAATCAAGCGGCTTTTCACGCCGGAATTCAGGAACCGCCTGGACGCCATCGTTTCCTTCTCGGCCCTCGATCAGGAAATCATTTTGCGCGTCGTCGACAAGCTCCTGATCCAGCTCGAAGAGCAATTGCACGAGAAGAAGGTCGACATATCCTTCACTCCGGCACTCAAGGATTATCTCGCCAGGAACGGGTTCGATCCATTGATGGGGGCAAGGCCGATGGCCAGATTGATCCAGGATACCATCCGGCGCGCATTGGCTGACGAACTGCTTTTCGGCAGATTGTCCAATGGCGGGGAAGTCGAAGTGGATGTCGACGAAAGCGGAAAAATTCTGCTCAATTTTTCGGAAGAAGTCGAAAAGATGGCATGACCTGCCGCCGCTTTTGCGGCATTTATTGCATATCGGACGGATTGATCTAAAGTGGATAGTGTTTTTAAGTAATCCGCTTTTGAAATGATCAACAAATTCTATCGAAACCTCAAGGCATGGCTGCCAGTTCCGCTTCTTCTGCAGACCATGCCTTTGCAGGCCCAGCCGCTATACCATCCCATTTCCGATACATCCGATTTCCACACCATCGAGCTTGGCGCAGCCGTCATGCTCTCCTTTGTCCTGTTCCTGGGCAAGGCATGGAAGGCCAGAAAGCACGAGCCCATCCTGAAAACCATGCCCTACGATGCGGCATGGTTCGACAGCGCGGGGAGATGCCTGGACATTTCTCAGGAAAGGGCGACCTACCTGAAAAAGGGAAAATATCTCCACGAAACCCTGCCTGAAGAAAGCGCAAGGCCGATTCTCGACGCCATCAGGAATGCGTTCGAAACCGGGAAACCGGTCGATTTCGAATTCTCCCTGCCCTCGCCTGAAGCCTGCTACGAAGGCAATGTCCTGCTTCACGGCAAAAGGGCATTGTGCCTTTGCCGGAACATCACGCCCAGGAAAAAGGAAGAGATCCGCATTCTGACCGAATCGGCGCGTTGGCAATCGATCCTGATGTCAATCGGGAGCGGTGTGATCACGACCGATACCGACGGCAAGATCACTTACCTCAATCCTGAAGCGGAAAAGCTCACCGGATGGAAAAAGGAAAATGCCGAAGGGCTTCCGCTTTCATCCGTATTCAGAATATTCACCGAAGCCAGCCGGGAATCCACCGAAAATCCCGCCCTGATTGCGATGAACGGGATTGCCCGGAACGGCAATCGAAACAATTTCCTGCTCGTCCACAAGGACGGCGAGGAATTCGCCATTGACGAATCTGCAGCGCCCATTTCGAATGGAAATGGAGAAATCATCGGCGCCGTGATCGCTTTTCACGACATCAGCAGCAGCAAGCATCTGATCTGGCAGGCCGGCCACGACGCATTGACGGGGCTGCATAACAGGGTATTGCTCCACGACCGGCTGATGCATGCCATGGCCAGCGTCAAAAGGCAGAACAAGCTGCTCGCCGTGCTCTTCATTGATCTGGACGGATTCAAGGCTGTGAACGACAACCTGGGCCACGCCATTGGCGACATGCTGCTGAAGGAAGTCGGGAACAGGCTGAAAAAGGCCATCCGTGCCGAAGATACGGCCGCCCGAATCGGCGGAGACGAATTCGTGATCTTGCAGGAAGCCGCCGACAAGCGCGAAGTCAAAAGCAGCCTTGAACGCATCATGAACATCATGCGCGCCCCTTTCGCCATCGAAGGCATTCCTGTCAACGTCACGCTGAGCATGGGCATAGCATTCTATCCGGAAAACGATGTCGAGCCCGAAACGATCCTGCGGCAGGCGGATATGGCCATGTATCATGCCAAACAGTCCGGCCGGAATCAATACCATTTCTTCGATGCCAGGATGGACAGGATCGCCAGGAAAAATCACGAGCGCCAGTTGAAAATTGAATCCGCCCTGAAAAACGGCGAGCTTTGCCTTTATTACCAGCCCAAGATCAACCTGAAGAGCGGCAGGATCGTCGGGTTCGAAGCCCTGATTCGCTGGCATGACCCGAATTTCGCCTCGCCCGTCCTTCCCGCGGATTTCCTGCCGACCATCCAGGATACGCCGCTGATCGTTGAAATCGGCAACTGGGTGATCGGCAATGTCCTGGAGCAGATGCGCAACTGGCAAGATCTCGGCCTTCCAGTCGACGTCAGCATCAACATCGCCAGCCGCCAGCTGCATAATCCGGATTTTCTCGACATCATCAGGACTGCATTCGAAACCTATCCCGATGTGGAACCCTCCCGCCTCGAACTCGAGATTCTCGAAACCACGGCCATAGCGGATTTCCAGTTCATCCACCAGGTATTGTCGGCCTGCCATGAAATAGGACTCAAACTCTCCCTTGATGACTTCGGAACGGGGTACGCTTCACTCTCCTACCTCAAGAATCTGCCCGTGGACAAGCTCAAGATAGACAGAAGTTTCGTGAGCGGCATGCCCGATAGCCAGGACAACCTGGCGATCATCCGCAGCATTGTCAGCATGTCAAGAATCTTCAACCGAGAAGTGATCGCGGAAGGACTGGAATCTGCGTCCCAGGGCAAGGCGTTGATCAGATTGGGCTGCAAGTTGGCACAGGGATTCGCCATCGCGAAGCCGATGCCGAGCGAAGCCGTTCCGGAATGGATGGCGGGCTGGACACAAAATCCGGACTGGATCAGTCATGTCCATTAGACCGACCTCGCCATTCGGGCAAATGCGGAAATATCCCGCTTCGTTCCCCCTTCCCCGTAGCACAACATCACACAATGCCCGATGACGGGATGAAAGGGCATGATCAGAATTTATAGCCGGTGCTAGAATAGGAGCATGAGCCAGTTCGCCATCATCAGCCATCCAGACTGCCTGTTGCATGAAATGGGCAAGTGGCATCCCGAATCGCCCGAGCGGCTTCATGCGATCAACGATCAGCTCATCGCATCAGGCCTCGACACCCATTTTCTCCACCTTGAAGCGCCGCTCGCCACGGACGGGCAGCTCGAGCGCGTGCATTCGCAAGACTATGTCGAAGCAATCAAGGCTGCCTCGCCGCAATCCGGCACAGTCCAGCTCGATCCGGACACGTCCATGAATCCCCATACGCTTCAGGCGGCAAGACGGGCTGCCGGGGCCGTCATATTGGGCGTGGACCAGGTCCTTTCCGGAAAGATAGCCGGCGCATTCTGCAATGTCAGGCCGCCAGGCCATCATGCGATGCGAAACGCAGCCATGGGCTTCTGTATTTTCAACAACGTGGCGGTAGGCGCGGCACATGCCCTGGAAAAGCTGGACCGGGTCGCGATAGTCGATTTCGACGTGCATCACGGCAACGGCACGGAGGACATTTTCAGGGATGACCCGAGGGTCCTGATGATATCGATCTTCCAGCATCCCTTTTATCCATTCAGCGGGATAGAAGGGCGGTCGGAACATATGGTGAATATCCCGCTTCCTGCCGGGAGCAACGGGGAAGTTTTCCGTGAAGCGGTCGAGAATTACTGGGTTCCTGCGCTCGAAGCATTCAGACCGCAATTGATTTTCTTTTCCGCCGGCTTCGATGCGCATATCGAAGACGACATGGCCGGGCTTGCCTTCGTCGAAGCCGATTACGCCTGGGTGACGGGAAAAATCAGGGAAATCGCCGAAAGGCACGGGAAAGGCCGGATGGTATCGACGCTCGAAGGCGGCTATGCCCTTCATGCATTGGGCAGGAGCGCGGCAGCCCACATCAGGGCGCTGGCCGGTCTATGATGAGCGCTGCCGCCACCCTTCTTCCCTCGCCCACCAGAATGTTGTAGGTGCGCGCTGCGGCCGAAGAATCCATGATTTCCACACCGATTTGCGCCTCAAACAGGCCGCGCAAAAGTCCGGGATGGGGGAAGCGCTGGTTCCTCCCGGTTCCGAGGACCAATATTTCCGGCGCCGCTTCGAGCACGGCCTGAAAATGAGCCGATTCGACGGCATCGAAATCCGATACTTCCCAATTCATGACGGGAGATTCGGGAAGCACGATCAGGCTGCATTCGAAGCGCTCCCCGTTGACCATCACATAACCCTCGCCGTAGCCCGTGAAACGGTTGAATCCGGAAGGGATATCCTGATGCAGCTTCATGTCGTTTCTCCATTTGCGGCCAAATTCCGGCTCAGGTAAGATTATAGCTTTTTTGCGGAAACCCGCCACGCCGTCTATGGAAGAGTTCTACAGAATCAAACGTCTGCCGCCCTACGTCTTCAACATCACGGGAGAACTCAAGGCAGCCGCGAGGCGCGCCGGCGAGGACATCATCGACCTGTCCATGGGCAACCCCGACCAGCCCACCCCGCAACATATCGTCGACAAGATGATCGAGACAGCGAAAAAGGGCGCAACCCACCGCTATTCCGTCTCCAAGGGCATTCCCAGGCTGCGCCGCGCCATATGCAACTGGTACAAGAGCCGCTATGACGTGGATCTCGACCCCGAAAAGGAAGCCATCGTCACGATAGGCTCCAAGGAAGGCATCGCCCACCTCGCGCTCGCCACCCTCGGCTCAGGAGACATCGTCCTGGTCCCCAATCCGAGCTATCCCATTCACATTTACGGCCCGGTGATTGCGGGCGCCGACATACGCCATATCCCGATGACGCCCGGGATCGACTTTTTCGAGGAGCTGGAAAAAGCGATCAAGGATTCCTATCCGAAGCCGAAGATGCTGATCCTGAATTTCCCCAGCAATCCTACCGCGCAATGCGTCGAGCTGCCCTTTTTCGAGCGGGTCATTGCGCTTGCGAAGGAGCATCGCATTTACGTGGTGCACGACCTCGCCTATGCCGACATCGTTTTCGATGGCTACAAGGCGCCCTCGATCATGGAAGTGCCGGGCGCCACCGATGTCGCCGTCGAATTCTTCACCATGAGCAAGAGCTACAACATGGCGGGATGGCGAGTGGGATACATGGTCGGAAACCGCGATCTCGTAGCCGCCTTGGCCAGGATGAAAAGCTATCACGATTACGGCACCTTCACGCCCATCCAGGTGGCTTCCATCCTGGCGCTCGAAGGGCCGCAGGAATGCGTCGAAGAAATCAGGCAGACTTACCAGAAGCGGCGCGACGTCCTGGTTTCAGGATTGCATGCTGCGGGCTGGATGGTTGAAAATCCCAAGGCGAGCATGTATATCTGGGCGAAGATTCCGGAACCTTATCTCGGGATGGGGTCCCTGGAATTTGCGAAAAAGCTCCTGCATGAAGCCAAGGTTGCGATTTCCCCTGGAATAGGCTTCGGTGAATACGGAGACGACCATGTGCGCTTTGCCCTGATCGAAAACGAGTCCCGCATCAGACAGGCTGTGCGCGGCATCAAGGACATGCTCAGAAAGGACGGCACGCTATGAAACCGATCAGGGTCGGATTGCTCGGCATGGGAACGGTGGGCTCGGGCACGGTCAGGGTGCTGGAGAGGAATGCGAGCGAAATCACGAGACGCGCAGGCCGTGCCATCAGGATAACCCTGATCGCGGACCGGGATGTCGAAAAGGCGAAACGACTCGCGGGCAATGTGCCGGTCACGAATGATGCGTTCCAGGTGGTCTCGAATCCTGAAATCGACATCGTGGTGGAGCTCATCGGCGGCACGACCGTCGCGAAGGATCTCGTGCTCAAGGCGATCGGGAACGGCAAGCATGTGGTGACGGCCAACAAGGCGCTGCTCGCCCTTTACGGCAATGAAATTTTCGAGGCGGCTCAAGATGCAGGGGTGATCGTCGCATTCGAAGCCGCGGTCGCCGGAGGCATCCCGATCATCAAGGCCCTGAGGGAAGGCCTGACTGCGAACCGGATCGAATGGATCGCAGGCATCATCAACGGCACGAGCAATTACATCCTTTCCGAAATGCGTGAGAAGGGGGTGAGCTTCGAAGACGCGCTGAAGGATGCCCAGGCCCTGGGTTACGCGGAAGCCGACCCCACATTCGACATCGAGGGGATCGACGCCGCGCACAAGCTGACCCTCATGGCTTCCATCGCCTTCGGCATTCCCACCCAGTTCTCGAAGGCCTACACCGAAGGCATCACGAAACTGACCCGCGAAGACATCGCCTATGCAGAAGAACTCGGTTACAGGATCAAGCTGCTCGGCATCACGAAGCGCGTCGAAAAAGGCATAGAGCTCCGGGTGCATCCCACATTGATCCCCGCCAAGCGCCTCATCGCGAACGTGGAGGGGGTGATGAACGCGATACTCGTGAAAGGCGATGCGGTGGGCGCGACCCTGTATTACGGTGCGGGCGCGGGCTCCGAACCCACGGCTTCAGCCGTGGTGGCCGATCTCGTCGACGTAACCAGGATGCACACGGCCGACCCCGAGCACCGCGTTCCCCATCTCGCCTTCCAGCCCGACGCCCTTTCCGATGTCGAAATCCTGCCGATCTCCGAAGTTGAAACGGCCTATTATCTGAGGATGAGAGCCTACGACAAGCCCGGCGTGCTGGCGGAAGTGACGCGCATCCTCGCCGACCTCGAAATCTCGATCGACGCCATGGTGCAGAAGGAACCCCATGAAGGGCAGGAACTGGTCGACATCATCATGCTCACCCACAGGACGGTCGAGAAGCATATCGATTGCGCGATTTCGAAAATCGAAATGCTGCCCGTGATCTCGGGCAGCGTCAAGAAAATCCGGCTCGAAGAACTCAACAGGAACTGAATATGGCACATTATACCGGCCTCATCGAACGCTACAGGGACAGGCTCCCGATCGCGCCCGAAACCCAGATCATCTCCCTTGGCGAAGGCAACACGCCGCTCATCGAGCTCAGGAATCTGCCGAAGAAAATCGGCAAGGAAGTCAGGATCCTGGTGAAATTCGAAGGACTCAATCCGACAGGATCGTTCAAGGACAGGGGCATGACCATGGCGGTCACCAAGGCGGTCGAAGCGGGGTCGCGTGCCATCATCTGCGCATCAACGGGGAACACTTCGGCTTCCGCCGCAGCCTATGCCTCCCGGGCCGGGATCACTTCCTTCGTGCTGATCCCCGAAGGCAAGATCGCATTGGGCAAGCTTTCGCAGGCGATGATGCACGGCTCAGTCGTGATCCAGATCAACGGCAATTTCGACGACGGCATGCGCCTCGTTCGGGAAGTCGCGCAAAGCGCGCCCGTCACCATCGTGAATTCGGTGAATCCCTACAGGCTCCAGGGACAGAAGACGGCAAGCTTCGAGATCATCGAAGAGCTCGGGGACGCTCCGGACTATCATGCGCTTCCCGTTGGCAATGCCGGAAACATCACCGCGCACTGGATAGGCTATTGCGAATCGGTCTGCCGTGAAACGGGGGCGTGCGTGCATTGCGAAGGCAAATGCCCTTACCACAAGCGGGTTGCCGCAACCCAGCGTCCGAAGATGCTGGGCTATCAGGCTTCGGGCTCCGCCCCCTTCTCGCGGCTGGCCTTCGTCGACGATCCCGAGACGGTCGCCACAGCGATCCGGATCGGCCACCCCGTATCCTGGAAGCAGGCATGGACCGTCAAGGAGGAATCGGGAGGCTGGTTCGACGAATGCACCGATTCCGAAATCCTGAAGGTTCAGAAGCTGCTCGCTCAAACCGAAGGCATCTTCTGCGAACCGGCTTCCGCCACGTCCCTGGCAGGGGTATTGATGGATCTGGAGCGGGGAAAAATCGAGGAAGGTTCGACCATCGTGTGCACCCTCACCGGTCACGGACTCAAGGATCCGGACACGGCGATCGCCCAGAGCACGAGGCCGGTCACCGTGGACGCGACCCGGAATTCGATCGAGAAAATCATCCTCGACAATCTCGTGGAATAAATCGCAATTTTCGTTCCGGGGTAATCATCCGAAGTGCGCGCAACCTTTCATCACTGACGTGATAAGCGCGCTCACCTGGAGTAAAAGGTAGCGCCCCCTGCCTTGCGGACCAAGCCTGCTACGGGAAATATATATTCACGCCGAACCTGATCGTATCGTCGGTGTGATGGAAAGCATAGTTGAAGCCGGGCGACGCGACGGGATTGTTGAGATTCGCATCCTGCCACCAGGTGTGCTGATATTGCGCAAACACGGACACCGGCATCCCGGCTTTCTGCAATGCAGCCGGCTGGAATTCGATGCCAGGCCCCAGGGTGAAGCCGCGGACGGTCGTGTTTTGCGATGTGACCGGCCCGCCGAAATTGATGTTCATGTCCTCGTTGAGCCAACTCACGCCGCCGATCCCATAGACCAGAAGTCCCGGCATGGTCTCAATCCCCAGCTTCGCCCCAGCCGTGACGATCCTGTGCGTCGTGGTGCCGAGGAAATTGCCGCCCCCGAAGTTGTGATTCATGGTCTGATGCAGGAGGTCAATGGATGCGAACGGGCCGAACACGAGATTGCCGTTCTTGAAATTGAAGCCCCCGGTGATGCCGCCTCCGAGCGGGTCGCCCGAGTCGGTGAACTGGTTGGTAATCGTTCCTGTGGCAGCCAAAGTTTCAGTAGAGCGGTTGCGCCACGAATTCTTCGCCAGCTCACCGCCGAGATAATAGCCCGTCCAGGCGCCGGTGGCTGCACCGGAATGAACGGGCGGCGGATTGGCCGTTACCGGCGGCGCGGGCGGGGGACAGGGGACGCGAACAAAGTTCTGTCCGGTCTTGGGATTGAAAGCGTGATCAGCTTTTGGATCAAACATGTCCATGTGAGCAGCGCCAGCGCCTTCGATAGTGGCACCACCCAGATTTACTCCACTGAGTGGTACGGTGGGAACGGATTTTCCGGTCTTGACATCGATCCAGCAGCCGTCTGGTTGCCGGGCAAAATTCTGT
>JAJZVB010000040.1 GCA_021845885.1 Pseudomonadota bacterium
CGACCTGATCGGGAAATACATCAACATCGCGAGCCGCTGCGCCGGGTTCCTCACGAAGCACTTCGGCGGAAAATTGTGCGATTTCGAAATGGGAAGTTATTTTTCGAATGTGAGGGAAATGGGGAATGTGGCACCCAGGATACGCGCTCTTTATGAAGAAAGGGAATACAGCAAGGCGATCAGGGAAATCATGGAGTTGGCAGACCAGGCAAATATCATTATTAATCACTTCAAACCCTGGGAGCTTGCCAAGGATCCTGATCAAAGTTTTTCGCTTCACATGATTTGCAGTGCAGCGATCAATATGTTCCGCTATTTGACGTTGTATCTGAAGCCGGTCCTCCCGAAGCTTGCGGAGGAAGTCGAGCGTTTCCTGAACATTCCTGCACTGAGGTGGCAAGATGCGGAAACTTTACTGGTGAATCACAAGATCAACGAATACCGGCACCTCATGACACGGCTTGATCCGAAATCGGTCGGGGCCATGGTCGAGGCGAACAGGGAGAGCCTGAAGCCGATCGATCACTCCCCGGCCCGCCATGCGGAGGCCCAGGTTCATCACCAGGCTTTACAGGAAACCATATCGATCGAGGATTTCTCGAAAATTGACCTGAGGATCGCCAGGATCGTGAAGGCGGAATCCGTCGAAGGCGCCGAGAAGCTGTTGAAGCTCACGCTCGACATCGGCCTGGGCGAGCGCACCGTGTTCGCCGGCATCAAGTCCGCCTATGCGCCCGAGGATCTCGCGGGCAGGCTCACCGTAATGGTCGCCAACCTTGCGCCGAGAAAGATGCGTTTCGGGGAATCGCAGGGCATGGTGCTCGCCGCCGGCGGCGAAGGCGGACTTTTTCTGTTGAGCCCGGATCAGGGAGCGGTTCCCGGGATGAGGGTGAAATGAGGAGACTCGAACCCTGAAATGAACGGGCTGCCGATGGACCTGATTGTTTCGGCTGCGCTCTTCTGGATCGCGCTGGGATTGGTCGGCCTCGTCGCGCAGAAAAAACCTTCCTTCGTGAGGAATGCGATTTTCCCCCTCGGGGCGCTTGCAGGGGCAATTGTCGCCGTTTCCGCCTTTTTCTCTTCAGGCGTCGAAACTGCCGTCTCCTTTCTGGGGCTGCCCGACCTGCCTTTCCACCTCAGGCTCGATTCGCTTTCGGCTTTTTTCCTCTTCATTCTCGGCAGCGCGACCTTCGGTATTTCCCTTTATGCGACAGGCTACTTCCGGAACGAGGAAAAGCATATCGGGACCTTGTGTCTGGAATACCATGTCTTTCTCGCCGCAATGACCTTCGTTCTGCTCGCGGACGACGCCTTCCTGTTCATGGTTTCCTGGGAGGCCATGGCGCTTTCCTCGTATTTCCTGGTGACGACCGACCACAAGATACCCGAGATCAGGCGTGCCGGATTCATTTATCTGCTCATGGCGCATGTCGGGGCGATCAGCATCCTGCTTTATTTCGGCTCGATGGGCGGGGATTACGGTTTCGATGCGATGAGAAAGACCCACCTTTCGGGCATGCAGGCGACTTTCGCCTTCCTGCTCGCCTTTTTCGGTTTCGGCGCAAAAGCCGGCATGCTCCCGCTCCATGTCTGGCTGCCTGAAGCGCATCCTGCAGCGCCTTCGCCGGTTTCGGCGCTGATGAGCGGCGTGATGCTGAAAACGGCGGTTTACGGCTTGCTGCGCGTCCTTTTCGACCTGCTCCACATGCAGGTCTGGTGGTGGGGTGTCGTGATCCTCGCCACAGGCCTTTCCACCGCCCTTTTCGGCGCGGTATTCAGCGCCGTCCAGAGCGACATGAAGCGGCTTCTCGCCTATTCTTCCGTCGAGAACATCGGCATCATTTTCGTCGGCATCGGCCTCACGGTCATTTTCAAGGCTTATGCCATGAACTCGCTTGCCGCACTGGCGCTCGTCGCCACCCTCTACCATTGCCTCAACCACGCCTTTTTCAAGAGCCTGCTTTTCCTTTGCACGGGCTCCGTCCTGCACGCGACGGGAGAAAGGAACCTCGGCAAGCTCGGTGGACTGATCCACAAAATGCCCTGGGTCGCCTGGACGGCGCTCATCGGATCGCTCGCCATAGCAGGGCTCCCCCCCCTGAACGGCTTCGTTTCCGAATGGCTGCTCCTCCAGGCTTTCCTTTTCACGCCCGGATTGCCGCATTCCTACCTCAACATGCTGATTCCCGTCGCCGCGGCAGCCCTGGTATTGACAGGCGCTGCGGCGGGCTACGTGATGGTCAAGTTCTACGGGATCATATTTCTCGGCCAGCCCAGGGAAGAAAAACTGCGCGAGGCGAAAAGCTCCGGGAAATGGGAAAGGGCGGGATTCTTGTGGCTGGCCGCCGGTTGTGTGCTGCTGGGTCTCGTTCCCTTTTTCGTGATCGACCATCTTGCAGGCGTTTCGAATTTCCTCGTGGGGGCGAGCCTCGAAAACCGGGACTGGCTTTTCCTTGCGCCGATTTCTTCAGAACGGGCGAGCTACAGTCCACTTCTTTTCCTGATCGTGACGCTTAGCGCCATTGGCCTCGCCTTCATCGCCGTCAGGCGCTTCTATCACGGCAGGGTCAGGAGGGAAATACCCTGGAATTGCGGCTATCCGGTCTGGAATGCGCGCATGCAGGACACGTCCGAAGGATTCGGGCAGCCCATCAGGCAGATATTCGATCCTTTTTTCAAGGTGGGCAGGGAACTCCCTTCGCCTTTCGATTCGAAACCCAGATACAGCGCGAAGACGGAGGACAAGTTCTGGTACTGGATCTACATCCCCTTCGGGCGCGCGGCTGAATATTTCGCAGGCCTTTTCGGCAAGATACAGCAGGGCAGGATACTGGTTTACCTGCTCTACAATTTCGTGACCCTGATCGTTCTGCTATTGATCGTGCAATGAGCGCTTTCGGCCTGTTCACCCAGATCCTGCAGCTTCTGCTCTCCCTTCTGCTCGCGCCATTTTTTCTCGGATGGCTGAACCAGTGCAGGGCATGGCTGCAGAACAGGCAGGGCGCGGGAATCGAGCAGCCTTACAGGAAGCTGGGAAAGCTTTTCCACAAGGATGCGGTGATCGCGGAGAGTGCCTCTCCGTTGTTCAGGATGGTGCCTTATGTTCTTTTCGGCGCCATGTGCCTGGCTGCCTCGATCGTGCCTTCTCTCGCCACCGATCTCAGCTTTTCGAAAGCGGCCGACGCGATCGCGCTGGCCGGCATTTTTGCCCTGGCCAGGATCGCCATTTCGCTCGCCGCGATGGACATCGGGACCGCCTTCGGCGGGATGGGCGCAAGGCGCGAGATGCTGGTCGGGTTCCTTGCGGAACCCGCACTCCTCATGGTGCTCTTCACCGCCTCGCTCATCAGCCGGTCGACTTCCCTCACGGTGATCGTGGAAACCCTCGCTCACCGCCATTTCGAGATCTATCCTTCCATGGCCTTCGCCGGCATCGCCTTCCTGATGGTGCTGCTCGCGGAGAATGCGAGGCTGCCCGTCGACAATCCGGCGAGCCATCTCGAGCTCACCATGATCCACGAAGCCATGATCCTCGAATATTCGGCAAGGCATCTCGCCTTGATCGAGTGGGCGAGCTCGATCAAGCTTTTCGCCTACGTCACGATAGGCATCGCGCTTTTCGTTCCCTGGGGCATCGCCCAGGCTGCCGACTGGCTGGGCATGGCCTTCGCCCTGCCGATATTGATCGCGAAGCTGCTGGTCGCAGGAGCAGGGCTCGCCCTGATCGAAACCCTCGTGGCGAAGCAGCGCATTTTCAGGGCGCCCGAATTCATGGGAACGGCCTTTCTTTTCGGGGTTCTGGGCATGCTCGTCCATTTCCTTCTCGGAGCCTGAAATGGCCGGCCAATACATCAACCTGCTCGCCTCCATACTGCTTCTCCTGGCCTTCGCCATGCTTTCCCAGAGAAGGATCAAGTCCCTCATCAACCTGTTCATGATCCAGGGCATGACGCTCGTGGCGAATACCGTCGTGATCGCCTCGACCACGGGACAGACTCATCTCTATTATTCCGCGCTGCTCACCCTGACCCTCAAGGTGGTGATCCTGCCCTGGATACTCTACCGCATGATCAGGCAGCTCAATGTCGAATGGGACGTCGAGACGCTGATCAACATCCCTTCGACCATGCTGGTCGGGATCGCCATCGTGATCATTTCATTCAATCTCGCGCTGCCCATTTCCCATCTCGCCGGGACCATCACCCGGGGCACCATAGGCATTGCCATGGCCTGCGTGCTGCTTTCGCTTTTGATGATGATCACCCGCAGCAAGGCGATTTCCCAGGTGATCGGCTTCCTTTCCATGGAAAACGGGCTTTTCTTCGCTGCGACCAGCACCACTTACGGCATGCCCATGGTGGTCGAGCTCGGCGTGGCGCTCGACGTGCTGGTCGGCGTGCTGATCCTGGGCGTGTTCTTTTTCCAGATCAGGGAGAAATTCGAAAGTCTGGATCTCAAGCACCTGGAGAAAACGGAAGAGGAATGATGGAAATACTGGCGGTACTGGGTTTCCCGCTTCTGGGCGGCGCGCTCCTCGCAATCTGGGGGGAAAGGCGCTGGGCGCCCGAATTCAATTCGGCGACGAGCCTTTGCACTTTCCTTGCAGCGAGCCTGCTCGCCTTCAGGATACTGGTTTCCGGGCCGCTGATCGTGCTCAACGAACAGTTCTTCGTCGATTCGTTCAATGTTTTCCTGGTGGTGCTGACCGCATTCGTTTCATTCACCACGACCCTTTTCTCCAGGCCGTACATGAGGAACGAGCAGATCCTGAGTTCGCTCTCAAGCCAGCAATTGAGGCTCTACCACAGCATGTACCAGATATTCTGCTTCACCATGCTGCTCGCGCTCCTCACGAACAATCTCGGCATCCTCTGGGTCGCCATGGAGGGAGCCACGCTCGCCACGGTCCTGCTCGTGAGCCTTTACAGGAGCCGCGAGAGCCTGGAAGCGGCATGGAAATATTTCATCCTTTGCGGGGTGGGCATTGCCCAGGCGCTTTTCGGCACGATTTTGATCTATTTCGCAGCCGAGAAAGTGCTCGGTGCGGGAGGCACTGCGCTGCTCTGGACGCATCTCGATGCCGCGAAAGGCTCGCTGGAGCCCACCGTGCTTTCCATCGCCTTCGTTTTCCTGCTCGTCGGCTACGGCACGAAGGTGGGGCTCGTGCCATTGCACAGCTGGCTTCCGGACGCCCATGCCGAAGGCCCCACCCCGGTTTCGGCGGTGCTTTCCGGTCTCCTCCTGAACGTCGCGCTCTATGCCGTGGTGCGATGCAAGATCCTTGTCGGCGGCGCGCTGCAGAACCGCTTCGCGGACGACCTGATGATCGGATTCGGCCTGCTTTCCGTATTGACCGCGGCATTCCTGCTCTGGAAGCAGAAGGACATCAAGCGGCTTTTCGGCTATTCCTCGATCGAACACATGGGGCTGATGACTTTCGCATTCGGCATCGGCGCGAATTTCGCAGGTCTTTTGCACATGACGGTGCATTCGTTGACCAAGTCGGCCATCTTCTTCGCCGTTGGACATGCCGTGCAGCATTCCGGAACGAAATCGATCGACGCGATCCGGGGACTGATCCAGTCCCCTGCCGTGGGCTGGGGATTGATGCTGGGGGGGCTCGCCATCCTCGGCATGCCGCCTTTCGGCGTTTTCACGAGCGAATTTCTGATCCTCACCCACGCCATGCAGAGCCATCCCTGGGCGACGCCCGTGCTCCTGGTTGCGTTGGGCGTCGCTTTCGCCTCGATATTCGGAAAGGTGCAGGCCATGGTATGGGGGGAAATGGAGGGCAAGACTCTTCCCCATGCGCCTGCCTTTCTCCCCATCCTGCTGCATCTGGGCATCGTCCTGATCCTCGGGCTGTACATTCCGCCCCATCTCGCGAGGTGGTACCATGAGGCGGCTAGACTGATAGGCTGAATATGGATTTCCAAGGCAGTGTCAAAACCGATTGCATCGCTCCGATCTGGACTGTGGAGGCGGAAGGTGAAGACTGGATCAATATCGCCGGAAGCTGCAGGGAGCAGGGGGGAAGGCTCGTCTCCATATGGGGAAGCGAAGCCGGGGAAGGTTTTTTCGTTCAGGCCGCCTATGTCTTCCCGGAAGGGATGCTCATTGCCAGGCACCCTGCAGTGGAAGGGCAATACGCCAGCCTCTCCGACCTGTTTCCCTGCGCGGGAAGGATGCAGAGGGCGGTTTATGACATGCTCGGGATCGATCACGGCGGGGCTGACAAGCGGCCCTGGCTTTCGCACGGGATGGGTCCATCCTTTCCATTGAGAAAAAACCCCCTTCCCGATCAGGTGCTTTCCGAAAAAGACTATCCTTTCGTTGCCGTGGAAGGGGAAGGGGTGCACGAAGTCGCAGTGGGTCCTGTCCATGCCGGGATCATCGAACCCGGGCATTTCAGGTTCCAGGTCGTTGGGGAAAAAGTGCTGAGGCTGGAAGAAAGATTGGGCTACAAGCACAAAGGGATAGAAAAGCAGTTCGAGGGCATGACGGTGCAGGAGGGGGCGGGGCTTGCCGGCAGGATCAGCGGGGACAGCACGGTTGCCTATTCCTGGACCTACGCCATGGCGGTCGAATCCGTTTGCGGAGTGAAGCCGCCCGAAAGGGCGAGCTTCCTGAGGGGGCTTTTCCTGGAAAGGGAGAGGATCGCCAACCATCTGGCCGACCTCGGCGCGCTCGGCAACGATGCCGGGTTCGCCTTCGGCCTTTCCCAGTTTTCCTCCCTTCGCGAGGACATACTCAGGCTCAACAAGCAGATTTTCGGGCACCGACTCCTCATGGATCTGGTGGTTCCGGGCGGCGTTTCGAGAGACCTGGACATGGACGCGAAAAGGCGTATTTTTGAGGAATGCGAAATAATGGAGAGGAGGGTCAGGGATCTCCGCGAAATCTATATGGACCATACCGGACTCCAGGACAGGTTCCTCACCACGGGAAGGATAGCCCCCGAGCTCGCCGCGAAGCTCGGCCTTGCCGGGCTTGCGGGCAGGGCGAGCAGAAATGCGGTCGATCTCAGGGTGGATCACCCCTATTCTCCTTATGACAGGCTGGAAGTTGTCATGGCTACCCATCATGGCGGGGATGTTGCGGCCAGAGTCTCGGTCAGGTTCGACGAGATTGCCGAATCGCTGAGGCTGACCGGGTTGATGCTTGAAAACCTGCCGGAAGGGCAGATTTCATGCGAACTGCCCAGGATGAGCGGATGCGGGGCGGGATGGGTCGAGGGATTCAGGGGGGAAATAGTCGTCTTTCTCGAAATCGAAAAGGGAAGGGTAAGGCGGGCCCATGCCCATGACCCTTCCTGGCAGAACTGGCCCGCCCTCGAATTCGCCGTGATCGGGAATATCGTTCCTGATTTCCCGCTCATCAACAAGTCGTTCAACCTGAGCTACAGCGGGCACGATCTATAGGGGCTGAAATGTACCGCATACTCAGGGAAATACTGAAAAACGGCATTAAAACCGAACCCGAGCCTTCCCCCGATTCATCTCTCAGGGTCTCGGAACCGATGGACGCGGAAATGCTCGATGTGCTGGGAAAGTCGCTCGCCATTCGCCATGTCGATGCCGGATCCTGCAACGGCTGCGAGCTGGAGCTCCATGCGCTCAACAATCCCTATTACAGGCTCGAGGGACTGGGCATCCATTTCGTCGCAAGCCCCAGGCATGCCGACCTGCTGCTCGTGACGGGACCCGTCACGAAGCATATGGAAGCGGCATTGAAACGCACTTATGAGGCGATGCCGGAACCCAGGCTTGTCGTGGCACTTGGGGATTGCGGCAGGAACGGCGGAATCTTCTGCAAAAAACAGAACTATGCCTGCAGGGGAGGCGTGTCGGGTGCGATTCCCGTGGATGTGGAAGTTCCGGGATGCCCTCCCGATCCTGAAGCGATTCTCCAGGGCATCATTTCGGCTTTCAGGGCCTGAGCAGTTTTTCCATGTCCTGCATCATTTCCCCGGGGTTTTCCCCGTACTGCATGTAGGTGCTGAGATGCCCCCGGGGATCGAAGACGAAGCATCCGGCGGTGTGATCCATGGCGTAATTCTTCATGTCGTCCTCGATCTGGACCTTCTGGTAGAAGACATGGAATTCGTCCGCTGTCCTTCTCGTGTCCTCCAAACTGCCGTAAAGCCCGAGAAAGCCCGGGTTGAACGAGGGGACGTATTGCTTCAGGATTTGAGGGGTGTCCCTTTCAGGATCCACCGTGACGAACAGCACCTGGACCCTTTGGGCATCATTGCCCATTTTTTTCAGGGCGATGGCGAGATCGGAAAGCGTGGTCGGGCAAACGTCCGGGCAATGGGTGTAGCCGAAGAAAAGCACGACGACCTTTCCCCTGAAGTCTGAAAGCGTCCTGATTTTCCCGTTGAAATCGGTGAGACGGAAATTTTTGCCGTAATCGACTCCCGAAAGATCCTTCGGGAACAGGCCGGAATCCTGTTTCTTCTCCCCGCATCCCGAAAGGAAGGCGAGCAGGATCATGAGGAAACCCAGTTTGCGCATTTCATCAAGCCTCCAGCCAGGATTGTAGCCCCGATTTCCGGGGCAGGAAAGCTTGCCCCTGTCGGTGAACCTGCAATTATGCAATAATTGGGGGCATGAAAGCGCGAAATCTTTATGACAAACTTTGGGAAAGCCATGTCGTCCGGCAGGAGAAGGACGGCACGGCCCTGCTTTACATAGACAGGCATCTGGTGCACGAGGTGACAAGCCCCCAGGCCTTCGAAGGGCTGCGCCTCGCCGGGAGAAAACCGTGGCGTGCGGGTTCGGTGCTCGCCGTGGCCGATCACAATGTGCCCACCACCCTTCGGGCGGGTGGCATCCAGGATCCGATATCGAGGCTTCAGGTCGATACGCTGGACGCCAACTGCGTCGATTACGGCATCGAGGAATTCAGGATGAACGACCTCCGCCAGGGGATCGTTCACGTGGTGGGACCCGAGCAGGGGGCCACATTGCCCGGCATGACGGTCGTGTGCGGCGATTCGCATACCAGCACGCACGGCGCCTTCGCTGCGCTCGCATTCGGCATAGGCACTTCCGAAGTCGAGCATGTGCTCGCCACGCAATGCCTGCTCGCCAGGAAATCCAGGTCGATGCGCATCTCGGTCGATGGGGAGCTCTCACATGGGGTGACCGCGAAGGACATCGCGCTTTATATCATCGGAAGCATAGGCACGGCTGGCGGAACCGGGTATGCCGTGGAATTTGCCGGAAGCGCGGTTCAATCGCTCAGCATGGAAGGGCGCATGACGCTTTGCAACATGGCGATCGAGGCGGGTGCGAGAGCGGGCATGGTGGGCGTGGACGAAAAGACCATCGAGTACATCAGGGGAAGGCCCTTCTCCCCCAAGGGGGAAGGCTGGGATGCGGCGTGCAGCTACTGGAGGACGTTGAAAAGCGACGAAGGCGCAATGTTCGATCGCGAAATCGCGATCGACGCAAAAGCCGTCAAACCCCAGGTGACCTGGGGAACCTCGCCCGAAATGGTCGTGTCCATAGACGGCTCGGTGCCCGATCCGGAAGACGTTCAGGATTCCGTGAAGCGCCAGGGCATGATCAGGGCTCTGGACTACATGGGACTTTCCCCGAACAGGAAAATCGAGGAAATTGCCATCGACAAGGTCTTCATCGGCTCCTGTACCAATTCCAGGATTGAAGATCTGAGGGCTGCGGCTCAAGTCGTGAAGGGGCGTCATGTCGCCAAGAACATCAAGCTCGCCATGGTCGTGCCGGGCTCGGGGCTCGTCAAGCGTCAGGCGGAAGAGGAAGGGCTCGACAAAATATTCACGGAAGCCGGATTCGAGTGGCGCGAGCCCGGCTGCTCCATGTGCCTCGCCATGAACGATGACAGGCTTTCCGCGGGCGAGCGCTGCGCATCCACTTCCAACAGGAATTTCGAAGGCAGGCAGGGTCCAGGCGGGAGAACCCATCTCGTGAGCCCGGAGCTTGCCGCAGCTGCGGCAGTCGCCGGCCATTTCATCGATCCGGGGAAACTTTCATGAAGGCATTCAGGCATCTCGATGGTCTCGTGGTTCCCCTGGACAGGCCCAATGTCGACACCGACGCGATCATACCCAAGCAGTTTCTGAAATCGATTAGACGCAGCGGTTTCGGCCCCAACCTTTTCGACGAATGGCGCTATCTCGACCACGGCGAACCCGGCATGGACAACAGCAGAAGGCCTGTCAATCCCGATTTCGTGCTCAACGAGAAGCGCTACCAGGGTGCGCAGATCCTGCTCGGCCGCGAGAATTTCGGCTGCGGCTCCTCCCGGGAGCATGCCCCCTGGGCGCTCGAGGATTACGGCATCAGGGCGATCATCGCGCCTTCTTTTGCGGACATTTTCTACAACAACTGTTTCAAGAACGGTCTGCTTCCCATCGTGCTCGATGAAAAAATCGTCGACAGGCTTTTCAGGGAGGCTTTCGAAGAGGAAGGCTACAGGCTGCTCATCGATCTCGATAGTCAGACCGTGAAGACCCCTTCGGGCGAAAAGCTGGCATTCGAGGTTGACGCTTTCAGGAAGCACTGTCTCACCGAAGGGCTCGACGACATCGGACTCACGCTGATCCATCGTGATGAAATCAGGGCATTCGAGGCGGCGCGGAAAATCGAACAGCCATGGCTTTTTAACGGGAACGACAAATGAAAATAGCGGTTTTGCCTGGAGACGGCATCGGCCCCGAGATCGTCGCTCAGGCCGTCAAGGTTCTGGACGTGCTCAGAAGGGAAGGATTGGGGCTGGAATATGAATACGGGGAAATGGGCGGGGCCGGGTATGACGCAGCAGGGGACCCCTATCCTCCTGCCACGTCCAAACTCGCCAGGGAAGCCGATGCGGTTCTTCTGGGCGCGGTGGGCGGCTACCGCTACGACACGCTTCCCCGCCCCCTGAGGCCGGAACAGGGTCTCTTGAGGATCAGGAAGGAGCTCGGCCTTTTCGCCAACCTTCGCCCCGCCATGCTCTATCCGGAACTGGCGAGCGCATCTTCCCTCAAGCCCGAAGTGGTGTCCGGACTCGACCTCATGATTTTGAGGGAGCTCACGGGAGACATCTACTTCGGGCAGCCCAGGGGGCTGAGAAGGACGGACGAGGGGGAGCGCGAAGGCTACGACACGATGCTCTACAGCGAATCCGAGATTTCGAGGATAGCCCATGTCGGCTTCAAAACGGCCATGAAACGGGGAAAAAGGCTCTGTTCGGTGGACAAGGCGAACGTTCTCGAGACAAGCGTGCTCTGGCGCGAGGTGGTGACCGAGATTTCGAGGGATTATCCGCAAGTCGATCTGTCGCACATGTACGTCGACAATGCCGCCATGCAGCTCGTCAGGAATCCCAAACAGTTCGACGTCATCCTGACCGGGAACATGTTCGGTGACATTCTGTCCGACGAGGCCTCCATGCTGACGGGTTCCATCGGCATGCTGCCTTCGGCGTCATTGGATGCGGAAGGCAAGGGGCTTTTTGAGCCCATTCATGGTTCGGCGCCCGACATCGCCGGGCAGAATGTCGCGAACCCCCTGGCGACGATCCTTTCCGCTGCCATGATGATGCGTCATACCTTCAACCAGGAAGAGGCTGCGGCAAGGATAGAGCATGCGGTCAGGAAAGCGCTTTCCGACGGTTTCAGAACCCCGGACATCCACCAGGAAGGAATGACCAGGGTGGGAACGAAAGAGATGGGCGACGCGGTCGCGGCAAGAATTTGAAGAGAGGGTAAGTGATGGGCAAGAAATACGATGTGGCCGTATTGGGCGCAACGGGTGCGGTCGGGGAGACGATGCTTTCCATTCTTGAAGAGCGGAAATTCCCCGTAAGGGAAATCTATCCGCTGGCATCCAGCCGATCCGCGGGAAGCAGGATTCGTTTCAAAGGGCGCGATGTGACTGTGCTCGATGTGGCGGAATTCGATTTTTCCAAGGCTCAAATCGGCCTTTTTTCCGCAGGGGGCAGCGTCTCTGCCGAATATGCACCGAAAGCGGCCGAAGCCGGCTGCGTCGTGATCGACAATACAGCCCATTTCCGCTATGACGAAGACATTCCCCTCGTCGTTCCGGAAGTGAATCCGCATGCCATAGCCCAATACAAAAACAGGGGGATCATCGCCAACCCGAACTGCTCGACGATCCAGATGCTGGTTGCACTGAAGCCCATCCACGATGCAGTGGGCATAGAGCGCATCAATGTGGCGACCTATCAGGCCGTTTCTGGAACGGGAAAGGAGGCGATCGAGGAACTCGCGCACCAGACCACTGCGCTTTTCAGCCAGAAGGAAGTCGTCTGCGAGGTTTATCCGAAGCGGATCGCCTTCAATGTGCTTCCCCATATCGACGTTTTTCTGGAGAACGGCTATACGAAGGAAGAAATGAAGATGGTTTGGGAAACCCGCAAGATCATGGAAGACGAATCGATCAGGGTGAATCCCACGGCGGTCAGGGTGCCCGTTTTCTATGGCCATTCCGAAGCGGTTCACATCGAAACGAAAAAGAAGATCACGGCTGTTGATGCGACCGAACTGTTGAAAAATTCGCCGGGCATCGTGGTCATGGACGAGAGGAAGCCGGGAGGATATCCGACTCCTGCGATTGACGCGGCCGGGAAAGATCCGGTTTTCGTGGGCAGGATAAGAGAGGATATTTCCCATCCGATGGGGCTCGATCTCTGGGTTGTTTCGGACAATGTCAGAAAAGGCGCTGCGCTCAACAGCATCCAGATCGCCGAGATTTTGATTGAAAAATATATTGGTTAAGCGATAATTAGATGTTGCAAGTCATCCCAGGCCGATATCGATACTCAGGCGAAGGCCCTGTTCATGATAAGAACGATGCTTAAAGTCTTGCTGCTTGCCTGCTTTCTGCCCTGCTTTTCCTGGGCTGCAGGGCTGGGGGAGCTGAAGGTCATTTCCGCGCTGGGACAGCCCCTCAGGGCCGAAATCGAGCTGGTATCGCCGGAAGAAGGCGATGCGCGCGCCGTGGAAGCCCATATCGCGCCGGTCGACGTGTTCAGTCGGGCCGGTGTCGAATACAATCCCCTGCTGGCCCAAATCGGGGTCAGGATATTGACCCGTCCCGACGGGCGCCCCTATATCCTTCTTTCTTCGCCCGAGATCGTCAATGACCCCTACCTCGACGTGCTGATCGATCTCTCCTGGCCGAAAGGGCAGATCGAGCGCGAATATACCCTGCTCTTCGATCCCCCGGAACTGGCGAAATCCCCTTCCGTATCCCCGCCTGTTTCATTGCACGAGCGGCGTCTCGAGCCGAAATCCCCGCCTTCATCGCCATTCAAGACGGAATACGGCCCGGTCAGGCGCGGGGAGACGCTGGGCAAGATCGCCTTGGCGACCAAGCCGGAAGGCGTGACCCTCGAGCAGATGCTGGTCGCCCTTTACCAGGCGAACGACGACGCCTTCATCGGAAAGAACATGAACCGGCTCGAAGCGGGCAAGATATTGCGGATCCCGGAGAAAACCGAGATCGATGCCGTAAGCCGGCATGAGGCGGACAAGGTCGTGAAGGTCCAGACGGCCGACTGGAATGCCTATCGCCAGCGGCTCGCTTCAAGCGCAGTGGAGCGCGGAAGCGGACTGAAGCGCAGCGTTTCGGGAAAGATTGCGGCATCTCAGGAGGAAAACCCGGTTTCGCCGCCACCCAAGGAAGTGCTGAAGCTTTCCAAGGGCGAGGCTTCTTCCGCTACGGCGAGCGAGGAGGAAAAGGCTGCGCAGATCAGGGCAATGAACCAGGCGAGCGAACGCATCCTGATGCTCGAAAAGAACATCACGGAAATGAAGAGGCTGCTTGCATTGAAAAACCAGGCTCTGGCCCGGGCGGGAGCCAAGGCGAGCGCTCCGGTCGTCGTGGAAAAGCCCTTGGAGACGCAAGCTTCCTCGATGTTCGACAATCCGATCCTGCTCGGTGCGGCAGGGGGGGTGGTGATCGGGCTTGCCGGGATCGGATTGCTGGTTTCGCGCAGAAGGAGGAAGTCTGTCCTGGGAAGGCAGCCTTTGCAAGCGGACCGGATCGAATTGGAGAAGCACGAGGCGAAAAGCGCCAGAGCCGAACCTGCCATGCCGGAGGCACCCGATCCGCTCGAGGAGGCGCAGCTCTTTTTCTCTTACAAGCGCTACGCGCAAGCCGAAGAGGTGCTGAAGGAAGCATTGCAGGTTAATCCTGCGAATTTCGACGCCTATATTCTGCTCATGAATGTGCATGCCGCAAATCAGGAAAGGGAGAAGCTTGAAGCGGCCGCGCGCAGGCTTCAGGCCGCCGAGCCCCCGAACGAAATTTGGGACAGGGCGATGGAGATAGGCCTTGCAGCGGATCCTGAAAATCCGTTTTACGGAGGAGTAGTCCGGGAAGGCGAGCCCGCCGTCATCGATTTTGCCGAACCTTCAAGGGAAAGCCTGGATTTCGACCTCGACTTCGATCTCGGCAAGGAAGCGGGCGAGCATGTCGATCTTCATCTTGGAGACGAAGCTGAAAAGCAGGAAGTCGACATGGATGTTCTTCCGGAAGAAAATGTGAAAGCCCCTGCCGAAGAAAAGGCAGTGGATTTCGATCTTGCTTCGATGATGATCGAACCCGAAACAGCTCCTGCCGAAGAAAAGGCAGTGGATTTCGATCTTGCTTCGATGATGATCGAACCCGAAACAGCTCCTGCCGAAGAAAAGGCAGTGGATTTCGATCTTGCTTCGATGATGATCGAACCCGAAACAGTCCCTGCCGAAGAACAGGCAGTGGATTTCGATCTTGCTTCGATGATCGAGCTGCCTGCCGAAGAGCCGATTCCGGAGTATGCGCATGTCGAAGTGCCAGAGGCCGAAATCCCGAAAGAAGAGCGGGATCTCTCCTCGATGAATGAGCAGGCTGAAGAAGCGCCTTTTGGGTCCGACGCATCGAAAGCTTCTTTCGACATTTCCGACATTCCTTCGCTCGTCGAATCTTCGCGCCAGCTCAAAAAGCAGGAACTGTCCGACATCGACCTCCATCTCGGCGAAGAACCGAAGGAGATTTCCGGGCCCAAGGATCCGAGCTGGTATGAAGTGGCCACGAAGCTCGATCTGGCCAAGGTATACCAGGAAATGGGCGACCATGAGGGGGCCAGGGAGATACTCGAAGAGGTCATGAGCGAAGGCGATTCCGACCAGAAAGCGACTGCCAGGGCCATGCTCGCTTCCCTTTCGAAATCCTGATGCTCGATTTCTTCGCACTGCATCCCGCAACCAGGATACTGCTCTGGATGGGTCTTGCCGCCCTGGCTTTTTCCGCGTCATGGCCAGCGCTTTCCTGCCTGACGGTTGTTCTTGCCCTTCTGCTTTTTTTCCAGGGGAAGACGCTTTTTTTCAAGCTGCTGCGCAGAATACGCTGGATACTGTTTTCCCTTCTCCTCATTTATGCTTTCGAAACGCCAGGCGAACCCCTTTTCCAGTTCGGCCCTACGCTTGATGGGCTGCTCTCGGGTCTCATCCAGGGATGGCGGATCATGCTCACCGTAGGCCTTTTGGCCTTCCTTCAGGAGACGACCAAGCGGGAGGAAATGCTGAGCGGCCTCTATACGCTCCTTCTTCCGTTGAAGCGCTGGATCAGGGTCGATCGCATCGCAGTGAGGCTGATGCTCACTTTGCATTATGCGGAGGAGAAAAGACGCGGCGACTGGAGGGAGAGAATGAGGGCGGCGTTTTGTGAAGGCGGCTCCGCGCCCGTCAAGCTGATCCTGCCCATTTATCCTTTCAGGTTGCGCGACGGAGCGGCTTGCCTTGCCCTGGCAGCGGTCTTTTGGCTGTGAGAATAGCGATAGGCATCGAATACGACGGCAGCGGTTTTCATGGCTGGCAGAGCCAGCCTTTCGGCTTTACCCTCCAGGACAGTGTCGAATCCGCGGTGTCCAGCATTGCCGGGAAAAAGACCGAGGTTTCCGCAGCGGGAAGGACGGACAGGGGCGTGCATGCGCTTTCCCAGGTGGCGCATTTCGACGCCGAAGCCGAAAGGCCGCTGCAGGCCTGGGTCAGGGGCGTCAATAGCCATCTGCCTGATGGCGTCGCGGTGCTCTGGGCAAAGCCGGTCGAGGAGGACTTCCATGCCCGATTCTGCGCGACTTTCAGAAGATACCGCTATCTTCTGCTCAACCATCCCGTGAGGCCGGGGCTGTTGAGCGCCAGGGTAGGCTGGTGCCATCAGGAACTCGACATCATGAAAATGAGGGAAGGGGCTGCGCATCTGATAGGCGAGCATGATTTCAGCGCTTTCAGGGCTGCGGAATGTCAGGCGAATTCGCCGATCAGGGATCTCAGGGCAATAAGCATCGAAAGAAAGGGCGATTTTTTCGTCTTCGACATCAGCGCCAATGCTTTTCTGCATCACATGGTCAGGAACATCGTGGGCAGCCTGGTTCATGTGGGGAAAGGCAAGCATGATCCTTCCTGGATCGGGGAGCTTCTCGCTTCCCGCAACAGGATGCTCGCTGCGCCCACGTTTTCGCCCTGCGGGCTTTATCTCGCGGAAGTGGGTTATGACGACAAATGGGGCATTCCCCGGTTTTCCGGCAGGATGATGGGGGAGGCATGAAGCGGGTCAAGATATGCGGCATCACCAGGGTGGAAGACGGGCTCGCCGCAGCCTATGCAGGCGCTCATGCGATAGGGCTGGTGTTCCACGATAAAAGCCCGCGCCATGTCGAATTGCAAAGGGCGAGGGAAATCGTGAGCGCGCTTCCGCCTTTCGTCAGTTCGGTCGGGCTTTTCGTGAATCCTGATCGACGCGAGGTCGACGAGGTGATTTCGATTGTGCGCCCGGACCTGCTGCAGTTCCACGGGGAAGAAGACGAGGCTTTCTGCGCGAGTTTTTCCGTTCCCTATATCAAGGCGGCGAGAGTCAAACCCGGCCTCGATTTGGTACAATACGCAGCCTGCTATCCTTCAGCAAAGGGCATCCTTCTGGATGCCTACGTCGAAGGCGAAAAGGGCGGGACGGGCAAGACTTTCGACTGGAGTCTGATTCCGGACAAATTGCCTTTGCCCCTGATCCTTTCTGGAGGGCTGGATCCCGATAATGTGACCGATGCGATCATCAGGGTCGACCCCTGGGCGGTGGACGTGAGCAGCGGGGTGGAATCCTCGAAAGGGATAAAGGATGCGGCGAAAATCGCCGCTTTCATGCAAGGAGTGAAAAAAGCTGATGTATGATCTTCCGGACAGCCGGGGCCATTTTGGTTCCTATGGCGGCATCTTTGTCGGTGAAACCTTGATCGAAGCCATCGAGGAGCTGCGCGCCGCTTACGAACATTACAGGCATGACCCGGATTTCAGGGCCGAATTCGAGCATGAGCTGAAGCATTACGTCGGCAGGCCGAGCCCGATTTATCATGCGAAGCGCTGGTCGGAGCACCTGGGCGGGGCCCAGGTCCTGCTGAAGCGCGAGGACCTCAATCATACCGGCGCGCACAAGGTCAACAACACCATAGGCCAGGCGATGCTGGCAAGGCGCATGGGGAAAATGCGCGTGATCGCCGAAACCGGGGCCGGGCAGCACGGGGTGGCCACTGCCACGGTTGCGGCGAGATACGGCATGGAATGCGTGATCTACATGGGAGCCGAGGACGTCAAGCGCCAGGCCCCGAATGTCTTCAGGATGAAGCTTCTGGGCGCGACCGTCGTGCCTGTCGAGGGCGGATCGAAGACGCTGAAGGATGCCATGAACGAGGCGATGAGGGACTGGGTGACCCATGTCGAGCATACGTTCTACATCATCGGCACGGTGGCGGGCCCTCACCCTTATCCGATGATGGTCAGGGATTTCCAGTCCGTGATCGGAAGGGAAGCCAGGATGCAGATGATGGAGGCTTTCGGCAGGCAGCCCGAC
>JAJZVB010000041.1 GCA_021845885.1 Pseudomonadota bacterium
GCCTGCCATGTAGATGTTGAGCGACTGCCCCTGGTCTATCCATTTCTGGCGGCGAGATGCCGCTTCCACGAGCCACATCGGCTCGATCTCGAAGGCGGTGGCGTAAAGGTTCCTGATTTCCTGGGGAATCCTGTCTATCTTCGAAAGGCTGCCGTCGAAATACTTGAGGTCCGCGATCATCACCTCGTCCCAGAGCCCGATCGCCTTCAGGTCCTTCACCAGATCCTCGTTGGTGATGGTGAATTCCCCTGAAAGGTTGGATTTCACGTAGACGTTCTGGTAGGTGGGCTCGATGCTCGCCGAAACCCCGACGATGTTGGATATCGTGGCGGTGGGGGCAATCGCGATGCAGTTCGAATTCCTCATGCCGTACTGCGCTATCCTCGAGCGCAATGCGTTCCAGTCCAGGGTTTCCGAATCGTCGACTTCGACATACCCGCCCCTTTCTTCCGCCAGGAGCTTCAGGGAATCCTGAGGCAATATCCCCCTGTCCCAAAGGCTGCCATTGAATGAGCTGTACCGGCCGCGCTCTTCCGCCAGCTCGGTGGAGGCCCAGTAGGCGCAATAGGCCACGGCCTCCATGGATCTGTCGGCGAATTCGACGGCCTCATTGGAAGCGTAGGGGATCCTCAGCATGTGCAGGCAATCCTGGAAGCCCATGATGCCCAAGCCCACGGGGCGATGCTTGAGGTTCGCGTTCCTGGCCTTCTTCACCGCGTAATAATTGATGTCGATGACGTTGTCGAGCATCCTCATCGCGGTGGACACGGTCCTCTTCAGCTTGTCGAAGTCGATCCTGCCGTCCTTGGCGAGATGCGCGGAAAGGTTGACCGAGCCCAGGTTGCAGACCGCGATCTCCTCCTCGCTGGTGTTGAGCATGATCTCCGTGCAGAGGTTGGAGCTGTGCACCACGCCGACATGCTGTTGCGGCGAGCGGATGTTGCAGGCGTCCTTGTAGGTGATCCAGGGATGCCCCGTTTCGAAGAGCATGGTCAGCATCTTGCGCCAGAGCTGCTGCGCCGGGATCTTCTTGTAAAGCCTGATTCTCCCGCTCTCGACGTCGGATTCGTAGCCCGCATAGGCGCGCTCGAATTCGCGCCCGAACTTGTCGTGCAGGTCGGGCACGTCGGAAGGGGAAAAGAGCGTCCATTCCCCGCCTTCCATGACTCGCTTCATGAAAAGATCCGGAATCCAGTTCGCGGTATTCATGTCGTGGGTCCTGCGCCTGTCGTCCCCGGTATTCTTCCTGAGCTCGAGGAATTCCTCGATGTCGAGATGCCAGGTCTCGAGATAGGCGCAAACCGCCCCCTTGCGCTTCCCCCCCTGGTTGACCGCAACCGCGGTGTCGTTCACCACCTTGAGAAAGGGCACCACGCCCTGGGATTTGCCGTTCGTTCCCTTGATCCTGGAGCCCATCGCGCGAACGCGGGTCCAGTCGTTGCCGAGCCCGCCTGCGAATTTGGAAAGCAGCGCATTCTCCTTGATCGCCTCGTAAATGGCGTCGAGATCGTCCTCCACCGTGGTCAGGTAGCACGAGGAAAGCTGCGAGCGCCTCGTTCCGGAATTGAAGAGGGTCGGAGTCGAGCTCATGAAGTCGAAGCTCGAAAGCAGCGCATAGAATTCCATCGCTCTCGCCTCCCTGTCCACTTCGTTCAACGCAAGCCCCATCGCGACGCGCATGAAGAAGGCCTGCGGAAGCTCTATGCGCTTTTCCTGAACATGCAGGAAATACCGGTCGTAGAGGGTCTGAAGTCCCAGATAGCGGAAATTGAGGTCGAGGTCGGCGTCGAGCGCGGCCCCCAGCCTCGCAAGATCGAACTGGAGCAGGCGCTCGTCGAGAAGCTCGGCCTGCACCCCCTTCTTCACGAATTCGGGAAAATATTCGGCATAGCGGACCTTCATTTCCTGCTGGGAAACATCCTCTCCCAGCACTTCGCTCCTGATTGTCCTCAAGAGCAGTCTTGCCGTGACGAAGTCATAGGCGGGATCCTTCTCGATCAGCACACGGGAGGAAAGGATCGCGGACTTCAGCACCTCCTCCATGGGAACGCCGTCGTAAAGGTCCCTCAGGGTCGATTCGGCAATGACCATCGAATCGACTTCGAGCCCGGCGCAGGCCGATTTCACCATGTCGTTGAGGAAATGGATGTCGAGCGGGATCTTCTTCCCATGGTCCAGGGCATGCAGGACGGGATGGATCGGTGCTCCCTGTTTAGCCCGCTCTTTCGCGCGCTCTTCGCGGTAAAGCACGTAGGCGCGCGCGACATCGTGCTCCCCCGAGCGCATCAGGGCGAGTTCGACCTGGTCCTGGACGTCCTCGATATGGAAAGTCCCGCCGTTGGGCTGGCGCCGCATCAAGGCATTCACGACATTGTCCGTCAATCGTGCCACGACTTCCCGGACCCTGGCGGACGCCGCACCCTGCCCGCCGTTGACGGCGATGAACGCCTTGGTCAGCGCCACCATGATCTTGGAGGGCTCGAAGCCGACGACCGCGCCGTTGCGCCTGATGAGCCTGTATTGCTCGTAGCGCTGCTCCGCCGTATTTTCAGTATCATGGGTCATGGGCCTGGACATCGAAGCGGGGTTTCCTGTGGCTAGCTGCATGGCGGCGTCTCCCTCTGTGGTTGTAATTCGACGCGGAACAAACACAATATGTAGTGCCGTTCACGCTGATAAAAACAAATTCTAGTGGCTCGCGGAAGAAAGCGCAACACTATTTTTATGACAAAAAAAGAGAATGGAAATCAATAAGATAGATTTATAATCGAGGACCTGTAGCGGTTCCAGTCGAAAAACGGCCCGGGATCGGTTTTTCTTCCCGGTGAAATTTCGGCGTGCCCGGCAAGACTGCATTGCGGGTGTTTTTCCAGAATGGAAAGCGTGAGGGCCTTCAGCGAATCATATTGTTCTTCCGAAAAGGGGGAAAAATCGCTTCCCTCGAGTTCTATGCCTATGGAAAAATCGTTGCATTTCTCCCTTCCGCGAAACGAGGAAATCCCGGCATGCCAGGCGCGCTGGGTCGTCGGCACGAATTGCACGATTTCCCCGTTGCGCCTCACGAAGAAATGGCTGGACACCCTGAGGCCCGCGATTCCCGTGTAATAGGGATGCTCGGATTCAACCAGGCTGTTGGTGAAGAGTTCGACCACGCCGTTCCCGCCGTATTCTCCAGGGGGCAGGCTGATGTTGTGGATGACGATCAGGTCGATCGAAATCCCTTCGGGCCTTTCGTCGAAATTGGGGGAGGGAATGAATGAAACGCCCCGGAGCAGGCCTCGCTCGTCGAGTTCCATCACTTGATGCCCAGCCTCTCCATGCGGTAGCGCAGCGCCCTGAAGGTCACGCCGAGGAGCTTCGCGGCAGCGGTGCGGTTGAAGCGGGTCTTGCCCAGCGCATCCAGGATCGCCTCCTTTTCCACCCTGTCGAGATAATCCTGCAAAGGAAGCTCCCCCTCGACGACGGAATCCTCCCCTTCCCCGGGTTCGAGCTGGAGGTCTTCGAGCGTGATCAGATTGTCCGAGCAGAGGGCGGCTGCTCGCTCCAGAATGTTCTCGAGTTCCCTGACGTTGCCCGGGAAATCGTACTGGGAAAGCGCATGAAGGGCTTCGGCGCTGATTTCGCAATACCCCATTCCGGCACTGATGCGGTCGAGTATCGCATGCGCGAGCAGCGGAATGTCCTCGCGCATTTCCCTCAGGGGGGGCATGCGCAGGGCGATCACATTGAGCCGGTAATAGAGGTCGTGACGCAGCCTGCCCTTTTCCACGCATTCGGAAAGGCTCTGGTGGGTTGCCGAAATGATGCGGACATTCACCGCCTCCTCCTGCGAAGAGCCCAGCCTTCTCACCTTCTTTTCCTGGATGGCGCGCAGCAGCTTCACCTGCATCAGCAGGGGAAGATCGGCCACTTCGTCGAGAAAAAGCGTGCCCCCGTCGGCGGCCTGGAAGAAGCCTTCCTGATCCTGTTCCGCTCCCGTGAAGGCGCCTTTCCTGTAGCCGAAGAATTCGCTCTCCATGAGGTTCTCGGGTATGGCCCCGCAGTTGACCGCGATGAAGGGCTTGTCCCGCCTTGCGCTCTTTTCGTGTATCAGCCTCGCAGCAAGCTCCTTCCCGCTTCCGGATTCCCCCCTGATGTAGACGGGGGCCTGGCTTCTGGCGAGCTTCTCTATCATTTCCCTGACCTGGGTCATGGCCTGGGAATTCCCCTGCAGCCCTCCGGGTTCGGCAGAGGTCGCCTTCGGAAGGGTGAGCGCGGATTTGATGAGGCTGCGCAACTGGTCGAGCGAGACGGGCTTGGCCAGATAGTCGAACGCGCCGGCTTTCAGGGCCGCGATCGCATTGTCCAGGCTGCCGTGGGCGGTGATGACCGCGACGGGAAGGGAAGGATGCTGCTTCCCTATGTATTCGACGAGCTCCAGTCCCTCCCCGTCGGGCAGCCTCATGTCGGTGAGGCAAAGGTCGAAATGATGCTTGCCGAGCAGCTCGATCGCGCCCTTCACGCTCTTCGAGCGTGAAGCCTCCAGTCCCATCCTCAGAAGGGCGAGTTCGAGCAGCTCGAGAATGTCAAGCTCGTCGTCGACGATCAGCACGCGTCTTTCATTTTCCTTCCTCTTGATCAATTCCCCCCCTGCACCTGAGCCTGAAATGGCCGCCCACCTTGTCGTCGATATAGTCGAGCTCCGCGCCATTGATCCCGGCAATTTCCCTTGCGATGTAGAGGCCCAGCCCCGTGCCTCCTTCGGAAGTCGTGAAGAAAGGTTCGAACAATTGCGCCTGCAAGGATTCGGGAATGCCGGGCCCGTCGTCTATGATATCAATTTTCAAGACATCCGGTTTATCCCCTGAATGGATGCCGAGGTATATGCTTCCCTTCCCTTTCTTCGAATGATGCCAGGCGTTGCGGCAAAGGTTCCACATCACCTGGTTCAGATGGCTCTTGTCGAATATCAGGTTCTGCACGGTCGGCATTTCGAGGACGAAGGATTCGCGCGGCACATTGTGGATCTCACAGAACTGCTCGATGAAGGTGGGGAAAAAGCTTTCGGGACTGAATGTCTCGGGATTGGCCCTGGACTTCCTGTTAAAGCGCAGGATATCCTGGACCATGCTGTCAAGCCGCTTGGAATTTTCCAGGATGATGTGCAGCAGCCTGGACTGGACGGCCTCCCCTTCCGTGTCCTCGAGCAGCAATTCCGCTGCATAGCTGATGGAAGAAAGCGGGTTCCTGATTTCGTGCGCGATGTTCGCGGTGAGCCTGCCCAATGCTGCAAGCTTGATCTGCCTGGCCTGATCCTGGATCCGGCTCCAGTCGTCGAGAAAAATCACCGAACTGCTGCCGTCGACGGGCAGGAATCTGACGCTGATTTTCATGCCATTGTCGAGAACGGCATGCCTTTCCTCTTCAGGGCGATTTTCCGCCCTGGCCTGCCAAAGCCTTGCAATCTGGGGAACCAGATCGGCAAGACTGGCGCCCATGAGCGTCTGTCCTGCCAGGCCGAGCAGGCTCTCGGCCTGAAGATTCCAGCTCAGTATCCTGCCCGAGGCGTCGACGACGATGATGCCTTCATGCAATTCCTGGATCACCATGTGATTGATCCGCTCCATGCTGGCGAGATCGGCGCCGCGCCTCCTCGCCAATTCGACGCTTTCACGGCTCGATTGCGCGAGCACGCGCATCAATCCGCCCATGGCGAAATAGCCTATCGAAAGCATGCCCGCCTGCGCGTATTGCGTAGTCCTGGCGCCGAGATAAAGGAAATCGTAGCCATGCTCGAGCAGGACCATGATGCTGGCAAGAGAAGCGAAGAATAGCATCAGTCTCCCCTGCTTGAGCAGCCCCGATGCCGCCATCGAAACCAGAATCAGCAGCCCGATTCCGCTCTGCATTCCGCCGCTTGCATGCATCAGCACGACGAGAAAAAGGATGTCCAGGCAGACCTGCAGGGCGAGCTGAACGTTGAAATCGGGGCGGCGCGTCGCGATCGGCACGATGAAGGCGATACCAGTCAGCGAATAGGCCGCGCTTGCCGAAAGGAAAAGGGAAGGATTGAGAATCCCGAAGTCCAGCTTGTCGCCGAAAGCGAGAAAGGCGGTCAGGAAAAGTCCGCCTAGCGTGACGCGATAGATGTTAAAATAATTCAGTAAACGCCAGAACAGGTCTTCAGGATTTGCTTCAGAAACAAGCAGAAGGTTGACCTTGTTCATCGTTCATGCAGCCGGCGGTGCGCCTCGCAGCAGTAGAAAAGATCGCCTGAAGCGATGCTCTCGCTTCCGGGCTGATGGATTCCGCAATGGGCGCACCGAACCATGTATTCCCCGCGTCGATGATCGGGCTTTTTCGGGGCGCGCTTCTTGATGATGGAATAGGCGAAGAAGAATATGACAGCCAAGAGGATGATTTTTGCCATGGGGCAAACATAACAAAGCGATGGCAAAAAGGCAAGGCGGCGGAGTCTTATCCGCCGATCTAACATGATGGCCAAGGCAGAGCGTATCGGGAAGTGGTGGCATTCGCTGGGCATCCAGATCAAGATGCACCTCCTGATACAGACCTGCCTGCTCGTCATCATGCTGATCGCGCAAAAATGGATCCTCAAGCATTTCGAGGGCCAGATCACGCAAGCGACGGAAAGCCGCGCCATAGAAGCCGCTGACGGCGTGATCAACGGCATGAACATGCTGATGCTGACCGGGAAAATACAGGATCCCGCCAACCGCATGCTCTTCATCACGAAAATGGGGAGCTCCAAGGGAATCGAGAGCCTCAGGATCATCAGGGCCGAACAGGTCAAAAAACAATTCGGCCCCGGTCTCCCTGACGAACAGGCGAAAGACAATATAGACCGCAGGGTGCTCGAAACAGGCAAACCCTATTTCGGCCAGATCGATCTGGGACAGCCCACCCCTGCGGTGAGAGTGGTCGTCCCTTTCATCGTGAGCGCCAATTTCCGGGGAACGAACTGCCTGATGTGCCACCATGTCAAGGTGGGGAGCGTCAACGGCGCAGCCAGCATCGTCATGGATCTTTCCAGGGAAAAGAAACAGATCGATACCGTCAACGCCTTCCTCTGGTTCGGCCAGATCGCGCTCCAGGCAACGATCTTCGTCGTCATCGGCCTGCTCCTGAGATCCTTCATCGCCCCCGTCAAGACGCTGCAGGCGGTGATGGGCGCCATGCAGGCCGACGGAGATCTGTCGAGACGCGTCGAGATCGAAAGGGAGGATGAAATCGGGGCCATCGCAAACGCTTTCAATTCGCTCGCCGACGGCCTGGAAGTCAGCGTCCGGCAGGTCCGCGACTACGCATCCGAGCTGAAAACCAGCGAAGAAAAATTCAGGCAGCTTGCGGAAAACATCAACCAGGTTTTCTGGATGACCGACAGCGACCGGAAGAGACTGCTCTACGTCAGCCCGGCCTCCGAATCCATATGGGGTTATTCGCCGGAAAGCCTGGTTTCCCCCGATTCGATGCTGGAGGCCGTACACCCCGAAGACCGGTTGCGCATTCTTTCGGTCCTTCCCAAAATGCAGCAGGGAAGCTATGACGAGACCTACAGGATCGTCAAGAAAGACGGAGCGGTCAGATGGGTCAGGGACAGGGCCTTTCCCGTGAGGAACGAGCAAGGGCAGGTCATCAGGATCGCAGGACTGGCCGAGGACATCACCAGCCAGAAAGAAATCGAGGATCAGCTCAGGCTCTCGGCGCAGGTGTTCGTGAGCAGCCTGGAAGCCATCATGATCACCGACAGCAGGAACAACATCATCAAGGTCAACAAGGCCTTCACCAACATCACAGGCTATGCCGAAAGCGAAGTGGCGGGGAGGAGTCCCCGGATCCTGAAGTCGGGCAGGCACAAGACCAGCTTCTACCGCATGATGTGGCAAACCCTGCTTTCAACGGGAAACTGGCAGGGGGAAATTTGGGACAGGAGAAAGAGCGGGGAAATTTACCCGAAATGGGCCTCCATCCATCTCGTCAGGGATGACCTGGGGGAAATAACGAATTACATCGCGCTCTTTTCGGACATCACCGAGCGCAAGGCTTCCTTCGAGCAGATCAAGCATCTCGCGCATTACGACGCCCTGACCAATCTGCCCAACCGGTCCCTGCTGAACGAACGCCTCGATTCGGCCATCGCCTCCGCAAAAAGGCAAAGAAAAAGGCTCGCCGTGCTCTTCCTCGATCTCGACAGGTTCAAGAACGTCAACGATTCGCTCGGCCACTTCGCCGGGGACCTGCTTTTGCAGGCCGTGGCGAACCGGCTGAGGCAATGCACACGCGGCATGGACACGGTGGCCCGCCTGGGCGGCGACGAATTCGTGATCGTCCTGAACGGCATCAGGGAAGCCAATGACGCCGCCCATGTCGCCCAGAAAGTACTCGAGGTCATGGCCGAACCCGTCCTGATCGAGGGGCAGGAAATCGTCACCACCCCGAGCATAGGCATCAGCCTCTATCCCGAAGACGGCGAAAGCCATGCGGCGCTGATCAAGAATGCCGATGCGGCGATGTATCATGCCAAGGATCTGGGGCGGGGAAATTTCCAGTTCTTCACGCAAAACATGAACGCGAAAGCCTTCGAACAGCTTTCCTTCGAGAGCGACCTGAAGCTCGCGTTGAAGCGCGGGGAATTCGTCCTTCATTACCAGCCGCAAATCGACATCGGCACGCGGAAAATCGTGGGGATGGAAGTGCTGTTGCGCTGGAAGCACCCTGAAAGGGGCTTCGTTCCCCCGTCCACATTCATTCCAGTCGCGGAGGAATGCGGCGCGATCGTCGCCATAGGCGAATGGGTGATGATGTCCGCCTGCCGCCAGAACAGGATCTGGTGGGAAGCCGGGCTTCCCGCCGTTCCCGTCGCGGTCAACCTTTCAGCCATGCAGTTCCGGCAGAAGGACTTCGCGGACACCGTCAGGAAGATTTTGAGAGACACCGGCCTCCCCCCGCACCTTCTCGAAATCGAAATGACGGAGGGAATCATCATGGAAGACGCCGATGCGACCATCGGCACGCTCCGGGACATCAAGCAAATGGGGCTGATGCTTTCCATCGACGATTTCGGAACGGGCTATTCCTCCCTCTCCTATCTCAAGCGCTTTCCCATCGACAAGCTGAAGATCGACCGATCCTTCGTTCGGGACATCGCCATCAACCAGGACGACGCCACCATCATCAGGACCATCATCATCATGGGACACAACCTGCGCCTGAAAGTGATCGCGGAAGGCGTTGAAACCATGGACCAGCTTCGATTCCTGAGGGAGGAAGGCTGCGACGAGGTGCAGGGATACCTGATCAGCGAGCCCGTCCCGGCCGAAAAATTCGAGACGCTATTGGAGAGCGGAAGCTGGGATATAATGTAGCCCCGAATCAAAGAGAGGCCAAAATGCGTCCGAGCCAGAGAGAGGCCAGCCAGATCCGCCCCCTGAAAATCACCCGGAACTACATCAGGCATGCCGAAGGGTCGGTTCTGATCGAAGCCGGCGACACCCGCGTGATCTGCACGGCCTCCGTCGAAGAAGGCGTGCCCGCCTTTCTCAAAGGAAAGAACAGGGGCTGGTTGACTGCGGAATACGGCATGCTTCCGCGCTCCACAGGAAGCCGCATGCAGCGCGAGGCGGTATCGGGAAAGCAGTCGGGCAGGACCCACGAAATCCAGAGGCTGATCGGCAGGAGCCTGCGCGCGGTCACGAACCTGGAAATATTGGGCGAGCGCACCGTCAAGATCGACTGTGACGTCATCCAGGCCGACGGCGGAACCCGTACAGCCAGCATCAGCGGCGCCTTCGTCGCGCTTTACGACGCCCTGCGTTGCGCGCAGAAGATCGAAGCCGTATCCGATTGCGTCGCAGCCGTTTCCGTCGGCATCTACCGGGGCAAGCCCGTCCTCGACCTCGACTATCTTGAAGATTCCGAATGCGACACCGACATGAATGTCGTCATGACAGGCAAAGGGGGTCTCGTCGAAGTCCAGGGCACGGCGGAAGGATCCCCTTTTTCCATGGCCGAACTCGACGCCATGCTCGAACTTGCGCAAACCGGGATAAGGCGGATCGTCGATTTGCAGAAAACGACCCTCGGCATCATTTGAAGGCGATGACGCCGCTCGCCTTTTCCATGCTGCGCATCCTCTCCGACGGCCAGTTCCATTCCGGGGAAGACATCGCGAAAGGACTGGACGTGTCGAGGGCGAGCCTGTGCAATGCGGCAAAAGCCATAGAAGCTGCGGGCATCGAACTCGACAGGATCAGGGGGCGGGGCTACAGGATGAATCGGCCTTTCGAATGGATGGAGCGCGAAGCTTGCATGGAGAAGCTGGGAAACAAGGGCTTCGACATCGAAATCCGGGATGTGGTCGATTCGACCAATTCTGAACTGTTGAGAACGAACGCCCCCCACCGCAAGGTCCTCGCCGCCGAATTGCAGACCTGCGGGCGGGGCAGGATGGGAAGGAAATGGGAGGCCGAACTGGGAGGATCCCTCACCTTCTCGATCGCCTGGCAGTTCGATCGCGGCGCAGGATTCCTCTCCGGACTCGGCCTCGCAACGAGCCTCGCATTGAAGCGGGCCATGCAAGCCTGCGGAATCGAGATTTTCATCAAATGGCCGAACGATCTGCTCCACCAGTTCCGGAAGCTCGGGGGAATACTCATCGAAGTGAAGGGGGACATGCTGGGCCCGACCTTCGTCGTGATCGGCATAGGCGTCAATTTCAGCCTTTCGGAAAAAGCCAGGGAAAGCATCGACCAGGCTGTCACCTGCATCGATGCCATTTCCGCATGCAAGCCGGGAAGGAACCGGCTCTTCGTCGCCATTCTTTCAGAACTTCATGATATCCTTGAGCAATTCGAAAGGGAAGGATTCTCCCCTTTCAGGGAGGAATGGTCCGAATGCCATGTCTACCAGGGCAAACCCGTGAGGCTCAGACTGCCTTCCGGGAAAATGGAGGAAGGGAGAGTGATCGGCGTGAATGAAAGAGGGGAAATCCTGCTCGAAACCGGGAAAGGCCAGCTTTCCTTCGCTTCGGGCGAGGTCAGCCTCAGGGGAATGGCTTGAAAAAGCTCCTCATCGATTGCGGAAACAGCAGGATAAAATGGGGGCTGCGCGAAGCGGGAAACTGGCTCGCCCTGGGAAATTCAGTGCACGGCGAACTGGACGAACTCGCCTCCGTCTGGAAAAAACTGCCCCCCTGCTGCGCAATCGGATCGAATGTTGCAGGAAAGGCAGTTCAAGATTCGCTCGAAGCCCTGCTTCCGGGCACAAGATTCGAATGGATCAGGGCGAGCGCTTCCCGGTGCGGCGTGACAAATGGCTATCCAGACCCTGTCAGGCTCGGTTCGGACCGCTGGGCAGCCCTGATCGCTGCGAAAAAGCTGCTCCCGGATGGCGGGATAATCATCGCAGCGGGCACTGCATTGACTGTAGACATATTGGACGACGAAGGGAATTTCGAAGGCGGATTCATCATGCCGGGCCTCGCGACCATGCTCGATTCGCTGAGCAGGACGACATGCCTGGAACCCGGTGAAGGGCATTTCGCCTTTCCCGCCAAGAATACCGATGATGCCGTGCTGTCCGGCGCCATCCTCGCCCTTTCCGGCGCTATAGAAAAGATTTCGAGATTGCAGGGCAACCCCGAATGCCTGATTTTCGGCGGGGATGCGGCGCTGCTTCTTCCCCACTTAGGAGCGAGAGTCAGGATAACGGATAATCTCGTGCTCGAAGGGCTGGCTGAAATATCGGAACATGCCCCATGAAATGGCTTTTCTTCATCCTGCTGGCGGCGAATCTCGCTCTCGCCCTTTGGGGACAATTCGGGAAAAAGGAATCCCCCAATCTCCTGGCAAGGCAGCAGATCCACCCCGAAAAGATCAGGATCGCGCAGCCGCAAACCATTCAGCCCCAGCCGCCGCCGATTCCCCAATCTGCGCCCCCCCCCGTCAAGAAAGTCTGTTACAAGTGGGGCACTTTTTCAGGAGATGCCCTCGAAAAGGCAAGGGCCGCCCTCAAGACGCTCGTTCCGTCAGGCACGGTGAGGGAGCAGATCCTGCGCAAGCCGGACAAGCTGGGCTATTGGGCCTACATTCCGCCGAAAAGGACGAAGCAGGAAGCGCTCGATGCGATCGGAACGCTTGATGATCTCGGCATCAGGGATCACTTCCTCATCCAGGACAGCGGGAAATGGCAATATGCGATCTCTCTCGGCATTTTCAGGACGGAAGAAGCCGCCAGGAAATATGCATCGAGCATTCGCAGCCGCGGAGTCAAATCGGCAACCTCCGGAAGACGCGACAGCGGAGAAATCGTATTTTCGATCGATGATCTGGAGGAAACCCAGGCGGTTCGAATCGAAGCATTGCACGGGAAATTCCCGGGCAGCGAAATGAAGGAAGTCGATTGCGATTAGCAAGTTGCGATCATGACCGCAGTCCCGACACCATGCCCCGGAACGCCTCGATCGGCACGGGTTTGCCGAACAGGTGACCCTGGTATGCGTGGCAACCGTTTCGTTCGAGGAAGTCGCGCTGCTGTTCCGTCTCCACGCCTTCGGCAATGACGTTTAGTCCGAGGTTGTCGGCCATCCCGATGATGGTCCGGACGATCGCCGCATCGTTCGGGTCGGTGGCGACATCGCACAAAAAACTCCGATCGATCTTGATCTGGTCCAGCGGCAGGCGCTTGAGATAGGACAAGGAGGATTGCCCGGTGCCAAAGTCATCCAGCGAGAAGCGGATGCCGACATTGCGCAGCGCCTGCATCTTGCCGATGCTGTCGTCGATGTCGTGCAGCACCAGGGACTCGGTCAGTTCGAATTCGAGCCCGAGCCTGAGCGGATCGACATCGGCTTTTTTCAGCACGTCGAGCACCTGCTCGACGAAATCCGGCTGACGGAACTGCCGTGCGCTGACGTTGACGGCAAGCTGCAAATGACGGGTGAGCGGATCGGTTTGCCATGCCTTGAGTTGCACGCAAGCCATTTGCAATACCCATGCCCCAATCGGCACGATGAGGCCGGTTTCCTCGGCGAGCGGGATGAATTCCATGGGCAAAACCAGCCCCCGCTCGGGATGCTGCCAGCGCAGCAGCGCCTCGGCGCCCGCAACGCCTTGTTCATTGACTTGTATCTGGTAGTAGAGCTTGAATTGCCGACGCGGCAGCGCCTGGCGCAGATCGTCCGCCAGGGCGGCGCGCATCTCCAATTGCGCCTGCATGGCGGGATCGAAGAAGCGCAGGGTGTTGCGGCCCGATGCCTTGGCCTGATACATCGCGGTATCGGCGTGCTTGAGCAGGTCATCCATGCCGATCCCGCCGCCGCGGAACAGGCTGATGCCGATACTCGATGAGCCGTGATATTCGACCCCCTGGAGATCGAAAGGCTGATTGATGGCTGCGAGAACCTTCTCCCCGACATCCCGGGCTGCCGCTGCCGCTTGCTGGGTGTCCTCGCTCAGGTCCTCGAGCATGACGACGAACTCGTCGCCGCCCAGACGGGCGACGGTATCGCCGCCGCGCACGCAGTCCCGGAGGCGTTCGGCGACCTCGATCAGCAGCAGATCGCCGATGTCGTGACCGCGGGTATCGTTGAGTGTTTTGAAATCGTCCAGGTCGAGAAACAGCAGCGCCCCCTCGCGCTGGCTGCGAGCGCCAGAGGCCATGGCCTGCTGCAAACGGTCCATCAACAGACGCCGGTTGGGCAGCCCGGTGAGCGGGTCATAGAAAGCAAGCCGGTATATTTTCTCGTCCGCCTCCTTGCGTAGCGTGATGTCGGAAAACACCCCGACATAATGCGTCACCTGTCCATCCGCATCCAGCACGGCGGTGATGGTCAGCCATTCCGGGAAAATCTCGCCATTCTTGCGCTGGTTCCAGATCTCTCCCTGCCAGTATTTGTCGCGGGTGAGGGTTTCCCACAGGCAGCGGTAAAATGCTTCGTCATGCCGCCCGGATTTGAGCATGGCGGGGGTCCTGCCTATCGATTCAGCGGCACTGTAGCCGGTCAAACGGGTGAAGGCCTGGTTGACCCGGAGGATGTGCTTGTCCCGATCGGTAATCAGGATGCCTTCCTGCGTCTCGAAAGCCGTGGCGGCGATGCGCAGTTCCAGCTCCGCCTGCTTGCGTTCCGTGATGTCGCGGCCGATTCCGCGGTATCCCCTGAAAACACCCTGGGCATCAAACATGGGCGCGCCGCTGGTTTCCAGAAAAACCACCCGGCCATTCTTGTGCAGATAGGCGTTTTCCAGGAGCCGGAACGGTTTCCTCTCGCTCGCAATGGCGCTGAATCTCTCCTTGACCCGCGCCGCCTCGTCCGGCTGCATCAAGTCAAATGGCGTCTTGCCGATCAGATCTCCGGCGGTATAACCCAGCAGGCCATACACCTGCGGACTGGCATAAGTGTAAACAGCCTGCTCATCGATCTCCCATATCCAGTCGCTGGTGGATTCCACCAGCGCACGGAACTTCGCTTCGCTCTCGCGCAGCGCCTTCTCTGCCGCCTTGCGCGCGCGGGCGCCCCGCTCCGCAGACAAAACCTGCTGTACCGCAGGCGCCAGCCGGACCAGGTGATCTTTCAGCACGTAATCCCTGGCGCCCGCATGGATCAATTCCACCGCCTCGATGTCGGACAGCGCGCCAGTGACCATGACCACCGGCACTTCCGGATGGCCGCGCTGCACGATCTCCAACGCAGCCATGCCGTTGAAGTCGGGCAGATTGTAATCCGACAGGACGATGTCCGGATGGAATACTTCGAGCGCCCGGGTGAACGCATCCCGTGTTTCCACGCGCAGCGAAGTGAAAGCGATGCCGGCCTTGCGCAGTTCGCGCCCTGCCAATTCCGCATCGGCGGGCATGTCTTCCAGCATCAAGACACGCAGCTCGCGGTTCATGGCCGCCTGCTCCATGATTACCTCGCCGTCAGCGGCGGACTGTTGACCAGCAGCCAGTAAAGCCCCAACTCGGCTACCGTCCTGGCGAATTCGTTGAACTCCACGGGTTTGCTGATGTAGCTGTTGACGCCGAACTGGTAACTCTCCGCCACATCCCTGTCTTCCTTGGACGAGGTCAGCACCACCACGGGAATGGTCTTGGTGCGCGCGTCGTCCTTGACCCGGCGCAGCACTTCCATGCCGTCCACCTTGGGCAGGCGCAAGTCCAGCAGGATGACCTTGGGCGCGTTCGCCATGCTGCGCTGTGCGTAGGCGCCGGTGGCAAAGATGAAATCCAGCGCTTCCGCGCCGTCCTTCACCCACACCAGCTTGTTGGCGAAATTGTTTTTCTTCAGCGCCCGGATCGCCAGTTCCGCATCGGTCGGGTTGTCCTCCACCAGCAGGATTTCCACCTCTTTCATCGTATCATCCATGACCTGTCTCATTGGGTAAAGCGAAATAAATGGTCGCGCCTTCGTCGACCTTGCCTTCCGCCCACACCCGCCCGCCGTGGCGGGTGACGATGCGCTTGACGATGGCGAGTCCGATGCCGGTGCCTTCGAATTCGTCCATCCCATGCAGGCGCTGAAACACGCCGAACAGCTTGCCAGCGTACTGCATGTCGAAACCGACGCCATTATCCTTCACATAATAAACGGCTTCATCCCCCTCGATGGAACCGCCCACCCTGATCCTGGCGGTCTCCCTGGAGCGGCTGAACTTGATGGCGTTGGACAGCAGGTTGACGAATACCTGATGCATCATGGCGTTGTCTCCCCTGGCCGGGGGCATAGGTTCGATTTCCAGCTGCAGCCTGCCGCCGGCGGGCCGGAGTTCTTCAAAAACCGCATGGGCCAGACTCTCCATGTCAATTTCGGAAAAAGTCATTCCCACCCGACCGGTGCGGGAGAATCTCAGGATGTCGTCGATGAGCTGCCCCATCCGGCCGGTATTGTCCCGCACCACGTTGAGCAGCCGACGGCCTTCTTCGTCCAGCTTGCCGGCATGGTCATCCAGCAGGATGCGGGAGAACCCGTCGATGGCACGCAACGGCGTGCGCAGGTCATGCGAGACCGAATAGGAAAACGCCTCCAGTTCCTTGTTGGCGGCTTCGAGTTGCGATGTCCGTTCCATTACGCGGATTTCCAGGTCTTCCTTGAGCGCAAGCAGCTCCTTTTCCGCCTTCCTGCGCTCGGTGATGTCGCGTCCGATGACCATCAATTCCTTGCGTCGACCCGCCTCGTCGAACATCGGCACCTTGCGCGTCTCGATGATCACGTATCGGCCCGCTGCATCGGCAAAGCTTTCTTCTCCCACCAGCAGCTGCCCGGCCTGCCAAGCCCGTTCGTCGCCCGCCAGGCAACCCTCGTGCGCTGCGCGGAATGCCGGCTGCAGTTCCGCCAGTTCCATCTCGGTTTTGCCCTGCCAGGGAAGGTCGCGCAGCTGGAACATCTGCCTGGCCGGTTCATTGATGACCAGCCAGCGCCCCTCGCCATCCTTCAGGAAAATCGCATCGGGGATGGCCTCGATCAAGGCGGTCAATTGCTCGTTGATGCGCAACTTGTCCAGTTGCTGCTTGTGCATCGGCCTGAAGATCAGAAGATAGAAGGCGGGGGAAACGAGCGCGGTGAGCATGATGGGATCGATGAACACCCAGGCCTCCGGAAACGATTTCCCTTTGGGGGGGAAGGCGAAGCCTTCGGTCAGCAGCGTGACCAGAATCGCGCTCACCAGAACGATCAAACCCAGCGCGCTCGCCGCCCCCACGGGGGTATTCAAAAACGTCATCAATCTTTTCATATTGAGATCCGGAATCCCGGCCATCCACCCGGTGCCCGTGGTCATTTCGCACTATAAATCCATTCCGAATTCAAAGCAACGCCAGCATTTGATTCCGTCAGGGAAAAAGCTTCCCGGGATTGAGTATCCCTTTCGGGTCGAAAACCGACTTGATGGCCTTCATGAGATTCAAGGTCGGCTCGTCGATCTCTTTGGGCACGAAGCGCATCTTTTCCCTTCCCACGCCGTGCTCGCCTGAAAGCGTGCCTTTGAGAGACAGCACGAGATCGAAGACCTTTTCCAGGCAGAGCTCGGCCCGCTCCATTTGCCTTCCGTCGTCGGGATCGATTAGCAGGTTCACATGGATGTTTCCGTTTCCGGCATGACCGAAATTGACATTGGCGAGATCGTATTCCCGGCTCAAAGCTTCCAGCCCCCTGAGCAGTTCGGGAAGGTTCGAGACGGGAACGACGATGTCCTCGTTGATCTTCTTCGGCGCGATGTCGCGCAGCAAGGGGGAAAGGGCGCGTCTCGCCGCCCAGAGCGCCCCTGGATCCTCTGCCCAT
>JAJZVB010000160.1 GCA_021845885.1 Pseudomonadota bacterium
TCGAACCCTTCCACAAGCGCTACATGTGCTCGAACAAGGCGGCGAGAATCTGGGTGGATGCCGTCTCGAAACTCGACATCAACATGATCGCCCCGCAGCACGGACCGATCTACCGCGGGAAAGCCGTGAACGATTTCCTCGCCTGGTTCAGGGAGCTTCGCTGCGGAATCGATCTGATGAAGGGCAGCGGAGTGTTCGAAACAGGGGAAAATTGATGGGCGCCTCGATCTTTTCGCTCTCGCCCAGGAACATCGAGGAGATGCGTCAGGACGTCCTGGAAAAATTCGCCTTCCTTCTGGAGAACCAGACGAGGACGAACCTTTTCTCACAGAATGTCGGGCATCTGGTGCACACCGTCAATTCCGAGATCGAGGTCGATCTCATGAAATGCATGCATCAGATCGAGGGAAGCAGTCTTTCCGACGCGGAGAAGAAGGAAATCGCCTCCTGCCTGAAAAGCGCGACAATCCGCTGCGTCAATCTGGATACCGCCCTTGCCCTGCTCCTGAATGAGCGGGAGAGGCAATGGCAGAAGAACGGCGAGCATCTTCGCCAGATCCTGCTTGAATTCAACCAGACTGCGGAAAAGCTGGTCGGCACTTTGATCGAGAAGGATCTTTTCGAGCGCCAGAGCCGCGTTCTCGAGAACATCATCCTTTCCCACGAAAAGGTCTCGCAGTGGAAGGCTTTCGTCCAGGAAATCCTGACGGGATTCCGCTCCATCTTTCCCTTCAATTTCTTCTTCATCGCCTTTTCCGAAGAGCATGGACTCTCCCTTTTCATCTACTACCTCGGAGCCTATTCGGAAGAGATCAAGATTTCCGTCAGGAAAAAGCTGGCCAAGGAAATGATCGGGCAGCTCGGTCTGCCCGTCGATGCCCCGCTCGACATCGAGGAATTCCACATCCCCATCCCGGAAAAATTCGACACCATCGAGGATATCGAAATGATCACAGTGTCGGTTTCTATCCCCGAGCTCGAAACGGTCAACCTGGCGGGCCTCCTGGGCGTCGCATACGGATCGGTGCAGAAGCTGAGCCCCCAGGAGGCGAGCGTGATCCGTTCCATTCTGGCCGTGATGGTGATGGTGGTGGGGTCGAGCAAGGTGTTGAGCAAGACACTCGCCGAACTCGAATACTATTCGACCCACGATCCGCTCACGGGATTGCACAACCGGCGCTATTTCAACGAAATGCTCGAATACGAAATAGGCCGGTCCGAGCGGCACAATCACGAATTCTCGATCCTGATGCTCGATCTCGACGATTTCAAGGATGTCAACGATGCCTACGGCCATCCCTGCGGCGATACTGTATTGAGGCTGGCCGCCGAGGCGATGCACGCCTTCGTGCGCAAGGGGGATCTCGTCACGCGGATAGGCGGGGACGAATTCGCGATCGTTCTGACCGAAACGGACAAGGGAAACGCCTTCGTGGTGGCCGAAAAGCTGAGAATGGCATTGCGCAAGATCGCCTTCGAGGGCACGGACGGCAAACAGTTCCACATCACCACCTCGATTGGGATCGTGACCTATCCTGAAGACGCCAAGAATGCATCGGATCTGATGACGGGCGTCGACCTCGGGCTTTATCGCGCCAAGGAAATGGGCAAGGACGGCACCTGCGTGCTCGATGCCATTGACGATCATATCCAGGCGAACAGGGGGACGCGGAATTTCGTCGAAACGCTGAGGAATGCACTGAAAGAGGAAAGGGTTTTCCCCTATTACCAGCCCATCATCGATTGCAGGACGGGCGCCATTTTCGCTTACGAAACGCTGGCGAGGCTCGTCGAACCGGGAGGCGAAACCGTCCCGGCCGCTTCTTTCATCGAAACCATAGAGCGCTACGGCCTGGGGCGCGAACTCGACAGGGCCATCATCAGCAAGGCGCTTTCCGACCTGAAGGCCAAAATCGCCGAAGGCCATGATTCCAGGCTCTTCATCAATCTTTCCGCGCAGGAAATCCAGGGAAGGGGTGTATTAGGCTTTGCCGAGCAATTGTGCGGCGAATACCGCATTCCTCCCCACCTCGTCATTTTCGAGATCCTCGAGCGCGATGCGATCGGGGACATGACCCATATGCGCAAGTTCCTTTCCGACCTGCGGAAAAAAGGCTTCTCCTTCGCCCTTGACGATTTCGGAAGCGGCTACAACTCCTTCCATTATCTCAGGGAACTGCATTTCGACTATGTGAAGCTGGACGGCGCATTTGTTCGCAACATCCTCAATTCCAAGGTCGACCATACCCTCGTGCACAATCTGATCAGGCTTTGCCAGGGACTCAACATCCTGACCGTCGCCGAATTCGTCGAAACAGCCGAAATCCTTGCAGAACTCAGGAAAATGGGGGTGGATTACGCGCAGGGATATCACCTCGGCTTTCCACTGCCGCAAATGAGATAAACCATGAATGCGTCGATTCAAGACATTGCCGAATCGGAAATACAGGTCTCGCAAACCGACCTTGAAGGCCATATCACCTATGTCAACGACCCGTTCGCCCGTCTTGCCGGCTATTCGAAGGAAGAGTTGCTGGGCAAGAAGCACAGCCTCCTCCGCCATCCGGACATGCCGAAATGGGTTTTCGCCGACCTCTGGAAAACGCTGCAAGGGGGGCATCCCTGGCGCGGCCTGATCAGAAACAGAAACAGGAGCGGCCATGCCTACTGGGTCCGGGCCACCATCACGCCGATCATGCATCAGGGCAGGGTCACGGGCTATCTTTCGCTGCAGAAAAGCCCATCCGGGATGGAAATCGAGAAAGCCGAAACGCTTTACCGGGCTCTCAATCCGCCGAGAAAGGCGTTTTCCCTGCTGCGATGGTTCGGCAACCTTTCCCTGCAGCTCAAGATCCAGCCCATTCTCTTCATCGTGCTGGTCATCGCCACCTGCATCGTCTACCGGCAGATGAAATCTTCCATCATGGAAAACGTGCGGAAAAGGGCTGAATCGACTGCCATGCAGGTGATCGATTCGGCCAATATGCTGATGGAAACCGGCATGATTTCCGAACCCAAGAACCGCACGCTGATGATCCGGAAAGTCATCGAAGGACAGCATCTCAGATCGCTTCGCCTGGTCAGGACTGAACAGGTCGTCAGGCAGTTCGGCCCCGGCCTGCCTGAAGAGCATCTCG
>JAJZVB010000042.1 GCA_021845885.1 Pseudomonadota bacterium
CGCAAGCTCGTCCACATCATGTATGGCGTGCTGCGCTCAGGCAGGCCTTTCGACCCTAAAATCGGATCAGCCTATGCTTGACATCCAAGACGGTATCTGACCCCGACCTGTGTGTGACCCCGACCTGCTCGATTGGTCGAATTTGACGTCTTTTTCGGCCTCTGGCATAGTTCCCGGATGTTCTTCTATATTTCCATCCTGGCCGGCCTGACCGCCCTGGGCGCGGCTTTTTTCGCGAAAACCTGGAGCTGGGCGACGCTCGTCCTTTGCGCATTGCTGCTGCTCATCCCGCTTTCCGGACTGAAAGCCAGGAAGAAGGATCTGCGCTCGAAGAAGCTTTCCGATGCCGCCAATGCCATGCTGGAGCGTTACGGGCATTATTACTCGATGCCCCATGCAGCGAAGGATTTCGGGCGCGCGACGGTCGTGCTGCATCTCTCGGGCACGCTTGTCGCGATCGTCAATCTCTTCCAGGGCTACTGGACTGGCGCTGCAATCGGCGTGGTTTATTTCGTGGCCCTGGGCATGCTCGCCCGGCAATTCGACCCGAACAATTTCCTTTACGATCAGGGGGAAAAGGCCGTTCACGAGGAAATAACGGCCTTCCTCGAAAAATCAGCGAATGACCGGGTCGGAAAGGCTGCCGTCAAGCGCTAAGGGGGGGTACACCCGGTCCAGGGAAACGTTCATTCTTCCCGAGAGATTTCCCTCTCGCAAAACGAATCCCCCCGAAACCTTCATCAGGCCCGAAGTCATTTTCATCTGGTCGTAGCGGTAATCCTTCCCCGAAGCGGAAAGCGCGCCGGAAAGCGCGTCGAATTTCGTTTCCCCTCCCCGTGTTCCGCCGGGAGAAGGCGACCTGATGGCCTGGGAGATATCGATGTTTCCGATCTTCCCGTCACTGATCCTGAAAGCGGCATTGAAGCGGGGGGAATCGAAAAGACCGGAGAAATTCGGGGCAATGGAGGCCATGGCCGCATCGAATTCAAGCGTGCCCGCCACTTTTGCATTGGCCGAAAAGAAAGGCATCAGATTCCCGATATCGAGATTCTTGCCCTTGAATCTCCCGCTCGCGCGCCAAGGCTCTCCCCAGGCAATGCTTCCGGAACCCGACCATTCCCCTCCGTATCCCGAGGCATCCCATGACAATATCTTCACCTCGCCGTCGCTCGCGACGGCCCGGGCATGAATTTCCGTCCAGGGGCATTGCGGCCCGAAAGGCAGCGCCCAGTTCTTCGCGTCAAGATCGATCCTGTAACCGGGCGAGATCTCCGCGCTCATCCCGCCGCTTTGTATGTGCGCATGCCTGAACGAACCGTCACTGCCCAGATCGACTCCCCCGGAAAACGCAGGAAGAGGCCGGCCTTCCAGGGAAAGGGTGACATTGTTCAACTCGATTTTCCTGGCCAACCCGCCCCATTCCGGAATCTTCCTGAGGACATCCTGGTCCGCGGCGACCCCTTCGAACAGAACCGTGTCTGCGAACAGGATCTCGCTCGCCCTGGAAATCCTGAGATTCCCCCCGATCGAAACCTGTTTCAGATTGATCCTGGGCGTAGGGAAAAGCGAGAAGGACGCCGATTCTATGGTCACCGTTTCCTGGGTCTGGTTGGCCAGAGATGAAGCGACATGCCTTGCCAGGAATTCGAGCGGAACGAAGGGCAGGATCGCAACGAATATTACGAGGAAAACCGCTGAAGCGGCCAGGATGGCCCTGATCGGGAACGGCTTCTGGACAGGCGCCCTTTCGCTCAGCATCCTGGCTTCGGCCTTCTTGCGCATTTCCGTTTCGGCCGCCTCCCTGATCCTTTCCCGGGCCAGCTTCGCCGCTTCGGCCTCGGCTTCGGCCTTCGCCGCAGCATCGAGCCTGGCCCTCATCTTCTCCAGCCTTTCAGCCTTGATCTCTTCCTGGGTTTTTTCCCTTACCTGTTCTTCGTCCGCTCTCTCCGCGACCACTTCGTAAATTTCATGCTCGCGCCTGTGCTTGTCCCTGTGAACGCCCTGGTATTTGAAAAGACCCTGGTTTTCCTTCGAAAGCCGGCTCACCACGTCGAAGAAAGAGCGCGAAACCAGGATCTGGTTGCCGTTTGCAAAACCCATCACCCTGTTCGCATCGTTGACGCCGTCCCCGATCAGGTTTTCACGGCCGTTCATGTCGGCGACGAGCTTCACAGGCCCCAGGTTGATCCCCATCCTGACTTGAAAATCCGGATGGCTCGCCTCCAGGGCCAGGCGCAAATTGACGGCGATGGAGAGCACCCGATCGGGATCCGCAAGAAAGCCGAGTGCCGCACCGTCCCCGGTATCGATGATGATGCGGTCGTCATCGGGAATTTCCCTGACCAGCTCGTAGACCAGCTTGTTGAATTCCTCCTTGATCCTGAACTGGTCGGCGACAGGCTTCCTGGTGTATTCGACGATGTCGAGAAAAAGCACGCTGGCGATGAGGGTCCGCCTGGATCTCGCGAACTTGCTTTTTCCGGGAGCGAATTCTTCTTCGGAATATTCATGCCCCTCGTCCGAATTTTCCACGGCTGGAAGAGGCTGGATATAACCCCCGTCGAGGAGTTCCTGCAAGGAAGCTTCGAAATTCGCCTGCGTCCAGCCGTCCTGCATCATCTCGCCTGCGCTCATCATGCCGTCCACGCGCGACAGGATGTCGTGCAGCTCGAGCGCGAACTGGTCGTTGGCGAGCTCGGCGTCGCCTTTTTCAGTCCTGATGTAGACAGTATCCAGATCCATGTTATCGCTGAACTCCGTTCGACAAGGCAATCTTAACCTATCGGCGCACCGCCTGTACAACGCCCGGAACCCCTGTGATCATGCCGAGCACCTTGCGCAATTCCTGAAGATCGGAAACTTCCAGGGTGAACCGCATGCTGGCATTGTCCTTCCTGCTCATCGAGCGGGTAGCCGTCACGTTGATCCGCTCGCGAGCCAGGATGTCCGAAATGTCCCGAAGCAGTCCCTGCCTGTCGAGAGCGACAATGGCGATATCGGCCGGGAATTTCCCCGCCTGATGCCCCCATTGCGCCTCCAGCAGCCTGGCCTCTTCGAGGTGAGGCACATTGATGCAATTTTTCCTGTGGATCATGACCCCGCGTCCCCGCGTGACGAATCCGACGATTTCGTCGGGCGGCATGGGCTTGCAGCATTTGGCAAGCACCGTGAGCAGCTTGTCCACGCCCACCACGAGCACGTCTCCCGAACTTCCGGACGCCCTGGTTTTCAATACCGGCAGCCTCTCGACCTCCGGAGTTTCTTCCCTGAGAGCCGACTGGATCTGGCGGCGGGTGATGTTTCCCCTCCCGACTTCGACGAGGAATTCTTCGGATTTCTGGAAATTGAAATGCCCGGCCATTTTTTCGAGCGGAAATCCGCTGCGGCCTGCGCGCCTTGCCTCCTTCTCGAGCTGAAGCCTGCCCTGAGCCATGGCCGCCTCGACATTCCGGCTGTTGAACCATTGCCTGATCTTGGCCCGGGCACGGGAACTCCTGACGAAGCCCTGTTCCGGATTGAGCCAGTCCAGGCTCGGGCCGCCCTGCTTTGCGGCGATGATTTCGACGCGCTGCCCGGTTTTCAAAGGCGTATTGAGCGGGACGATGGCGCCGTCCACCTTCGCCCCCCTGCAGCGGTGGCCGAGCTCGGTGTGAACATGATAGGCGAAATCCACTGGCGTCGCATCCTGCGGAAGGTCCACGACTTTGCCCTGCGGCGTCAGAACATAGACGGAATCGCGGAACAATCCTTCCCTGACCTGCCTGGCAAATTCGGACGATTCGCCCAGATCGTCGCGCCAGCCGAGCAGCTTCCTCAGCCAGGCGAGCTTCTCCTCGAAGCGGAAATCGCGCCTCCCCCCTTCCTTGTAATGCCAGTGCGCGGCGACCCCCATTTCCGAGGCACGGTGCATGTCGTGAGTCCTGATCTGGACTTCGAGCGCCTTGCCTTCAGGCCCGAACACCCCGGTGTGCAGCGAACGGTAGCCGTTTTCCTTGGGCTTGGCGATGTAGTCGTCGAATTCCCCCGGGATCGGTGTCCAGATGTCGTGAACGATGCCGAGAACGGCATAGCAGTCCTTCACCTCATCGACCAGAACCCTGATCGCCCTGACATCGTAAATACCCTCGAAACCGAGGTTCTTGCGCTGCATTTTCTTGTAAATGCTGTAAATATGCTTCGGCCTGCCGGAAATCTCGCCCTTGATGCCCGCCTCAATCAATGCGTCTTTCAGTTCGGCGACGGCTGCTCCTATGAATGCTTCCCGGTCGAAGCGCTTCTCGTCGAGCAGTTTCGCTATTTTTTTGTAGATTTCGGGTTCGAGAATGCGGAATGAAAGATCCTCGAGTTCCCATTTGATCTGCCACAATCCAAGGCGATTGGCGAGCGGCGCGTAAATGTCGCGCGTTTCGGTGGCCGCCTTGAGCCTGGATTCAGCCTGATCCGTTGCGACCAGATAGCGCAGCGTCTGGAGCTCGTCGGCGAGCTTGATCAGCACCACCCTGATGTCCTGGACGATGGCGAGCAGCATTTTTCTCAGGCCTTCGAGTTCGCCCTTTTCGGTTTCCTCGGGCGCGAAGGAGGAAAAGCGCCTTGCGCCTTCGACAAGGCTTTTCACCCCTTCGCCGAAAGATTCGATCCCTTCCTTGCAGTAGAGGAGCAGGCTCGCCGCGACCACCTCGCAATCCAGCCGCATCCCTGCTAGGATTGAAGCAACCCTTGCGACATGGCTAAAGACGGGTTCGCCGCTTTGAAGACGCATGATTTGCCCCGAAGCCAGCGACGCGGCACGGCGAATCAGTTCGATATCCTCCCTGCTGTAGCCTTGCGCGAGGGATTCCAGCCAGACCGAAATATCGGCGCTTTCCCGGGGCGATGAAACGGTAACCATGAACCATTATGTCACAAGACAAGACATTGAACATATCGGACAGGATCTGGGACGCCAAATACCGGTGGCGTGAAGGCGAAATCTGCCTGGATAGCCGCATCGAGGACACCTGGCGCCGCATCGCCCATGCGCTCGCCAGCGTGGGTCATGATTTCCGCCATGAATCCGATTTCTATGCCGTGCTCGAGAATTTCGCCTTCCTTCCCGGCGGGAGAATCCAGGCAGGGGCAGGCACCCGGCACAAGGTCACCCTCTTCAACTGCTTCGTGATGGGTTCGATAGAGGATTCCCTTTCAGGCATTTTCGATTCGCTCAAGGAAGGCGCAATCACGATGCAGCAGGGCGGCGGAGTGGGATACGATTTCTCGGCCTTGCGGCCTCGCGGCATGCCGGCAAAAGGCGTGGGCATGATCGCATCAGGCCCCGTTTCCTTCATGAAGATATGGGACAGCATGTGCGGCACGATCCTGTCCACAGGCGCAAGACGCGGAGCGATGATGGGCACCTTGCGCTGCGACCATCCCGACATCATGGAATTCGTCGATGCCAAGCGGGACGCGAGCTCGCTTCGCCATTTCAATCTATCCGTCCTCGTGACCGACGCCTTCATGCATGCCGCGCGTTCTGACGACAACTGGACGCTCTTTTTTCCCGAGAATGGGAAGCCTTTCAGGCAGATGAAGGCAAAGGAACTCTGGGAGGGCATCCTGCGCGCCGCCTACGATTGCGCTGAGCCCGGCGTCATTTTCATCGACCGCGTGAGCAGCATGGACAATCTCCGTTATTGCGAAACCATCCATGCGACCAATCCCTGCGGCGAAGTTCCCCTCCCCCCCTATGGCGCCTGCGATCTCGGCTCGATCAACCTGACCCGCTTCGTTAAGGAGCCCTTCACCGAAAAGGCTTCGATCGATTTCGAAGGCATAAAAAAAACGACCGCCATCGCTGTGAGGATGCTCGACAATGTTTACGATCTTTCCCATTTCCCTTTGCAGAAGCAGCGTCAGGTCGCGAGATCATCGAGAAGGATAGGGCTGGGGCTCACCGGACTGGCCGATGCCTTCATCATGCTGGGCCTTCGCTACGGGGATGAAAGCTCGCTCGTCATGGCGGAGCGGGTCATGAAGACGATCAAGGAATCCGCCTACGAAACATCCATCGAGCTCGCCGGGGAAAAGGGCCCTTTCCCGCTTTTCGGCCCTCAATATCTGGAAGGCGAATTCATCAAAACGCTTCCCGAACAGTTCAGGCAAGCTATCGCAAAACACGGCATCAGGAACAGCCATCTCACGGCGATCGCCCCCACCGGCACCATCAGCCTTCTTGCAGGCAACATATCGAGCGGACTCGAGCCCGTCTACGCCCTTGAATACGACCGCAACATCAGGCAGGCTGACGGCAGGATCGATTCGGTCAGGGTGACGGACTACGCCTTCAGACTTTACGGGAAAACGCCCCTTCCCCCTTCCTTCGTCACCGTCAATGAAGTTTCTCCGGAGAAACAGCTGCTCATGCAGGGGGCTTTGCAGCGGCATGTCGACAATGCGATATCGAAAACGGTCAATATCCCGGAACACTACGATTTCGAATCCTTCGCCTCGGTCTACGATCGCGCCTTCGATCTGGGTCTCAAGGGATGCACGGCTTTCAGGCCCAATCCCGTGACGGGGCAGGTGCTGATCGAAAAGGCGCATTGCTGTTCGGTCGAGCGGGAAGCGGACTGATGGGGCGCTATGCCTATTTCGAGCATGACGCGGATATCGGCATCGAGGGCTCTGGAAAAACGCTCGAGGAAGCCTTCGAATCAGCCGCCATGGCGCTTTTTTCCATCCAGTCGGATCTTTCTGAAATCAAGCCGGAAAGGAAACTCCGGTTCGAATTTTCCGAGGAAGACATCGAATATGCGCTGGTCATCTGGCTCAACAGGCTCATTTACGAAGCCAAGCATTTGAGGCTCGCCCTTTGCAGATTCGGATTGAAAAGAAGGGACGGGTTCTGGCAAGGGGAAGCCCAAGGGGAGCCCTGGAATGACGCGATGACAAGAGGGGTCGAAGTCAAGGGCGCCACTTTGACCTGCCTTTCCGTGAAGAAAACGGACGAAATCTGGGAAGCGCGCTGCATCGTCGACGTATAGACATGGACATCAAAAAACTCAGGGCAATTACGCCTTATTCCTGGCAAGCCGAAGGGGCGCTCCTTTACGGCAGCCATGAGCTGATTTCGGAAATGGACGAGAAGGTTCTGGAGCAGATCAGGAACGTCGCAAGCCTTCCGGGTCTTGTCGGCTATGCCATGACCATGCCGGATGCGCACTGGGGATACGGATTCCCGATAGGCGGGGTCGCGGCCTTCGACGCCGATGCAGGGGGGATCATTTCCGCCGGCGGGGTGGGTTTCGACATTTCCTGCGGCATACGCTGCCTGAGGAGCAATCTCTCAATCGAAGACATCGGGCCCGTCATGAAACCGCTTGCGGACAGCCTGTACAGGAATATCCCCGCAGGGGTCGGGGAGGAAGGCCGCATCAGGCTTTCGGTATCCGAGCTCGACCAAGTCATGCATCAGGGCGCGCAATGGGCAGTCGAAAAGGGCTATGGCGATATCCACGACCTGGAATATGTCGAGGAAAGGGGCCATATCGGCGGCGCAGTCCCGGAAAGCGTGTCAGTTCATGCGAAAAACAGGCAGCTCGGAGAAATGGGGACGCTCGGTTCGGGCAACCATTACCTCGAGATCCAGGTGGTGGACGAGATTTACGACATGGAAGCGGCAAGGGCTTACGGACTCGAGAAAGGGAGAATCCTGGTTTCCATCCATTGCGGATCGAGGGGGCTGGGACACCAAATCGGAACGGATTACCTGATTCTGCTTGCCAAGGCGGCGAACCGGCTGGGGTTGACGCTTCCTGACAGGGAGCTCGCCTGCGCGCCGATCCATTCCGCAGAGGGGCGGCAGTATATCGGGGCGATGAATGCGGCGATCAATATCGCGCTCGCCAACCGCCAGATTCTCGCCCATCTCGCCAGGGAAACCTTCGAGCGGATTTTTCCGGGCTCGAGGCTCGATACGCTTTTCGACGTCAGCCACAACACCTGCAAGGTCGAGAAGCATCTGTTCGAAGGCAGGGAAAGAACACTTCACATCCACAGGAAGGGGGCGACAAGAGCCTTTCCGCCCCATCATCCCGACATTCCGGAGCGATACAGACCTGTCGGGCAGCCCGTCATCATAGGCGGAAGCATGGGAACGGGTTCCTACATCCTGGCCGGCAATTCGGGCAATCCCGCCTTCGCCTCGGCAAGCCACGGCGCAGGGCGGGCGATGAGCCGAAAGCAGGCCTTGAAGCGCTGGAACGGAAGGCAACTCATCGACGAACTCGCGGAAAAAGGCATATTGATCAGGACGCGCTCCATGCGTGGCGCAGCCGAAGAAGCGCCTGGCGCCTACAAGGACGTGGACAGGGTGAGCATCGATACGGAATGCGCGAACCTGGCCCGCCGCGTCGCCCATCTTTCCCCCAGGATCTGCGTCAAGGGCTGAAAGCCTCAAGCGCTTCCCGCCTCAGGAATTCTTCCCTTCCCGAATACCTGGGCGAAAAATGGAAGGGAATGACGGCCCTGGCCCGCGCCATTCTTCCTATCTCGCCAGCCTGCCTCGCCGTGAGATGATACCGCTTTGCAGCAAGCCACTGATCCTGATGAAGAAACATGGCCTCGATGAAAAGCAGGTCCGCGCAATCGGCGAGATTCACGATCCTTTCCACGTTGCCTTCATTGAAAACGGCGTCGGTGACGTAGCCTATCTTCTGCCCCGGAACGATCCTCACTGCGGGCCACAATTGCCCGAGCGTCATGGACCTTCCATCCGCAACGATCGGGGTGTCGTCCGGGTCAAGCCTCAGCACGGCCTCCTTGAAGGATTTCAGCCAGATTCCGGGCGCAAGCCCCAGTTCCTCCAGCCTGTTCTTCCAGATGTTGGCATGCGTTTTTTCTTCCAGTGCGAAAGCCAGGGAAGGAATCGCATGATCGAGGAAATCGAATCTCACTCTGTAAAGGGGTTCGTCGATCAATATCCCATCCGGGATTTCAGCGCTTCCCAGAAACTCGGGAAGGAATTTTCTTCTGCTGTCGAAGCGCGCTCTCTCGCACCGCCCGTCAGCATGGAGCTCGTTCACGAAAAGCAGGAGACTGGACGAATAATTCCCGACGAGGTTCCATGTATAGGCAGAAAGCTTGGCGAGCACCTGCCCGATGAAGCCGGGCGGGCCGAAAAGCAGCAATTTTTTTTCGCGGCCGAGGAAAGTGCGCAGCAGCCTGTCGAACCCGATGAAATGATCCATGTGGGTATGGGAGACGAAGACCGCGGAAAGCCTCAGCATTTTTTTCGGGGAAAGCGGGGAAAGATCGCCCATATCGAACAGAAGGGCACGGTTCATGAACTGGAAATCCACGAAAAGGGCAGGATCCCCGTTTTCCCCATTGACGAGTTCCGCGTGGAATACAGGGCGCATTCAGCGCCTGCTGACGCGTTTCGCCTGCATGCCTTCCCCTCCCGCTTCAAGGATGAACTCCACTTCGTCGCCTATGGCGAGCCTTTCAAATCCGGGTTTCACGACATTTTCACTGTGGAAATAAACTTCGGCCCCTTCATCGGTCTCGATGAAACCGTACCCTTCATCGAAAAGTTTGGTCACGGTGCCGAAGAAAGACGGCTCGTGATGCTTGACCTCCCCCCTCTGCTTCCTGCCGTAATCCTCCAGAGCACGCTTCACGGCATCGAAAGCGTCCCTCAGGGCGACATAGATATCCTCGGCGAGATCCCGGTTGACGACAACCTCTCCGCCAGGCACCTTGACTTCTATCCTGATGTTGTAAAGCTTGCCCTGATGCCTGTGCTTGTGCGGCATTTCGACGACGACATGGCAACCCACGATATGCGGATAGAATTGCTCGAGCTTCCCGGCTTTCTCCCGGATATGGGTTTCGATCGCTTCGGATTCGGGAATGTCCCTGGTCGTGATTTGAAGTGGCCTTTGCATGCTGAACTCCTTTCCCCTGATTTATTTCTAGGGGAAAATCCATTCGAATTCAAGCCTTGCCACTGAAAAGCTTTTGGACTATCTTTCGTCTTTGCGCGGAGATCCCATGACAGGCATCCTTTACCTCATTCCCTCGCCTCTCGGGGAAGGCCAGCTTTCGGATATGCTCCCCCCGGGCGTGCTTGAGCGCATTTCGGGGCTTTCCTGTTTCATCGCCGAACATCCCAAAACGGCCAGGCAGTTCCTGAAGCTCGCCGGCCTGCAAAAGCCCATCCAGGAAATGGACATCCGGGTGCTCAACGAGCATACGAAAAAAGCCGATATCGAACTGTTGCTCGAACCCCTCATGAAGGGCATGAATGCAGGATTATTGTCCGAAGCGGGATGCCCGGCTGTCGCTGACCCGGGATCGGATCTCGTTATGCTCGCTCACGGGAAGGGCATACGGGTGATTCCATTAATCGGACCTTCTTCCATCCTGCTCGCCTTGATGGCTTCCGGACTCGGCGGGCAGCGCTTTTCCTTCCACGGCTATCTTCCCGTGGAAAGGGAGGCTCAGGCCAGAAAAATCAGGGAACTGGAAAAGGAATCGGGCATTCTGGACGAGACGGAGATATTCATCGAGACCCCCTACCGCAACATGAAGCTTTTCGAAGCGCTGCTCGCGAACTGCAGGGAAAGCACGCTGCTCTGCCTGGCGACGGACATCACCCTCCCCGACGAGTCCATTCTGACGAAATCGATTTCGGACTGGAAGAAGAGCAGGATCGAAATCGGCAAGCGCCCCACCGTTTTCCTGATCAGGGGCTAGTTTACATATTCGCCATATTCGAATAGATTAACGTTATTGCAGCGATTGCAGCATCAGGGCTGGCGCTGGCTGCATGCCGCAATCGGCCTCGCGTGGCTCAACGTGCTGCTCAATTCCCCCTTGTCGCAGGTCATCCCATGGGCGCTTCCACTGCCTTCCCCTATTTGGCCATGTCGCTCACCACTCTGGGCGCGGCATCGTATTGGCATAAAATAGCGGAACCGGGCACATGGGAATTGCATTTTCTGCTCGGGGCCTTTTTGGCCGGATTCGTGTTCGCATTGCTCCAGCGTGATTTTAAAATCACCAGCGTCCCTGGATTATGGTCAAGATATCACGGGAGAAGCCCGGTCAGGCGCTTTGTCTGGGCATTTTTCGGCGGCTTCCTGCTCCTTTTCGGCGCGCGCATGGCGGGCGGATGCACTTCGGGTCATATCATTTCCGGAGGGATGCAACTCGCATTCAGCAGCCTGTTGTTTGCCGCAGTCGTGTTCCCCGCATTCATGATCACCGGACGTTACTTTTACCGCCTAACGCAAGGAGCCTAGAAGGGAGTTTCCCAGGGTCACGCCGAATTTCCTGGCGAAACGCAAGGCGATGTTTTCCTTCTGCGTGTAATTCACGATCTGCTTCGCCCCGATGACTTCCCTCGCGACATAATCCGTGGAGCCGTAAGCATCTGCAAGACCGAGCGCGATGCTCTTCTCGCCAGTCCAGACGAGGCCGCTATACATGTCCGGCGTTTCCTTGAGGCGGGCGCCCCGCCCTGTCTTCACCACATGGATGAACTGCTGGTGGATTTCCTCCAGCATCTGCATCGCATAGGCTTTTTGCTTGTCGCTCATGGGAGAAAAGGGATCGAGAAAGCCCTTGTTCTCCCCTGCGGTCAGAAGCCTGCGCTCGATGCCCAGCTTCTGCATCGCGCCCGTGAATCCGAAGCCGTCCATCAGCACGCCGATCGACCCCACCAGGCTCGCCTTGTCGACGTAGATTTTTTCAGCCGCCACGGCGACATAATAGGCCCCCGATGCGCACATGTCTCCCACTACGGCATAAACCGGGATTTTCGGGTATTTCTTCCTGAGCCTCGTGATTTCGTCGTTGATCTGGCCCGCCTGGACGGGGCTGCCTCCCGGACTGTCGATCTGCAATATGACCCCCTTGGTATCCTTGTCCTTGAAAGCCTCGTCCAGGCTTGAAATGAGGTCTTCCGCATTCGCAGGCGCATTCGAGGCGATGGGGCCGTTGAGCTCGACAAGGGCGGTATGCTTTCCTGAAAAGGCGGGTTCCTGACCATGGAATGCCAGATAGAGCAGGCCGAAAAGGAAGGCGAAGGCAAGCGTCTTGAAGAAGATGCCCCAGTGCCTCGCCCTTCGCTGCTCTTTCAATGCGGAAAAAGCGAGTTTTTCGAGAATTTCCCTTTCCCAGTTTTCAGCCATGCGCATCCCTTTCGAACCATGTTCTCAGCTCAATGAAATCGTTCAGACAGGCGAGCGGAGCCAATGGTTCCAGATTTTCCCTGGGATGCGCCCCGTGGGCAAGCGCAACGCTCGCCACCCCGGCATTCTTCGCCATTTGCAGGTCGTGGGTGGTGTCGCCTATCATCAGGGTCCTTTCCGGAATCGTCCCGAGCTCCTGCATCAGTTCGAGGAGCATGGCGGGGTGGGGTTTGGAAAAGCATTCGTCGGCACAGCGGGTGGAATGGAAATAAGGCCCCATTTCAGCGCGCCGCATGACAGAATCCAGCCCACTTCTTCCCTTTCCGGTCGCCACGGCCAGAAGATAACCCGCATCATGCAGATCCGATATCATCTTTCTCGCGCCTTCGAATAGATGGATCCCTTCTTCGCTGGCACTCAGGTAATGGTGACGATAGCGTTCCGAAAGCCTTTGGCGGGCTACGACATCCGCATCGGGAAAAAGGCAGGCCATGGCCTCGTTGAGACCGAGCCCGATGACGTGGCGCGCCGCATCCGGCTCGGGCGCAGGAAATCCCGCATCCAGACTCGCGGCGCGGATAGAGCGCACGATGGCTTCGGCGGAATCCATCAACGTCCCGTCCCAGTCAAATACTATCAAATCAAAGCGATTTTCCATTTATTTCATGTAATCCATCAATTTCATAAAGGCTTCGGGAAGCGGGGACTCGATGCACATCGATTGCCCTTCGGGGTGCGTGAAGCAGAATTTCGCCGCATGCAGGTACATTCTCCTGAAGCCGGATTTCGTCATTTCCCTGTTGAGCGAAAAATCCCCGTATTTGTCGTCGCCGACGATGGGGAATCCGAGATGGGCGAGATGCACCCTGATCTGGTGGGTCCTTCCCGTCTTCAGATTGGCTTCCAGGAGGCTGACCTTTTCTCCTCGTTCGACGAGCGAAAACACCGTCCTGGAAGGCAGTCCCTCCTCCTTCACGCTCACCCTTCTTTCCCCGGACTCGGTGACATGCTTGTGAAGCGGAAACCTCACGTCCTGCTTCTGATTTTGCCATTTCCCCGCTACGACGGCAAAATAAAATTTTCCCACCTGCCCTTCCCTGATCTGGCGGTGCAGTTCGATTAGCGCCGAGCGCTTTTTCGCCAGAAGGAGGACGCCCGACGTGTCGCGGTCGAGGCGATGCACGAGTTCGATGAATCTCGCGTCAATCCGGCTCGCCCTGAGCTGCTCGATCACCCCGAAGCTCACGCCGCTTCCGCCGTGCACCGCGATACCTTCGGGCTTGTCGATCGCAACAAGGCAATCGTCTTCATAAAGGATGGGCATGTCGAATTTCGGAATATGCGGAGCGGCTTTCTCGGCAAGCCTGATCGGCGGAATTCTCAACAGATCGCCGGATTTCAGACGGTAGGTCGCCTCCACCCGCTTGCTGTTCACCCTGACTTCGCCGCTCCTCAGTATCCTGTAGACATGGCTTTTCGGAACGCCCCTGAGGCGGCTGAAGAGGTAATTGTCGATGCGCTGCCCCGCCTCGTCTTCGTTAACAGTCTGTCTTGTGACAGAATCTTTGCATGCCTCGCTCATTTTGCTTATACTTGATTATCTGATGGCTTGCGTCCCGCAACCGAAAGAGCGCTCGCATTTGCGACCCAGAATTTTGTTGTAACCATGGTTAACTTCGCTCACCAGGCAAAGTAGCGATAATAATTGATTTGCGCGCTCGAGGCACAATTTTCATCCCTTCCCTCCGGGCAGGTTTTAGGCAACCCCGATTCTTAATCACGAAGCGCCATGCCTACTCCGATAGATGGCTGATGTTTGAATGTTGAAGCGCAGGTGTTGCGCAGCCCGTGTCAAGAGCGCGGGAGAATAAAATAATGAAACGCATGTTGTTTAATGCGACCCAATCCGAAGAGCTCCGGGTCGCGATAGTAGACGGTCAAAAGCTGATTGACCTAGACATCGAATCAGCGAGCAAGGAACAGAGAAAAAGCAATATATACAAGGGAGTCATCACCAGGATTGAACCCAGTCTCGAAGCAGCATTCGTCGATTACGGCGGCGAGCGGCATGGCTTTCTTCCCTTCAAGGAAATCGCGAAGAGCAATTTCCGGGGCGAGAACATCGATGTCGGGCGCGCCAGGATACAGGATGTCCTGAAGGAAAAACAGGAAGTCATCGTCCAGGTCGACAAGGACGAACGCGGGACGAAGGGCGCAGCCCTGACCACCTTCATCAGCCTGGCCGGGCGCTATCTCGTGCTGATGCCGAACAATCCGAGGGGAGGCGGGGTTTCCCGCAGGATCGAGGGAGAAGACAGGAACGAGCTGCGCGACATCATGGCCCAGCTCGAGATTCCTTCAGGCATGAGCATCATCGCCAGGACAGCGGGGATAGGAAGATCCATCGAGGAACTGCAGTGGGACCTCAATTACCTGCTGCAGCTCTGGACAGCAATCGAAAACGCCTCCAAGCAGCAAAGCGGCGCCTTCCTGATCTATCAGGAAAGCAGCCTGGTGATCAGGGCCATCAGGGACTATTTCAACCAGGACATCGGCGAAATCCTGATCGACACCGAGGACATCTACCAGCAGGCCAAGCAGTTCATGAGCCATGTCATGCCGGCCAATGTGAACCGGGTCAAGTATTACAGCGACGACATTCCACTTTTCTCCAGATTCCAGATCGAACACCAGATCGAGACGGCCTTTTCTCGCACCGTGTCCCTGCCTTCAGGCGGGGCGATCGTGATCGACCATACCGAGGCGCTGGTCTCGATCGACGTCAATTCCGCCCGGGCCACGAAGGGCGCCGACATCGAACAGACCGCCTTCAACACCAACCTGGAGGCGGCGGACGAGATCGCCCGGCAATTGAGGCTGAGGGATCTCGGCGGGCTCATCGTGATCGACTTCATCGACATGGAAAGCGGGAAGAACCAGAGGGAGGTCGAGAACAGGCTGAAGGAAGCATTGAAGCACGACAGGGCGAGAGTCCAGACCGGGAAGATCTCGCGCTTCGGTCTCTTGGAACTCTCGCGCCAGAGGCTGCAGCCTTCATTGGGCGAATCCAGTCACATGCCCTGCCCGCGCTGCCACGGAACTGGCCATATCCGGGGCATAGAATCCTCCGCGCTGCACATCCTCAGGATCATCCAGGAGGAGGCCATGAAGGAGAATAGCGCCCTCATCCGCGCCCAGGTCCCCGTTGACGTCGCCACCTACCTGCTAAACGAGAAAAGGGCCGACATCCACGCCATCGAATCGAGACTCCGGCTCGATGTCGTCCTGATCCCGAACATGCATATCGAAACCCCCAATTACACGATCACGAGGCTCAGGCATGACGAAGTGAGCGCCGCCGAAAGCGCCGTGAGCTTCCAGCTCGTCGAAAAGCCGCTGGAAGAAACCCCGGGCGAACCTTCGAAAGAGCCGAAAGTACGCCAAGAGGCTGCAGTCAAGGGTATCACCCCGGAGCAGCCCGCTCCCATGAAAGCGGAACCCAGGAAGCCGACCTTTTTCGAGAAAATGTTCTCCTGGTTCAAGCCGGAAGAGCCCGAGCCGCCCAAGCCGGTCCAGCCCCCGAAACCCGAACCGAAGCCGCGCCGTCCTGAAAGGGAGGCCGCGAAGCGCCCGGTCCAGCCCAGGAAGCCCTTGCCGGAGCGCGAAAAAGTCGTGAGAGAAAAAGTCGATCGCGAAAAGGTCGATCTGGAAAAACCCGTTCCGGCAGTCGAAGCCGTCGAGGCTGAAAAGCCAGAAGGACGCGGCAAGCGCAGGAGGACCAGGCGCGACAGGTCGAAGGGCGACCGGACTGAAAACAGGGCTGCAGCGCCTGTCGAAACAGTTTCAGTTGCGGAAACTGCGCCGATCATGCCCGCGCCCATCGAAGCGATCATCGAATACGCTAGAAAGGCGCAGCCTGTTGAAGCTGCGCCCATCGAGGCGATCATCGAATATGCCAGGCCCGGGACTGAAGCGCCCCTGCTCGAACAGGTCGAGACCAATCCCGAAAAGCTGAGGCAGGCCGCGTCCGAAGCCTCTTTCGCCAGGGAAAGGGCGAAGCCGCGCCGCCGCAGGGCGCGCAATATCGCGCCGGTCGAGAACGAACCCCTGATGCAGGTCGAAACCAGACGGACCGAATAAGTCCCGACAGGCTGCTGAAAAAGGTCATGAGCGCAGCCAGGACAAGGCGAACTGTCAAAGGGCTGCCAGGATTTCCTTGAGCAGCCCGTTTGATGCGCTCTCGACCCTGTCGAGGACGCTCTCGAATCCCTTTGCCCCGCCGTAATAGGGATCGGGCACTTCCTTTTCCTGAAATTCGCTGCTGTATTCCATGAAGAGCCTCGCCTTGGACTGCAGCTCGGGACCGGCGATTTGCTGCAGGATGGTGAGGTTCTGCCTGTCCATGGCGAGGATGTAGTCATATTTCAAAAAATCTTCCCTTGAAACCTGCCTTGCGCGCAATCGGCTCATGTCGTAACCCCTGCTTCTCGCAGCCCTGACCGCGCGTTCGTCGGGCGGATGTCCGACATGGAAATCATGGGTTCCTGCCGAATCGATGAATACCCTTTCACCGACCCCCGCCGCTTCGACCTTCTGCCTGAATACCGCCTCGGCGGTCGGGGAACGGCAGATGTTGCCCATGCAGATGAACAATATGCCTGTCTTTTCCATCATGATATGGCTTAGCTCTACCGGGTGAGACGGGCCCCATTTTACCTCATTTGACGGCGAAGTTTGAAATGAGCAAATCCATCATTCGATCCGCCGGAATGGCCCTGGAAAAAATAAGAGTCCGGAAGAAGCGGCAATCGCCGCGCAATCCTGATCAGTTCGCGCCGAAAACTTTCTCCCTCAAGGCATGAAGCTGGTCCCTGAACCGGGCGGCCTTCTCGAATTC
>JAJZVB010000161.1 GCA_021845885.1 Pseudomonadota bacterium
TACCATGGCAAGTCGAGCCTGGTGCACGGCCAGATGTTCGTCGATTTCGGCTTCACCGAAGTATACAGCCTCAACGGCGGGTATGAGGGATGGATGTATCTTCAGAAAAAGGGAAGACTACAGGCCTGGCTCGAGGAACATGACTTCCCCGAAGTCAATTCCGCGTTTCATGACGGCACGACGCCCCTCATGCTGGCCTCCCGGCTGGGAGAGACTGCGATCGTCGCCGAACTCCTCGTTTCAGGAGCGAATCTCAATGCGAGAAACAACGACGGCAATCAGGCCCTCTGGTTCGCATGCTTCAGCGGAAACCTGGACATCATGGATCTGTTGATCGCTGCGGGCATCAACATCGACAACGGCAACGACAACGGATCGACCTGCCTCATGTATGCTTCATCTAGCGGGAAGGATGCGGTCGTCGAAAAGCTTCTCGAAGCAGGGGCCGATATCGGCCTCATGAATCTCGACGACTACACGGCGCTCGACATGGCTGCAACCATCGGGTGCCTCAATCTTCTCAGGAACGCGGGAGCGCCGGCATGACGATCATAGGCATACCCGGGGAGATCAAGGATCAGGAATACCGTGTCGGGGTGACGCCTGCAGGGGCAAAGGCATTGGTCGAGGCCGGGCACGAAGTGCATGTCGAAACCTGCGCAGGAAAAGCCATAGGATTCGAAGACGCACAGTATGAAGCTTGCGGCGCAAAAATCGTGGGATTGGCGGAAGTCTATTCCTGCCCCATGGTGGTCAAGGTCAAGGAGCCGCAGCCTTCGGAATTTTCCATGCTTCACGAAGGACAAGTCCTTTTCACCTACCTGCATCTCGCCCCCGATCCCGTACAGACGAAGGCGCTGCTCGAGCGGAAGGTGATCGGCATCGCCTTTGAAACCGTGACCGATGCAAACGGTGAATTGCCGCTGTTGAAGCCCATGAGCGAAGTGGCCGGGCGGCTTTCCGTATTGGCAGGCGCAGTCGCCCTGCAGATGAGCCATGGCGGAATCGGCACATTGCCAGGAGGCGTTCCGGGGGTATCCCCGGCGAAAGTGGTCATCCTGGGCGGAGGCGTTGCGGGCACGCAGGCAGCCAGGATGGCATTGGGACTCGGGGCCGACGTGACGATACTCGACGTCAATCTTGAGCGACTGAGGTATCTGGACGACGTCTTCGGTCCAGGGCTCAAGACCCGTTATTCGGAGCCCATGGCCATAGACGAGCTCGCGGAAAGCGCAGATCTTGTCATAGGTGCAGTCCTGATTCCGGGGAAACAAGCGCCCAAGCTCCTGAAAAGGGAAACGATCGCAAAAATGAAGCAGGGCTCGGTTTTTGTCGACGTGGCCATAGACCAGGGAGGATGCGCGGAAACTTCCAGACCCACCACCCATTCCGAACCCACCTATGTCGAATCAGGGGTGGTGCATTATTGCGTGGCCAACATGCCGGCGGCCTATGCCCGCACTTCGACCCTTGCCCTGACCAACGCCACCCTGCCCTTCGTTCTCGAAATTGCAGGAAAAGGCCATGTCAGGGCCCCGCTTGAAAATCCGGGGCTGATGAACGGGCTGAATGTCCATCTGGGCCGCGTCACGCAGAAACATGTCGCCGAAGATCTCGGTTACGAATGGGTTGCTCCTGAACAGGCGCTTCAGGAAAACGGCCTGTAGACCTCGACGAACCGAAAATGCCTCGTGATGCCGTAGTCGCCGGGCGCATATTGCATCAGCCAGTCGCCGGATTCTCCATGGAGCCTGTCCCCGCCCTGCGATCTTGCGATGCTGAAGACCTCCTTCATGCGTTTCGCGAGAACCGGGATCGGCCTGTTTTTGTATTGCCCTTCCTCCCCGCGCTCGAGAGGCGAAACGGGCTCGTACTTCGAATCGAAGCGATCCCTCGAGACGCACCAGCGGCTTCCGGTGGCGCCCGTGATCAATGCATCGCCCTTTTCATAACGGTTCGGCCCTTCGAGGCTCATGATTTCCCCATCCATCTTCGCGAAGGCGACCTGCACGGTCTCCTCCTTCACGTACCATCGCGCGTCCTGATCGGATCTCAAATCTACATTTTTCAGTTCTGTCATGCGCGCAGTTTATTACATTTGCGAGCGGCAGGCATCCTTCTTGCATGAATAGTCACATCAAAACATTTTTGTCCGAAAACCCACAAGGAGCTTCGATGCCGATCTACGATTACCGTTGCCTGGACTGCAATGCCGTCTTCGACAAGCTCGTCATGAGAAGCTCGACCGTCGTGGCCTGCCCGAAATGCGGGAGCAGCGATCTGGAAAAGCTCATATCGAAGCCGGCGCCAGCCAGCCAGACGGCGGAAATCGTCCGGGGAGCGAGGGCCCAGGCGGCCAAGGAAGGTCATTTCAGCAACTACAAATCATCCGAAAAACCGCGCTCCTGACTGGAAGGAAACAACCGATGAATGTCTTCGATCACAACAGGGTCATCCTTTGCCATTTCGACACCTACAGCGCGGCTTCGCTTTTCGCGAGATACGGCACCAGCGTGATGACCCCTTCCCCCTTGCCCGAGGGGGCAAGCCCCGTTCCTGCGCCATCCGAAATCACCGAAAAGCACGACCCTGAAAAAGTGATGGAAGCGCTGATCGAGAAATACGATTTCGACCCTGCCGAACTGAAAATCGCTGAAGGTTTCCAGGAATGGATGGGCAGCGAAAGCGGCCCGATTCGCATCCATCTCGCAAAATTCACGACTTTTGATCCTCCCAGGGAGGAGATTGAAGCCACAGGCGGAATAATGAAACCCATCAGCGAACTGCGCGGCACGCCCATGATCGAACTGAATCTTTTGCGCGCCGCCTTCAATCTCGTCATGAGCGGCGGGTGATTTCCCGCCTGATATCGCGCTGTTGCAGCTCAAATTGCTGGACAAGATCAGGACGCAATAATATTGCTGATCTTAAGCTACTTCCTGGGCTGCATCCTCTGCAAGGCTCTCTTCTGCAAACCCTGCAATCACAATATCGCCGTCCGGAAATTTCGCCCTGATTTCGAGATCGCCGCCCATAGCCCTGATATGGGAACGCAGCGTGCTGATGTACATGTC
>JAJZVB010000043.1 GCA_021845885.1 Pseudomonadota bacterium
GGATCGGGGGAAATGGAGCGGATTTCTCAACCCGGAATGGATTCCCCTTTCCACTTTTTCTTCCGTTGCCAAAGGCAGCACTTCCACCCTTCCCTGGAGATCGATCTTCGCCGCATCGTGCTCGGGAAAATCAGGGAATGTCCTGTTGACGCAATCGATGACGACAGGCGCGCTTCTCCTTGAAAGATTGTGTTTCAGGCGGATTGCACCGTATTCCTTCTCGAGGTAACGGGATGCGACTTCGAAAAGCCTGGCCTCGGCCCTCCTGAAACGGTAGATCGACTGCTTCGGGTCGCCGACCAGGAAAACCGAAGGACGCAATCCGGCCTCGTTCGATGCGGAAAGCCAGGATTTCAATATCTGCCACTGGAACGGATTGGTGTCCTGGAACTCGTCGAGCAGAATGTGGCGATAGCGGGAATCGAGCTTGTACTGCATGTACTCGGCATGCTCGGAAATGTTGAGCAGCTCGAAAGTGCGCCATTCGACGTCGGTGAAATCGATCAGTCCGCGCTCATCCTTGATTTCCTGGTAGAAGCCGAGAAGCGCATGGCCTGCGATGAGCCCCGATTGATTGTAGCGGTAGATCCGCTGATGAAGGATTTTTTCATTGATTTCGGCAAGGCGGCTCCCGATTCCATTATGGAGCTCAAGCAATCTCTCCTGCCCTTTTGACCCCAAACGCTTTTCCTGGGTTGCGCTTTCCTTGCGCACTCTCATCGAACCTTGCCGGGTGAAGAACATGTCCCTGACGAGATCGAAATCGGGAAGCCCCGAAGAAATCGCCTTTTCCAGATCGACTGCAACGGCCCTGTCGCTTTCCGTGTTTTTCCCGAGAAGGACGGCGTATTCGGAAAGAAGGCGGAAAAGATCGCTGTCCGATCTGAATTTTTCAAGCACATCTTCTTCTGGATCGATATCGAGCTCGGCTCTCAGCCTTTCCAGGGCATAGGCCGCAGGATCTTTCCGCCCGCCCGTGTAAACCCACCATTCAGCCCTTTTTTCCAGGAATCCGGCCAGGAGCTTCCTGGTATGGTGAAGACCGTATTCGGCGAAAAGAAACTGGAGATGGCTTGAGGCGGGATGGTCGGACTGGAGATCTTCCGCGAAACGCTGCCAGGCTTCCTCGATCAGGGAGGAAACCGATTCGGCCAGCGTCATTCCGGCGAGATTGGAAGAAAGCGGAGCCTGCCTCAAAATGTCGAGGAACCAGCCGTGAAAGGTGGTGATGTTCATCCTGGAGGAAAGCGAATCCTCGAAAAGATGCCTGGCCCTGGGCAAAAGCGCGTCGATTTCCCTGTCCGAAAGAAAGCGCTCGCGCAAAAAAGCCCTCGCCTCGGGCTCCGGGCTGAATGCCAGAAATTTCAGCCATTGCCTCAGGCGGTCCTGCATTTCGCCAGCCGCCTTCCGGGTGAAGGTGATCGCGAGTATTTCGGGAAGCTCGACCCCGGAAAGAAGCAGCCTGACGATTCTTGAAACGAGCAGCCAGGTCTTTCCGCTTCCTGCGCAGGCCTCGATGACGACACTTCTGCCCGGATCGAGCGGATTCATGCCCAGTAATCCTTCCTGCAAAGGCCGCGCATGTCGCAGCGTGAGCATTCCGCTTCGATGCCCTGGGCGGGAAGATTCGCCCCTTCATGGATGGCCTCGAATATCCTCAAAAGCCTGTCTCCCACTTCCTGCATCATGATTGCTTCGGGCGAAACGGCCCCGACCTGCCCGTCCAGGCTCAAATAAGCCACTTCATGGACAGGCTCTTGCAGAAGCAGGGCGTAAACGGCGAGCTGCACATCCTCCCCGGGCTCGATGAGCTTCTCTTTCAGGATGCCGGCATTCTGCGTCTTGTAGTCGATGACCGAAATGCCGCTATTTGACGAATCGATCCGGTCTATCCGCCCGACAAGCTTCAGCTTTTTCCCGCATTCGAGCGCAAACTCGCGCTTCATGCCTTCCTCCATGCGCTCGATCTTCCATTCTGCCTCTTCCCTTTCCTTCTGCCATTCGAGGTAAAGCGGGATCATCCTCCTCCAGCGCAGGGCCCAGCCGTGGCTGAGATAATCCGCTTCGACCGCATCCCTGAACACGTCTTCGCTCAATTTCCAGAGTTCTTCCTCCGCATCGTGAAGGTCAGATATCGAAGGATATCTGCTGTGGAAAAGGTAAAGGATCTTGTGCAGGTAACTGCCGTAATCGGCCTTCTCCAGCACCTTTTCGGCTTCCTCCAGGGGGGAGAGGGAAAGGATGGCTTTCGCGTAATACTGGTAGGGGCAGGCGAGCAGGCTGTTGTATCCGCTCGCGGAAATCGATTCGGGGACGAGCTGCTCCGGAATGGCCGGGGCAGGCCGGAAAGTGGGACCGATTTCAGTCCTGTTTTTCTCGAGGCGCAGCATCGGAATGTATTTCGAGAAATGGCCGTCGATGAGGTCCATGCCGAAGGCGTGAAGATGGAAGGCATTGAGTGCGTCCAGGCAGGGGCTCAACAGGTTCGCCTCCCCGTTTTTCAACGATTGCCAGCTCGCCCAGGTTTCCTTCGAACGGCAAAGGAGCCCGGAAAGCGCTTCGACCTGCCTGCGTCTTTCGTCCTCCTTCAGAGGCAGCTTGAGCTGCGCCCTGACAGCCTGGTTGAAGAAAAGCCCGGCATCCGCTTCCGAAGGCAGATGGGCCGCGTCGCATCCGAGAAGAACGACCGCATCGAAAGACCTCGCCCTGGTGGCGCCGAGATGGGTGAAGACCACCGGACTCTTTATGCCCGTATCCCTGAAAGTCATCGATTCGAACTGCATGTCGAGCCAGCGCCTGAAGGCGCCGAAGCCGAATTGCCCCTGCTCCCGGGAAAGCTCATTCTCGAGCAGGAAAAGCGCATCGAGAAGCGATTCGCCGGCCATGTCCGCCCTGAGTCCCGCCATGATGCCGAGTCTTTCCAGGCTTTCGAAAAGCGCGGAAAGCCATTCCGAAAGGGTCATGCTGCGCCTGGAAAGGCATTGGGCGGCTTCCTTCAGGGCGGCAAGCGCATTCACCGCCTCGGGTTCGAGCTCCAGCCTGGAATAATGGTCCAGCCCCGAAACGATATTGTTTTTCCTGATCGCCTGCTCGAGAAAATGGACGGCCTTGCGCTTCGATTCGACAGGCCAGTCAGAAAAAATGAAAGGGGATTTCAGGAGATCGAGCATGTCCTCGTGGTAGAAATCGGCTGCCATTGAATCGAGCAGGCGGACCAGCACCGTGCTGGCCGAAGTGGTCGAAAATGTCCAGCCCGTCTCGTCGGAAACGAGGATCTCCGCGCGCTCGAGCAATGCCCTTGTCCTTCTTGCCGCAAGACGGTCGAGGGCGACGAGGGCGATTTTCCTGCTTCCCTCGATGAGCCACTGCCTGACCTTGATCTGGGCGGCTTCCGCCTCCTCCTCGAGGCTGCCCGCGCAGAACAGCCTGAGATTCGAGACGGGCTCGAAAACCTTCCCGCATGCTTCAGCCCTCTCCCTGATAGGCCTTTTGTCTTCCGTCCAGACCCTGCCGTAAAATCCCGCCCTCCCTTCGGAATAAATGCGCACGGGCGCCTTTTCAGACCAGGAACGGAAAAAGGATTCCTCGGCAGGAATGAAGTCATCCAGTGCCAGGACATAAAGCGGGTTGGAAGCCTTTTCCGCGAGGCTGGCAAGCTGCAACTGGTAAGCTGCCGCTTCGCTCCGGCAGTCGATTTCCATGGCATGCCAAAGCTCGAAGATCAATCTCGCCTCGAACATGAGCGGCTCCCCTTCCCTGGCTTGGTAGGCGGCAGCGAGCATGGCCGAGAATTCGCCCTGACTGGCCGGCAGCGGAACGTTCCAGAGGGTCAGCTCGTCGAAAAGCCGGATGAATTCCCGGCTCAAATGCCAGAGATCGTTTTCCCTGGCGAACCAGTTCTTCTCTTTCAGTGCCAGATAGAGCCTCGCCGCCCTCACGCTTGCCGGGGAATATTCGAGGGGCGGGACGAGCCCCGAAAGGGTCGTCAATTGCGGGAGAAGCACACATGGAAATTCCGACGCCCTCCGAAGTTCAAGAGCGAATTCCGGGGCGACATGAAGATTGGGGAGGAGCACCGTGATGCCTGAAAGATCAGCCTTGCCGTTCTCTTCGACAACCGCAGCCGCAGCCGCCTTCAGGAAGGATTCAGGCGGAAATGTCCTCTTCTCGATCGGCATCGATCGAAAGTCAGCGCTCCAGGTATTTCAGCTTGCCCCCGACATTGAGCCACTCGTCGGCGTCTTCGGGCGCATCCTTCTTTTCCGTGATGGGCTTGAAGGTCTTGGCGAGTTCCGCGTTCAAGGCGATGAATTTCAATTGATCTTCAGGCACGTCGTCTTCGGCGAAAATCGCTTCAGCAGGGCATTCGGCGACGCAGAGCGTGCAGTCGATGCACTCGTCCGGATCGATCACCAGGAAATTGGGGCCTTCCCTGAAGCAATCCACCGGACAGACATCGACGCAATCGGTATATTTGCAGCGTATGCAGTTTTCCGTCACGACATAGGTCATATTCCATCCTCAATGGCGAAAACTCCTATTTTAGCAGCCGCACTGCGCTTCGGGCTATTTTTGCTTTCCCGCTTCCCACGGCAATATATTTTGGTTACGATATCGCATTTCTTTAAAATTCGAGGGCCCGATGAGCGAGCATATCCACTATGTGACGGACGACACTTTCGAGGAAGAGGTGCTGCAATCGCAGACCCCGGTTCTTGTCGACTACTGGGCGGAATGGTGCGGCCCTTGCAAGATGATCGCCCCCATCCTGGACGAAGTGGCGCAGGAATATTCCGGGCGCCTCAAGGTGGCGAAACTCAACATCGACGACAATCAGGCCACCCCGCCGAAATACGGCATAAGGGGCATCCCGACGCTGATGATATTCAAGAACGGCGAAGTGGAAGCGACCAAGGTCGGCGCATTGATGAAATCCCAGCTCACCGCTTTTATTGACAGCCACATTTAAACCGGATAACCTTCTTCCATAGAGCCTGCGACTGGCGTTGCAGGCCTCCCTTCGATACCGCTTCCAAAAGAGTTTCTCCGCCAATGCATTTATCCGATTTGAAATCCCTCCCGGTCACTCAGCTGGTCGAAATGGCCATCGCCAACGAAATCGACGGCGCGAACCGCCTCAGAAAGCACGAACTCATTTTTGCATTGCTCAAGAACCAGGCCAGAAAGGGCGAAAGCATTTTCGGCGAAGGCACGCTCGAAGTGCTGCAGGACGGATTCGGCTTTCTCCGTTCCCCCGATATTTCCTATCTTGCCGGCCCTGACGACATTTACGTGAGCCCCAGCCAGATCAGGCGGTTCAACCTGCATACCGGGGATTCCATAGAAGGGGAAATCAGGACACCCAAGGACGGCGAGCGCTATTTCGCGCTGGTGAAGGTGGATAAGGTCAACGGCGAACCGCCAGAGAATTCGAAGCACAAGATCCTTTTCGAGAACCTGACGCCGCTCTTCCCGACGCAGCCGCTCATCCTGGAGCGCGAAAACAGGTCGGAGGAGAACATCACCTGCCGCGTGATCGACATGATCGCCCCCATAGGCAAGGGACAGCGCGGCCTGCTCGTGGCCTCCCCCAAGAGCGGAAAGACGGTCATGCTGCAGCATATCGCCCATGCCATAGCCGGAAATTTCCCGGATGTGCATCTCATCGTGCTCCTGATCGACGAACGGCCCGAGGAAGTGACGGAAATGACCCGTTCGGTCAGGGGGGAAGTGGTCTCATCCACATTCGACGAACCCGCCACGCGCCATGTCCAGGTCGCCGAAATGGTGCTTGAAAAAGCCAAGCGCCTCGTCGAGCACAAGAAGGACGTGGTGATCCTGCTCGATTCCATCACCCGGCTTGCACGCGCCTACAACACGGTTGTTCCCGCTTCGGGCAAGGTGCTGACGGGCGGCGTGGATGCCAATGCGTTGCAGCGCCCCAAGCGCTTTTTCGGCGCCGCCCGGAACATCGAGGAAGGCGGGTCGCTCACGATCATCGCCACCGCCCTCGTCGATACCGGATCGCGCATGGACGACGTGATTTACGAGGAATTCAAGGGAACGGGCAACATGGAGATCCATCTGGATCGGAGAATCGCCGAGAAGCGCACCTATCCCGCAATCAATGTCAACCGCTCCGGGACGCGCCGCGAGGAGCTCCTGATCAAATCCGATGTGCTGCAAAAAATCTGGGTGTTGCGCAAACTCCTTTACCCCATGGACGACCTCGAGGCGATCGAATTTCTGCTCGACAAGATCAAGGCCACGAAAACCAATTCCGATTTCTTCGACTCGATGCGTCGCGGCTAAGGCTTGCGGAACATTTTTTTTTGGAAGATAATGTCGAGTTTACCGCCTTGGGATTTGCGATGAAAACAGGAATACACCCGGAATACAACGAAGTCACCGTAACCTGCAGCTGTGGAGAAGTGTTCGCGACCCGCTCGACGATCGGCAAGCCGCTGCGCATCGAAGTCTGTTCGGCGTGCCATCCTTTCTACACCGGCAAGCAGAAGATCGTCGACACGGCGGGGCGCGTCGAGAAATTCCGCCAGAAATACGGGAAAAAGGCAGCCGCCTGAAAGGCACGGCTGGCGCTGAAAAAGGCAGCCCGGGCTGCCTTTTTCTTTGGAATGCGCTAGACTGGGTGCACATGAAATCCGGCCTGCTTGTCCTTTCCATGGTTGCGTGCCTTTCCGGCTGCGCGATGAATCCTGTTTCTGGCAAGCAGGATTTCGTCATGATGTCCGAATCCGATGAAATCGCCCTGGGAAAAAAATCGGATATCGAAGTCAGGAAGGAATACGGGGTTTACGACTCCCCCCTTCTTCAGGATTATGTCGACAAGGTCGGCCAAAGGCTGGCGAAGAACAGCCATCGCCCCGGTCTACAATATCACTTCACTGTCGTGGACAGCCCGGAAGTCAACGCCTTCGCCCTCCCTGGCGGTTACATCTACATCACCCGGGGCATTTTGCCCTACCTCGATTCGGAAGCGGAACTCGCGGCTGTGCTCGGCCACGAAATCGGCCATGTGACCGCACGCCATGCCGTCAAGCAATATACCGCAGCCACAGCGGCCGGCATCGGGGTGCAAATCGCCTCGATCTTCGTGCCTGAAATCAATACGCAGGCGGGATACAACCTCGTCAACGTCACGGGAAGCGCCCTGCTTTCAGGCTATGGAAGAGAGCACGAACTCGAAGCAGACAGACTGGGCAGCGCCTACCTCGCAAAAACAGGATACGACCCCCATGCGATGATGGACGTGCTCTCGATACTCAAGGAGCAGGAGCAATTCGACATCGCGCAGGCGAAGCTCGAGCATCGCGAACCCCGCGGCTATCACGGGCTTTTCGCCTCCCATCCCGACAGCGACACGAGATTGCAGCAGGTCGTCGGGGAAGCGTCGAAGCTACAGGCGGCTTCCCATCCTGTCGAGGGCAGAAGAATCTATCTCGAGCATATCAACGGCATCATTTTCGGCGACAGTCCCTCGCAGGGCGTGGTGAGGAACAACGAATTCCTTCACGAAAAACTCGACATAGCGATCCAATTCCCCGAAAACTGGACGATAAAAAACAGCCCCAAACAGCTTGTCGCCACCAACGGCGATGCGGTCATGTCGCTCTCGCTCGTCGATGCTTTCCAGGGAAACCCCTCGGACTATCTCCTCCATCGTTTCGGACGCGGGGAATTGACCTCTTTCCGGTCGAGCGGCCTTGAAGGCGCCCTGCTGTTCGTCTCCGAAAAATCTGCAGCGGGTGCGATCAAAATGGGGGATAAGCTCTATGTCGTCAGGGCCGCCGCGAAATCTTCGATCGCCTTTTCCGATGCAAGACCGGGAATAGAGAAAACGCTGCACAGTTTCCACCCCCTCACCGATATCGAAAAAAGGCTGGCCAGGGGCTTGAGAATCTCGGTGAGAAAGGCGAATCCCGGCGACACCTATGAAGCCTATGCCTCGAAGTCCCCTTTGGGAAAAAATGCATTGGGCTATCTTCGCCTGCTGAATCACGCCTACCCTGACGGGGAGCCGCATCCCGGGGATGCGGTCAAGCTGGTCGAATAATGTTCTACACGGAGCCCGCCCCCGAAGCCCCGCCTCCGTTGAGCAGAGCGGAGGTATTCCTCGTCGTCGTATTGCTCTTCGCCTGGATGCTTCCCGGCCTGTTCGGGCACGAACCCTGGAAGCCTGACGAAGCCTACAATTTCGGCCTCGTCTACCACATGATGAAAAGCGGCGACTGGCTCACCTTCCATCTTCCGGACGAGGCGCCTTTCGCCGCTCCGCCCCTCTATTACATGACGGCTGCTTTTTTCGGAAAGCTGCTTTCCCCCCTCTTTTCCCTGCCCGACGCGATGCGCCTCGCCACCGGATTCTACATGGGCATCGCACTGGTCTTCATCACCCTGGCGGGACGCATCCTTTACGAAAAGGGCAGGCATGCCGCGCTGATATTGGCAGGCAGCCTCGGACTTCTCGGGCACGCCCACCAGCTGATACCGGATTCCGCCCTTTTCGCGGGGTGTTCCATGGCGATCTGCGGATTCGCCCTTTTTCGGAAAAATGCGATCCAGGGCGGATTGCTGACAGGGACGGGAATGGGCATAGGGTTCATGTCCAAGGGACTCATCGCGCCGGCCTTCTTCCTGCCCGTACTGATCCTGCTCCCCGTTTTAAGGCATCCAGGACGCAGCTACGTGTTGTTTGTTTGCGCTGCGATCCTTTCCCTGCTGCCCTGGGGGATCTGGCCCTATCTGCTTCATCTTGACCATCCCAAGCTTTTTTCGATGTGGTGGGAATCGAGCTTCAATCTTTCCCTGGGACTCCCCGTCGAGCCCCACCGCAATCCGCTTTTTTATGCCGGCGTGCTGCCCTGGTTCGCCTGGCCCACCCTGCCGCTTGCCCTGCTTTCCTTCTGGCAGGAAAGGAAGAGGCTGAACGAGGAAAAAATGCTGCTTCCGCTTCTCGTTTTCATCGTCATGCTCTCCGTATTGTCCCTCACGAAAACAGGAAGGGAGCTTTACGCGATGCCGATGCTGCTCCCGCTTTCCCTGCTCGCGACCGCCTCTCTGGATCGGTTGAAGCGCAGCGCCACCAGCGCCTTCAACTGGTTCGGCCTCCTCACATTCGGCATGATGGCTGCCATCCTCTGGCTGGGCTGGATCGCGCTCATGACCGGGCATCCCGCCTACATTGCGGCCAGGATCCATCATTACCATCCCGATTTCAACGCCCATTTCGGCCTTTTCCCCTTCCTTCTGGCGACAGGCGTCACCCTGCTCTGGATGCTCCTGATATCGAGGACCGAGCACAACGGGAAACGATCCGTCGTCAACTGGACAAGCGGCGTGGTCATGACCTGGGCGATTCTGATGACGATCTGGCTGCCCTTTCTGGACTCCGTGAAGGGCTACAGGGAAATGTTCCAGTCCATGAAAGCCGCGCTGCCCGAAAGATACGACTGCATCGAAGGCCGCCATCTCGGCGACGCGCAGCGCGCGATGCTCGATTATTATCTCGGCATAGACACCCAACGCCGCGGATCATGCGAACTGGTGCTGATCCAGACCGTTTCTTCCAACAGGCACCACCCGGAAGGGCTGAAGAAGCTCTGGGAAGGTGCGAGAGCCGGGGACCGGTTCGAGCGCTACCGGCTCTATGTCCGAAAAAAAGGGGCGGAATAATCCGCCCCCTATCCCATCCCTGAAAATCAGCGCAAGGTTCTCACGCCGCCCCGGTTCGGCAGGCCGTTGTTGGGCAGCGTGCTGCCTGACGCGCCGCCTCCCAGCGGGACATTGCAGAAAATACCCGATGCATTGCAGCCGGGAGCGGACCCTGACCAGGTTTGCCCGTTGGCCAGCGTCACCGTCACAGGCGTTCCCGCAGGGGCGGAAAGACAGGCCTGGACACTGGTCGTGACCGTGGGTTTCTGGCTCAGCTTCTGCCTCGGCACGGTATCGTGGCTGGGATCGCTGTCGTCCTCGTCTTCGCATCGCCCTATGGTGTCCATGTCGTGGTCGCCATGCCCGTGCGCCTTGACCCCGTTGATCTGGTCGTCGGGAATATTGAGCGTGACCTCGGCCCCGCCCTCGCGATGGCAGATGGTGATCTTGCCATCAGGGGAAGTGCCCAGGCGTTCGCTGTTGTCGACATGGATCGTCGGCTCCTGGCCCGGGTTGGGCGAAATGCCGAGCTGCATGTTGCCGCTTGCATCGTAATAGTAATCGAAGCTGAAGTCCTGACCAGGATATTGCGACGGCGGGGTCCTGTCGTCTTCGCCATAGGTCATGTCATTGCCGTGATTGTCCTTGTGATTCTGGTCGTCATCATGCTCGCGGTCATTGTCCTCGGCATCCTGATGCTCTTCGCTATCATGGCGGTCGTTGTCCGTATTCGTCTGCGTGGCGCAGGTAGACTGGACGATATTCAGGCCGCAGGCGGAAACGACGGACCCCGAGCAGGAAGTGCTGCTCTGGCTGCCGCCTCCGCCGTGGTCGCCGCCTTCGCCGTTTCCATCATTGCCCTGATTCTGGTTGTCGTTGTTGCCGTTGTCTGCATAGGCCGTGGCCAGAGAAAGGCTGCTGAGCCCGATGACGAGCGCCATGATCAGTTTTGCCGGTTTTTTCATGATCTTTCCTTTCAAGAAGAAATATAGGGGGTCGTGCATTTCGAAATGTTCATCTCATCCTGAGCCCTCCCTGTCTGGATACGGCATCATGTGACGTTGTCCTCCATGCCTATGAAGTACTGGGCCTGCCCGCTCGTGTTCCTGGGCCCGCTCACCCGGACCGTCACCCTGAAAAAAAGCCTTCCCGTGCCCGCGACCAATGCGGGCGGATTCTGCGTCGTGTCATAGACCGGGGAGGCCATGCAGTTCGCGAAAGTGGGCGCTGCGCCGTTCGTTTGCGCGCCCCCGACCACCGTGCCGCACATTCGTTCTATGAGATACTGGACCGAATAACCGGGAGGCAGCCCGGTGGATGATGCGGGGCTCCAGTTGAGCGTGTTCCCCGATCCCGGATTGGGCAGCTTGGTGGTCGCATCCATGGGCATGACATCGGAATAATAATAACTCGGGCAATTGGACCCCCCGTTCGCCTGGGTGTACTGGCAGCTGTTCGTATTGCTGTAGGCATTGCCGATAATCCAGTTGTAAGCCTCCTCTTCCCCCACATCTTCCATCTGTACGGCAGCCTCGTTGAATGCCATGTTGCCCGAGATCAGGTTGGTGGTATCGACCGTGCGCATCAGGGAGATGCCGGCAAGCGATATCGCCACGAGCGCGATCAAGGCGATGACGAGCACCACGCCCTTTTGCCGCTTCATAGATTTCCCCATATCACGTTCCTCAAGGGCACGATCGTCGAATAGACCTTGTAGCGGTAGCATTGCCAGTTCGGGTCCGACGAAAGATCGATCGTGGGCGGATTGCTGCTTCCTGGTGGCAGTCCCGCGGAGGGCCAGGCCGTGGGCGCAGTCGCAGTGGCATTGCATGTCGTTCCGGAACTCGGCTTTTCCTTGAGATCGCTCCTCGCCACGATCGCTATCCTGATCGCCTTGACCCGCTCGAAATCGGCGGACGAGGGATTGGCCCAGTCGCCCGAAGAAGGGGAGCAATGGCTTCCAACGGCATCGGTCCAGCAATTGATCGACTGACTCCCTGCGGGCGCCACGCCGTACTGCGCCTGGATATTGACGATGTTGCCCGTCACCGCCTGCGCCGCCCCGCCGTTGTCCGATTCGACGAGATTGCCGCTCGAGACGGAATAGGTTGAAGTGACGAAAGGCGCGCTCTGCCCGATGTCCACGATAACCGCATAAGGATTGGACGTATTGCCGCTGTAGCTCGGGAAAGAGGGGGTGCCTGAAGTTCCGGCCGGATTGGCTACGGCCACCAATGATATTGTGCTCGGATCGGGGGCGGGCGTGGGAACCGGAGTAGGGTAGGAATAGGTGCTGCTGACCTGAAGCAGCGAACAGGCGAGACCCGGCTGCGAAATCAGGATATAGTCGTTTGCCTTGAGCCCTCTTCCTGTATCCACCGTGATGGAAGATTGTGAAGCCGATATGATTTGGGCTCGTCCACCTCCGGTCGCCACCCCGCCCGTATCCGAATCCAGCCTCGCCGTGACCAGGGTATCCGAGCCTCCCGTTCCGCCGTCGGCGATCTGGATCGGGACGCTCTGAAATATGCTTTGCGGGCTGCCGTAGGCATTGATGGTGAAGCAGGGCATGCTGCCGTTGTCGATGAGGCCGTAGCCGCCCAGGCGGATATCCTGCTCGAGCGCATAAAGCGCGGAAAGGCCGTTCTGCTGCATGTCTGCGCCTTCGCTGGTGGTGCGTCGCTGCGACTCGAAAAGGGCCAGCGTCTGGAATACCGCCAGCATCGCGAGCAGCCCGATCACCAGACCGACCAGGACTTCGACCAGGCTGAAGCCTTCCTGTCTTTTCCTATCCATTGATCTGCGCCATCGTGGTGTAATTGTGGAGTCCTCCGCCCTGGGGAGATTTCCATTGCAGCGTCACCGTCACCTGATTGCTGGAATTGACCGCGATGACCGGCTGGTTTGCCGAATCCGTGACGCCGGGAAGATAGGCGCTCTGGCTCGTCGTGCTCTGGATCTGGCTCACCCACGCCTGCGTATTGGCATTGCCATTGCTTGCCGACTGGCAGGGATTGCAGGCATAGCTGGAAAGATTGGCTCTGTCCGCCCACATTTGCGACAGGATCTGGTTGGCGAGAAACGCCGCATCCACCCTGTAGCGCGCATCCATCGTTTCGCCTATCGTCCTCGCCTGCATGCCGATCACGGCGAGTATGCCCATCGTGAAGATCAAGAGCGCGATCAGGGCTTCCAGCAGCATCATGCCCTCCTGTTTCTTTCTCAATTCATTCACCTCAAGCGCAACCCTGCGGGTTCGAGGCCAGGACCAGCAATGGATCGCAAAGCCTGATGAGCCCGTAAGACGAAATGACGACGACCAGCCTTCTCGCGCTGCTCATGGCGGCATTGGTGACGTCGATGCGGGTGATGCCCGTGCCGACCACATGCCCCAGTGCGTCGAAAGTCACCGAAGCCGGCAGCCCTGCGCCTGCGGCAAGCGCGGTCGAATAATCCTGGGTCGGCGCTGTGCTGGCCCCGACCCGCGCATTCTGGGCCTGTGCGCCTTTCCAGCTCTGCACGGGAAGATCGAATTGCCCGTTGGCCTGATCGTAGGCCAGCACCGACCAGTCGGCCATTCCGCCCGATCCGTTCAGATTGAATATCGCCTGCCCGTTTCGCCTGACCGCCTCGGCGCGCGCAACCTGAACCCCGTTCAGGACGGATTCTGCAGCGGTCCTGACCTGGGCATTCTGCATCCAGGAAGTGAGGTTCGGGATCGCGATGGCGAGCACGAACCCCAGGACGGCAAGCCCAATCAGAAGTTCGATCAGCGATGCGCCGTATTGCTTCAGCATGAATCTCCCGCCTTCGTGATCCAGCAATTGTAGGAAACCGAAGAGCCTGCAAACATGGTCGTATTCTGGTTGTTGGAGGAATCGACGGTATAGGTGTAGTCTCCCGAATTCCCCAGCCCCGTGCCCGAATTGCTCGTTGCCGTCGCAGTATAGCTGTCGGTCGTCGAACCCATGGCGCAGCTGTAGGTGAAATATTTGCCCGCAGGCAGGGCCGCGCCGCATGAATTTCCCGCGCCGTAAGCCCGGTTGTCCTGATAATACTGCTCCATCTGCACGCGGAAATTGGCGAGATTGGTCGGCGCCTCGGCGAGCTTGCCCCTCACCACGTAAGCGCTGTAGAGGGGAAGCGCAATGGCCGCGAGGATGCCTATGATGGCCACCACCACGAGCAGTTCTATCATCGTGAAGCCTTTTTGTTTCATGTGATTGCCCTAACACAATTTTCTTCGCTTTTAATTAAATCAAAGCCCTTTGTCCATCACAACAGGAATCCGATGAGCGGTCGATTTGATAGAATGAACGGTCAATTTGCAGAGAGGTAAAAATTGTCCGCTGACATCATCATCGTGGGCGCGGGCATCGTCGGCTTGTCCAGCGCCCATGAACTCGTCGGAAAAGGCGCCAGGGTCACTGTGCTCGATCGGGGAAAACCCGGAATGGAAGCCTCGTGGGCGGGAGGGGGCATCCTGTTTCCGCTTCTGCCCTGGGATTACCTCGATGAAGTCACTTCCCTCGCCTTCCTCTCCATGGCGCTTTATCCGGAATGGACGGAGGCATTGCAGCATTCGAGCGGCGTCGATCCGGAATACATGAAATGCGGCATGACCGTGCTGCCCGGGATCCGCTCCATGGAAAAGGCTTCCTCCTGGTGCGCCTCCCACGGTGTCCGCTTCCTCGAAGAACCGGGAGGAAAATTCGTCCTTCCCGACGTCGCCCAGGTGAGAAACCCCAGGCTTATCCGGGCGCTTTCGCGCGCGCTTGAAAACCTGGGCGTGACCATTCTCCAGGATTGCGAAGCGGTATCGTTCGAAAGGAAGAACGGGAACATCGTCGGGGTGAGAACCGCACAGGGGGATGTCCATTCCGGGCAGGATTACGTCGTCTGCGCCGGCGCCTGGAGCGGGATGCTGCTCGGTCCGGACGGACCCGACATTTATCCCGTGAAGGGACAGATGCTGCTTTTCGAGGCCGGTGGGCTGCTCGACACCATATTGTTCAAGGACGGCATTTACCTCGTTCCCAGGAAGGACGGGCATATCCTGGCCGGAAGCACGCTCGAGCATGCAGGATTCGACAAGACGGTCACGTCGGCGCATTGGCTTCACGAAAAGGCCGCAGAAATCCTTCCCGCCCTCGGGCACCTGTCGCCCGTGAAGCAATGGGCGGGGCTGAGGCCCGGCTCTCCCGACAACATCCCGACCATTTGCAGGCATCCTGCAATCGGCAATCTTTACATCAACAGCGGGCATTTCCGCTACGGCGTCACCATGGCCCCGGCCAGCGCGAAGCTGCTTTCTTCCCTGATTTTCGGGGAAACCTCGCTGCTCGACATCGATCCCTACAACTGTAAGAAATGACAGGGTAAAAAAACATGGAATGAGTGCTACACTCATTCCATGAAAAAGACTGACACGAAAACCATTTCCGACCTTCTGAGAAGCCGCGGGATTTCTCCGACTTCCCAGCGCATCAAGATTGCAACCGCGCTCTTTTCGGAGATGACCCACCATTCCGCGGACCAGATCCTCGCTTCCGTCAACCGCAACAAGGCGGAGGTATCCAAGGCGACGGTGTACAACACGCTCAGCCTTTTCCTGAAGAAGGGCCTGATACGCGAAGTCATCGTCGACCCCAGCAAGATCCTGTACGATCCCAACACAGCCGAACACCATCATTTTTACGATGTCATCACGGGAGAGCTCAGCGACATCGACGCTTCCGTTGTTTCGATTCCGAAGCTGCCCCCCCTGCCTCACAACAGGGTTTTCGAAGGCCTGGACATCATCATCCGCACGCGCCCTGCAACCGCCTGATTGCCGTTCCATCGCGGACCCTTTATAATTGCCAATTCAGCTGCTGATGTAGCTCAGTCGGTAGAGCAACTGATTCGTAATCAGTAGGTCGGAAGTTCGATTCTTCTCATCAGCACCATAAAAAACAAAGGCTTGCTGCAATGCAGGCCTTTTTCATTTTTGGCCTGGGTTACGCCGGGGTTACACAAGAATGAAAAACAGGAGATTTTCCCGAACCGCGCACCGATCCAAGAATGACATTCATGGGAAGGAAAAAATATTTTGCCGCTTTGTCAGTCGATCCAGTTTTTCATCAGCAGCAACAAGTGCCCTGATAGCCGCATCTAGTTCCGAAATACATTCAGGATGAACAGCAATCGCTCGCAATTGCTAGGTTTGGCTGTTCAGAAATTGTTGCGTAATTACTGAACCAACATCGTCAGCAGAATAGGCCACTATTGCCACGCCTCCATGCTTTCGGACTTGATCGAGAAATGCAGCCTGATCTTCTGACAGCTTGCCGCCTGGAGCTTTGCATTCGACAGCCAGGAAGCGCCCGTTCTTCAATTGCCCAATCAGATCAGAACAGCCTCGGAAGCCGTAACGGATGAAGCGGTCATCGATCTTGATTGCGCCTGTATTCATCCTCTCAACCCATGCCACTTGTGGATGCAGCCTGATAGTCTTCAGAACAGCGTTTAGAATCGCCTGCTCGGGCCGGTTATTTTTTCGCGACTTTGTGTTTTTAGGGATCGGTTCGCCTGAATAGAAGGCAAGCGCCTGGGCAATTTTCAGTTTCGATGGCTGACTCATGCTGCCGTCGTTCTTTTCGATGGCAAGGAAACCGTTTTGCCGGATGCCGGAAGCCCTGCATTATTTTCCCTACATGGCATTAATTCATTGTCCTCAATTTTGGGGGGTGGACTTACCGCCATCATGGGGGTAGCAGGGGGGGTAAAATCACCAATTTGGGGGTAGCGAGTCACCAAATTTGCGGTAGGAATTTTTTTTCCATGGGCTTGCCAGTCGCGCCATGCACAAGACTTGAAACCGTCCAGAAACAGCCCTTGCGGATTTTTGATCGGAAGCCGGTTGTGTGCGTCAAGTTGTGCAAAATGGGAGATCCGATAATTGGTTGATCCCTTTGCTG
>JAJZVB010000162.1 GCA_021845885.1 Pseudomonadota bacterium
TTTCGACAGGCTGGGACTGAAATACAGGGCGGTGGCTGCGGACACGGGCTCCATAGGGGGGACGGGATCCCACGAATTCCACGTCCTGGCGGATTCCGGGGAAGACGCCATCGCATTCTGCCCGGATTCGGACTATGCTGCCAATGTCGAGCTCGCGGAAGGCGTATGCCCTTCCGAAAAGCGCGGGGAGGCGAGCCAACCGCTTTCCAGAATAGCGACCCCGGGCGCGAAAACGATAGAGGAAGTCTGCGCTTTCCTGGATGTTCAGCCGCAAAAGGTGGTGAAATCGCTCCTGGTGATTTCCGGCTCGGGCAGCCCCTTTCTGCTCCTGCTGAGAGGGGACCATCAGCTGAACGAGATCAAGCTCGGCAAGATCGTGGAAGGCTGGCGCTTCGCTTCGGAAGAGGAAGTGGAGGGATACATGGGGTGCAGGCCCGGCTATATCGGACCTGTCGATGCCGAAGTATCGGTGATCGCGGACAGGTCCGTTTCCATCCTTGCCGATTTCGTATGCGGCGCAAACGAGAACGGATTCCATCTTTCGGGGGTCAATTTCGGGCGCGACGTCAGAGAGCCCGAGCGGATCGACGACATCAGGAATGTCGTATCGGGGGACGAAAGCCCTGACGGCAAGGGATTCCTCGAAATATGCAGGGGAATAGAGGTGGGGCATATCTTCCAGCTGAGAACGAAATATTCCGGGCAGCTTCAGGCCGCTTTCCTGGACGAATCGGGACAATCGAAAATCATGGAAATGGGCTGTTACGGCATAGGGGTGTCACGGATCGTCGCTGCGGCCATCGAGCAGAATCACGACGAAAGGGGAATCTGCTTTCCCGGAGCCATTGCGCCTTTCAGTGTGGCCATCGTTCCGATAGGGATGAAAAAGAGCGAAGCGGTGAGGGAAGCTGCGGAATCGATTTACAGGAGCCTGGCGGATTCGAAAATCGACGTCCTTTTCGACGACCGCGACGAGCGCCCGGGGGTGATGTTCGCCGACATGGAGCTCATCGGCATTCCCCACAGGATCGTCATAGGGGAGCGTGGGCTGAAGGAAGGCCTGGTCGAATACCAGGGAAGAAGGGACGCTGAACCGAAAATGATCGCTTTCGAGGAGATCGGGGCATTCCTGAAGTCAAAATGCGCATCCTGATTCTATTGCTGTTCGCTTTTTCAGCCAGCGCCCATGCCGGAAACCAGGCCTATGAAGCCCTTTCCGCCAGCGTCAGGGCCATGCTGCAGCAATCCGTGAGCGACGAATCGAGCCCGCATCTCGTATTCGACACGGAACAGGAAGGGATATACTGGCTCTCCGAAATGTCGAGAAGGCTGGAAAAGCGCATTCCGGATCGAAAGACGAGAGTCGATTTCCTCAGGACGGTGCAGTACGAAGCCAGCCGCGCCGGCCTCGACCCTCAGCTCGTTCTCGCCCTGATCCAGGTCGAGAGCAATTTCAGGAAATATGCAGTTTCGAATGCGGGCGCGCGAGGCTACATGCAGGTGATGCCTTTCTGGGTCGAGGAGATCGGGACGAAGGGTCAGGATCTTTTCCAGTTGAGGACCAACCTGCGCTACGGCTGCACCATTCTGCGCTATTATCTCGACGTCGAAAACGGCGATCTTTTCAGGGCGCTGGGCCGATACAACGGCAGCCTCGGGCAGCCCGACTACCCTGAACAGGTCTCGGCTGCCTGGCACGGACCCTGGGCCTATACGCAGCGATTCGCGCAGGCGCGCTGAGCCTCCGGGGTTCCCTGGATCTGGCGAGAAGCGTGCAGTTGAAAAAGATCAAACTGTCCTGTGCGAGGCTACCCACTCCTTCAGCGCAGCGTCCATGCGGGTTTGCCAGCCTTCGCCGGTGGCCTTGAAGTACTCAACCACCTCGGGGCTATACCGCACCGACAACAGCACTTTGCGGGTTGCCGATTTCGGGCGACCGCGGCCGCGCCGCACGAGTTTGTCGCCTTCGTACAGATCGGCTTTCTTGAACCATTCTTCCGTCAACTCGGGCGCATCGTCCGGGTCAACCCAGGTACGCCTGGAATCTGGCTTGTTCGCGTTCATTGGCTTTCCTCATCGAAGGTGATCTTCATTTTTATTGTAGTAGCTACGCTAATTAGTCGTCCCTGAAAAAGTCGGATATGTGTTGTAGATCTGTTGGTTAGGTGTGTTTTTCGGGTGTTGAATTTGCTAGAATATGGGTTTCAACCCCTTGATTTCTTGCAAATTCATGAAGCCAAAGAAGCCTGAGAAGACAGCGCAGGATGATCTGTTCCGGATGCGACTGGACAACCTCCTGGACCAGAGGCATGAATTGTATCGATTGGCGGGCAAGCTGGACTGGAAGGCTGCTGAAGATCGGTTTGGTGGGCTGTATTCGGAAGAGGGGCGACCAGGCATTCCGATCCGGCTGATGGTGGGATTGCATTACTTGAAGCATGCTTTCAATGAATCGGACGAGTCGGTGGTGGCAAGATGGGTGGAGAACCCGTATTGGCAATACTTTTGCGGAGAAGAGTTCTTTCGGCACAAATTGCCGATCGATCCGTCGCAGATGACACGCTTCCGGAAGCGGATCGGCGAAGAAGGCTGCGAGTTCATGCTGGGATTGACGGTGAAGGCGGGGGTGGATACGGGCACGGTGTCTTGTTCGTCGCTTGAAGTGGTGAACGTGGACACGACGGTGCAGGAGAAGGCGGTCGCTTTCCCAACTGATGCGCGGTTGTACCACAAGGCGAGAGCGTCGCTGGTGAGACAGGCGAAACGTCACGGGATTGTGCTCAGGCAAAGCTTCGAGAGGCTGTCGAAGCATGCGCTGGCGAAGAGTGGTCGTTACGCCCATGCGCGTCAGATGCAGCGTGCGAAGCGGGAGCAGAAACGGCTGAGGACTTACCTGGGTCGGGTCATCCGGGATATCGAGCGTAAGCTGCCTGAGGCTGCGAGGAAGAAGATGGCGAGATTGATCGAGGTAGCCTGGCGAATTCACGGTCAGCAACGGCATGACAAGAACAAGGTTTACAGCGTGCATGCCCCGG
>JAJZVB010000163.1 GCA_021845885.1 Pseudomonadota bacterium
ATGGAGGGATCGGGAAGGCATGTCGAAATCGATGCAATTTCGGAGGCGGGCAGGCAGTGCTTGAAGCGCTTAAAAGATGGAAGCTGATGGTGTTCGCTGCAGCGGTATTCTCCGCTTCGGGGAGCCACGCTGCCTCCCGCATCGACTCCGCCAGGATATGGCCTGCTGACGACTACACCCGGCTCACGCTGGAATCGAAGGAACCGATTCAGCAGAAGCTGTTGATTATCGAGAACCCCGACAGGCTGGTGCTCGACCTCGAAGACGTCGAGCTGGACGACGCTCTGAAGCAACTCCCTTCCAGGGTGGGTCAGGACGACCCCTATATCAAGGCGATACGCATAGGCCGGTTCAAGCCCGGCGTGATCAGGATCGTGCTCGACCTGAAAACCAAGGTCTCCCCGGAAATCTTTTCCCTGAAGCCCGTCGCGGAATACGGCAACCGGCTGGTGCTCGACATTTATCCGAAAGAGGACGCGCTGATGCACCTCGTCTCCAAGGACAAGGCGGGTGAAGCGCCCAAGCCCGGGAAAGCCCGGCCCATCGTCATTGCAGTCGACGCGGGGCACGGCGGCGAGGACCCGGGCGCCCACGGATTGCACGGTTCGCTCGAAAAGAACGTCACGCTGGCCATAGCGAGAAGACTCAAAAGCCTGATTGACGAAGAGCCGAACATGCATGCAATGCTCACCCGGGACGGCGACTACTTCATTCCGCTGCACGGGCGCGTGGTCAAGGCCAGAACTGCGAAAGCCGATCTTTTCGTTTCCATTCACGCCGATGCCTCGCCGAGCCGTGACGCCAGAGGCTCTTCGGTCTTCGCGCTTTCCGAGAGGGGGGCGACTTCGGTGGCGGCAAGATGGCTGGCCCGGCGGGAAAACGAGTCCGACCTGATCGGTGGAGTCGATCTTTCTGTAAAGGACCCCTATCTCGCCAAGACCCTGCTCGATCTTTCCCAGACCGCATCCATCAGCGACAGCCTGAGGCTGGGGAAAGACGTGCTGCATGAGCTCGGCTCGTTGAACCCGTTGCACAGTGGCATGGTCGAACAGGCGGGCTTTGCCGTGCTCAAGGCGCCCGACATTCCTTCCATCCTGGTCGAAACCGCCTTCATCAGCAATCCGGACGAGGAAAGAAGGCTGGACGATTCGGCCTATCAGGAAAAAATGGCTAGAGCCATCCTCGATGGAATCAAGCACTATTTTTCGCAGAATCCCGCGCTCGCCCGATCCAACCTGGTCATGAATCAATGATAAGCACTTTGCTCGTCGCGAACCCCAAGGGGGGGAGCGGAAAAACCACGCTCGCAACCAACATCGCCAGCCATCTCGCCAACAGGAACGAAAGGGTCGTGTTGTGGGATTTGGACAGGCAGCGCTCGGCGCTCAGGTGGCTCGACCTGCGTCCGGAGGAACTGCCGAGGATCATTCCATTCGGTTCAAGGGAGGAAGAAAAGCTTGCCGGGGTGAACTGGCTGATCCTGGATTCGCCCGCAGGACTCCACGGGAAAAGCCTGACGAGGCTCCTGAAGCTCGCGAACAAGGTGCTCGTGCCCGTGCAGCCCTCGCTTTTCGATCTGGACGCGACCAGGGATTTCATGAGGACATTGAGCGAAGCGAAGGCGGTGCGAAAGCAGAATACTTTCGTCGGCATGGTTGGGATGCGCGTCGATCCGAGGACACGCGCATCCAGCCATCTGGAGGCCTTTCTCGGCGAATTCGACCTCCCGGTGCTCACCTGCCTGAGAAACACCCAGGTTTACGTCAATGCCGCCTTCGAGGGGAGCAGCATTTTCGATCTCCCCGCCAACCTCGTCAGGCGGGATCTCGAACAATGGGAACCGCTGCTCGAATGGATAAAGGATTAGGCGGCGACGCGCTTCCTGAATTCACCTGTCCGGGTGTCGATCTCTATCCTGTCGCCGATCTCGCAGAAGGCCGCGACGGGGAGCTCCCATCCCGTGCTGATTTTCGCAGGCTTCATCACCTTGCCCGACGTATCCCCCCTCACCGCAGGCTCGGTATAGACGATCTCGCGAACGACGCTGTTGGGCAGTTCGATGGAAATCGGCCTGTCGTTGTAGAAAACGACCTCGCAGGGCATGCCTTCTTCCATGTAATTGAGCGCATCCCCGAGATTGTCCTTTTCCACTTCGTGCTGGTTGTATTCCTCGTCCATGAACACGTACATCGGGTCGGCGAAATAGGAATAGGTGCACTCCTTCCGATCGAGCAAGACCACGTCGAACTTGTCGTCCGCCCTGTAGATGGCTTCGCTGGGCGAATCCGTGAGCAGATTCTTGAATTTCATCTTGACCACCGAGGCATTGCGCCCGGACTTGCTGAATTCCGCCTTCTGCACTACGAGCGGCTGATCGCCGACCATGATCACGTTGCCGGCGCGAACTTCCTGTGCTGTTTTCATGTTTCCTTGCCCTGAAAATTTCTAAACCGCTTATTTTAACTTTTCCTGTTTGAAAAATCCACAAGGTTCTTGACCAGATTGTTGCCAGAAAGCCGATCTGCCCAATGCTTCCCATGGGCTTCAAGAAGCGGAACGGCATTCAGGAATGCCTTCCAGGCGAGCGCGACATCTCCTTTCCCATTCCAGGCGAGCCACATTGCCCTGACCGCATCGGAAACCATGAGATCCCTGCAATACAAATCGAGGAAGGCATTCAGCTTCCTGAAATGGGTTTCATCCTCCTGGGGATAGATCTGCCAGACGAAAGGCTTCAGCGCCCATTGCGCCCGGACGAAGGAATCCTCCCCCCGCACGAAATTGATGTCGCATGCCCAGAGCAGAGGGTCGTATTCTTCCTGGGGAACGAAGGGAATGACCCTGACTTCCAGGTTTCCCCTAGAGAATGATCCGACTTTTGACGCAATCTTTCCTTCCGGAAGCAGGCAGAGAATTTCTCTTTCGCCTTTTTCCCAGGCTTCGAAGAGATTTCCAATAGGCGGGTTCTCGTAGCAGAAAAGCGAAATGCACAATCTATCCCCGGGATCCAGTCCCAGATTTTC
>JAJZVB010000164.1 GCA_021845885.1 Pseudomonadota bacterium
CCTCTGCCGCACGTTTGAGTAGCGCATGCAGTCGGAAAAAATGGGGTCCGGCAATTCCGTGAAATGACGCAGCGGGAGTCTCCATAGACGAGATCTTCTCATACAGAAGACCGGGTCTCCAGGAACTCCCGGAGACTGATTGCAGACTATTCAGAGGACGGATATAATGCGTTCATCGAATGAACGTTACGGCCCATGCTGAGCGACGAATACCGATACAGGATACTGAAACGCCTCGAAAAGAACCCCGAGATCAGCCAGCGGGAGCTCGCGAAAGAGCTCGGCATCAGCCTGGGCAGGGCGAACTATTGCATCAAAGCCCTGATCGAACGCGGGCTGGTCAAGGCGAACAACTTCAGAAGCATCAAGAACAGGAGCGGCTATGCCTACTACCTCACACCGAAAGGGTTCGAGGAAAAGGCCAGGATCACCGTCGCCTTCCTCAAACTCAAGATGGCGGAATACGAGATCCTGAAGCGCGAAATTGCGCATTTGCAGCGGGAGGCCTCCGAATTGACAAACCAGGACTCACTATGAATCCCGATTCACGAATGTCAAAAATACGAAACCGGAACGCTGCTTTAGTGGATAAGCTCAGATCAGCCATGGAGCCGCTAATCGCGACATTGACGACAAAAATTCAAGCCGTCTATCTCCACGGCTCATGGGCCACCCAGTGGGCACGCAGGGACAGCGATATCGACTTGGCCATCCTCGCGGAAGCAAGGCTGAGTTTCGAGGAGCGGTCCATCATTTTCCGCGAAATTGACGCAGCTTTCGGAGGCACGAGTGAAGTCGACGTCGCGGAGCTGTTTCATTCCGATTGCGTTTTTTCTGCGCAGGTTGTCACCAAAGGCGAACGCATTCTGGCATACGACCGGGACGCTGCAGAACGCTTCGAAATGATGGCATTGGCCAACTATGCGCGCCTCAACGAAGAGCGCATGGGTATCATCGCAGACATCCGCCGGCGCGGGACCGTTTATTTGACGGGAACAGGCGCATGAACGACATCGTGCTCGGCAAGGCTGAAATCATAGAACGCGCGTTGCGGCGCGCAGGCGACACTTACCAGGCCCATCGCACAAGCCTCGAGCAGGACTTCGATGCTCAGGACGTGATCATTCTCAATCTCCAGCGGGTATGCGAAGCGGCCATCGATCTTGCCATGCATATCGTTCGCCTGAAGGGATTGGGACTTCCGAAAGACAGCCGGGACGGATTCACCCTGCTGGAGAAGGCTCATGTGATCGATGCCCGTCTTGCAGATCGCCTGCGAAAAATGGTTGCATTCCGGAACATCGCCGTACACGACTATCGCACTCTGGACTGGGCGATCATTCGCGCCATTCTCGAAAAGGACGTCAAGGATATCGCCGTTTTCTCGAGGCAGATGGTTCAAAACTTTACTGATTCTCAATGAACACATCGCATCTTTCTGACGAAGGCCTGAAATACAAAATGGCGGAATATGGCGTTCTGAAATGCGAGGTCGAGCGTCTTCACCGAGAAACGGAACAGATTAAGGCCGAGCGAGGATGAAGCCCCTTTTGCTCGTCAAACATCACGGCCACTCGGCCTGTGATTACCATGAATGATATAGCCGTGCTTCAATCAGGACATCAACTTTCCAGGGAGAAATCATGAACCATTACCATGCCATCAAGGGATGCAGAGTCAGCCAGAGCTCCCATCTCGTCACCGTTCTTGATCTTGGCATCCAGGCGCTGACCGGCGTGTTTCCGAAAAGCCCTGGGGAGAAGGTGACCGAAGGTCCGCTTGAGCTGGTATGGTGCCCTGAAAGCGGCCTGCTCCAGCTGAAGCACTCATATGAACCGACAGAGATGTATGGAGAGAATTACGGCTACCGTTCCGGGCTCAATCAGTCCATGGTCAATCATCTGGCGGACAAGGTCCGCTATCTGGAACGAATGGCTCCTTTGAATCAAGGCGACGTGGTGCTCGACATCGGAAGCAACGACGCGACCACCCTGAAAGCCTATTCGGCAAAAGGCATCAGGCGGATCGGCATCGATCCGACCGGCAGGAAATTCGCTTCGTTCTATACGGAGGGAATCAAGCTCGTTCCGGACTTCTTTTCTGCGGAAGCTTATCGTTCCGTCTCCGACGAACAGGCAAAAATCGTCACCTCCATCGCGATGTTCTACGATCTGGAATCCCCGATCGATTTCGCGCGGCAAATCGAATCCGTGCTCGCCCAGGACGGAATATGGCATTTCGAGCAAAGCTACATGCCTTCGATGCTGAGGACGAACTCCTACGACACGATTTGCCACGAGCATCTGGAATATTATTCTCTCGGGGTGGTCAAGAAAATCCTCGAAGAATCCGGACTGAAAATAGTCGATGTCGTGATGAATTCAGTCAATGGGGGCAGTTTCGCAGTCACTGCGGCGAAAATGGGCCATGCCGGAATCAGGCAGAACTTTGCCGTCATAGACTGGCTGCTCGACCAGGAAGACCGGATGGGGCTGAATACGCCCCGCCCCTACCGGGAATTCGAGGAAAGGGTTTTCCGTCACAGAGACGACTTGACCCGCCTGATTCGCGCCCTGAATGCGGACGGAAAAAAGATCCTCGGATACGGGGCCTCCACGAAAGGTAATGTCACGCTCCAGTTCTGCGGCCTGAAAAAGGAAGACATTCCAGCAATCGCCGAAGTCAATGTGGAAAAATTCGGCTGCTTCACGCCCGGAACCCATATCCCCATCGTCTCCGAGGAAGAGGCGAGGGCCATGAAACCCGATTACTTTCTTGTCCTGCCCTGGCATTTCAAGGAAGGCATCCTGAGAAGGGAAAAGGAATTTCTGGCCAATGGAGGAAGAATGATCTTCCCATTCCCG
>JAJZVB010000165.1 GCA_021845885.1 Pseudomonadota bacterium
TAGCGCTATCTAATGTGGTTATTTTGGATACTGAAACGACAGGCCTTATCGAGGGGTTTGCCAGAAATCCCGAGGCCGAAGTTATCGAACTGGCAATCATATCAATATCAGGTAAAACACTTTACAACAAAAAATTTAAGCCTCTGCATCAAATTCCAAGTCGCGCTACTGAAATACACGGCATCACAAACTCAATGGTTAGGAGAAGCCCAAGTTTTGCGAAAGAGTACCCTGAGACAATGGAAATTCTGCATGGAAAAATCGCAATAACCTACAACTCGAGATTTGATAGCAAAATATTAGCAAATACATGCAAATTGCATGGACTCCCCGCCTTGGCTAACACCACATGGGAATGCGCCATGAGAGTATTAAAGGCATATTTGGAGCCGGCAACTAGATTCATCAGCTTGCCAAATGGCAAACATAATGCTTTAGCGGATTGTCACGCGACACTGGACTTGATTCACAAAATGGCTCAAGGAGAAGATGTGGTGGTGGCGGAGTCAAAAAATTTATTGTCTCCGAACTAGCGATATCCATTAACTGGCGCGGGTTTTCGCGTTAATCACACAGCGCATGGATATAGGCGCACTTTTTTACCCGCTCACGGACGTATATGGAAACTTGATAATTCGCTAAGATATTGATTTGCAATGGCAAGAAAATAAAAAAGCCCCGGCTTGCGGGGCTTTTTAAAACAAAAAATGGTGGTGATAGGTGGACTTGAACCACCGACCCCAGCGTTATGAGTGCTGTGCTCTAACCAACTGAGCTATATCACCGATGATCGAGGGCTGCCTGGCAGCTTTTTCGTAAATTTGCGAAGTGTGGTATGTTAATGGTTTTCGTCGATTCTTTCAAGATCACATGGATTTCGATGTCGTCATCGTCGGCGGAGGCCTCGTCGGGGCGAGCCTCGCCCTTTCGCTCAAGGAAAGCGGATTGAGGCTGGCGCTCGTCGAGGCGAAGCATCACGTTCACGAAACGGAAGGCTGGGACAGCAGGATCTACGCGATCAGCCCGGGCTCCGCCGCATTCCTCGGAAATGGATGGGAAGGGATGGATCACGAAAGGGTTGCGCCCATCCGGGAAATGAGGATATACGGGGACGATGCCTCATCCGAGCTGCGCTTCAGTTCCGATGAAGCCGGGCTTCCCGAGCTCGCCCATATCGTGGAAAGCGGGAACCTCCTTCATAGCCTGATGCGGGAAATAAGGCATCAGGAGAATCTCGAGCTGATTTGCCCTGCAACATGCATTGAAATGCAGTGGTCCGAGAAGGGCATAGAGCTCGAGCTCGACAGGGGGAAGCTTTGCGCCAGACTGATCGTGGGGGCGGACGGCGCGAAATCCTGGCTGCGTTCCCAGGCGGGATTCGAGGCGAACCCAAGATCCTATCGCCAGACCGCGATCGTGGCCAATTTCGAATGCGGAAAACCCCACCGCGACACCGCATGGCAATGGTTCAGGAAGGACGGCATACTCGCCCTGCTTCCCATGCCCGGGAATCGCGTTTCTCTGGTCTGGTCCGTTTGGACGGAAAAAGTCGAGAATCTCATTTCAAGTCCGAATTTCGGCGAACTTGTCGAAGAGGCATCGGGCAGAAGGCTGGGCGAACTGAAATTGATCACGCAGCCGCAGGGTTTTCCGCTTCGCCTCATGAGGCTGGAATCGATTGTGAAGCCGAGAATCGCCCTGATCGGGGATGCCGCCCACAATACCCATCCTCTCGCCGGGCAGGGCGTCAATCTCGGATTCAGGGATGCAAGGGCGCTTTCGAAAGTGCTGTCCGACCGGGGTCCGCAGAAGGATTGCGGAGATTACCCTCTGCTCAGACGCTTCGACAGGGCAAGGCGCGAAGATATCCTTTCCATGCAGACCACGACTGACCTGCTGCAGAAACTTTTCAACAACGACATTCCCGGCCTGTCATTTGTCAGGAATCTGGGGCTGAGGATGGTCGAAGGGCAGGGCTGGATCAAGAATGCGCTGATCCAGCATGCGCTCGCCTGATTTTTAATGTACGGAAACATCATGAAATCATTTTACAGTTTCGTCATCGCCTTCATCCTTTCGACCAGCCTTGCCCACGCAGACGTGGCCAGCGTGAAGGCGGCCATGCAGAAGAAATTCTCCCGGGAAAAGATACTGGAGGTGGTCAAGACGCCCTATTTCGGCCTTTACGAGGTCGCATTCGAAGACAGCATCGTCTATACCGACGAGAAGCTTTCCTACCTCTTCACGGGCAGCATCTACGACCTGAAAACTATGCAGAACCTGACCGAGGAAAGGGCGAAGAAGCTCTATGCGGTCAAGTTCGATGCCCTTCCCTTCCAGTATGCCTTCAAGGAGGTGAAAGGCGACGGGAAGCGCAGGATCGCGATCTTCACCGACCCGAACTGCCCCTATTGCAAGCGCCTCGAAAAGGAAATGCAGCAGGTGGACAACATCACGGTCTACCGCTTCATTCTGGCCATCCTGCCGGGATCGGCTGAGAAGGCCAGGAATATCTGGTGTTCGAACGACAGGGAAAAAATCTGGCGCGACGCCCTGCTCAACGGCGTCACGCCCCCCAGGGCGAAGCCGTGCGACACGAATGCGCTGGCGGCGGTTTCGAGGCTGGCCGAAAAGCTCAGGATCAACGGCACGCCCGCGATCATATTCGAGGACGGCACGATCAATCCCGGCGCCATGCCTGCGGAAGACATCGAGAAGCAGCTGGCGGCCTCGGCCGGGAAGTGAGTCTTTCGAAAATCGCTCCTGTCCATATCGCCTGCCAATTATCGGCACG
>JAJZVB010000166.1 GCA_021845885.1 Pseudomonadota bacterium
TGTGTTTCCCTGCGACGTCTCCAATGACGAGGAGATTTCAGCGCTTGTTTCAGAAATCGGGAAGCATTGGTCGACTCTGGACGGCCTCGTGCATTCCATCGCCTTCGCGCCTAGGGAAGCGCTTTCGGGCGACTTCCTCGAAGGCATGTCCAGGGAAGCGTTCCGGATTGCGCATGACATCAGCTCCTACAGCTTCGCGGCGCTCGCCAAGGCCGCGCTCCCGCTCCTGAGCGAAAAGGGCTCGCTCCTCACCCTATCCTATCTCGGTGCGGAAAAATCCGTTCCCAATTACAACATGATGGGCCTGGCCAAGGCGAGCCTCGAGGCCAACGTGCGTTATCTCGCCCAATGCCTGGGAAGAAGGGGGATCAGGGTCAACGCGGTGTCCGCAGGCCCGATCAGGACGCTTGCTGCAAGCGGAATCGACGGGTTCGGCAGGATACTGGATTTCGTCGAAAAAAATGCGCCCTTGAAGCGCAACGTGACGATAGAGGAAGTCGGCAATGCTTCGGCCTTCCTGCTCTCCGACCTCGCCTCCGGCATCACGGGAGAGATCACCCATGTCGATGCCGGATTCAACACCACCCTCGGCGAAATGGGCTAATCGGCAGGTTTCATCGAAACCAGATTGCGATTGATCGTGATCTTGGCGCGCCCCTTGAGTCCGTTGAAATAATCCGACAATTCCTCCTGGGAAGCGGCCTGCTTCATCTGGCCCTCCAGGGCCTTCAGTTCGGGCTGGCCGGGTGCGGGGGCCTCGATCAGCCTGGAAATCCGGACGATGGTATAGCCCTTGGGGCTCTCGACGCCGACATAGACCGGCAGCTTCGAAACATCGGCCCTGAAAACCGCATTCGCGATGTCTGAACCGCCCAGGTCCCCCGCGTTACGGCGGCTCACGTCGATTTCGGGCTGCCAGGAAATGCCTTCTTCCTTTCCCGACTGCAACGCTTTCAGCTTTTCCTTTCCCTGGCTCAATGCCGCGTCGACCGCCTTCTGTTCATTCAGCTTTTTCCCGATTTCGGCGCTGACTTCGGCCAGCGTTTTGGTGTAAGCGGGTTTCGTATCGACCACATGCGCGGAAACCAGCACATTGGGCGAAACTTCGATGGCTTCCGTATTCCTTTTCTTCTTCAGCGCATCGTCAGAGAAAATCGCCTGGAGAAGCTTCTTGTTCGAAGGGAAAGAAGCGTTGCTTCCGGATTCCTCCAGCCATCCGCTCGTCTGCACGGGAAGCTTGAATGCATCCGCAGCAGCCTTCAGACCCCCGCTCTGCTCGTAGACCATGTTGCTGAAATTGTCCGCATTTTCGCTGAATTTCTTGCCCGCCTTCTGCATCGCGATTCTTCGTATGATCTCGCCTTTCGCTTCGGCGAAAGACTTGGTTTCAGCCGGCTTGACCGCATCCAGCCTGATGATGTGGAAACCGAAATCGGAGCGCACCAGATCGCTGACCTGGCCCGGCTTCATGGAAAACACGGCGTCATCGAAAGGCTTCACCATCATGCCTTGCTTGAAATAGCCCAGGTTGCCCCCGCTGGATGCGGAACCCGGATCCTGGGAATATTTCTTGGCCAATTCGGCGAATTTTTCAGGCGATTTCTTGACTTCTTCCAGGATTTTCATGGCCCTGGCCCTGGCTTCCTGCACTTGAGGCGCAGTCGCATCTCTTGCGACGGCGATCAGGATGTGGCTCGCGCTGCGCTCCTCGGGAACGGAAAATTCGGCCCTGTGCGCATCATAATATTGCTTCGCTTCGTCTTCCCCGACCTGGATCTGGTTTTGCAGCGTCTCCGGAGAAAAAACAAGATAGTCGACCCTGACCTGCTCGGGGGCCTTGAATTCGTCGAGGTGGCTCTTGTAATAGCCAGCTATTTCCTCCTCGCCCGCTTTTTGTGCCTGGAGGAACTGCTCGGGCGTGAAAGAAGCCATGCTCACGGCGCGCTGTTGATCGATGATGCCCGCGAACTCTTTTGCGGAAGCAAGTGACACGAAACCCGCCTGAGCCACCGCGCCGAGGAGCTGCTGCCTGGAAAGATCCTGCCTCACTTCGGACTCGAAGCGTACCGGCGTCAATCCCCGGCTTTTCAGGAGCGATTCGTAGGTTTCCTGCGAGAACACGCCGTTCTTCCGGAATGCGGGAATGCTCTGGATCGCAGCAATCAGCTGGGCATCGGTCACCGCGATCCCGACATGGTCGGCGTCATTCAACAACAGCTGCTTCTGGATCAGGCGCTCCAGCACGGCGATCTTAAGGCCAGGGCTGTCGAGCATGGCCGGATCGGCATTCTTGCCCATCGATTCCCTGAGGTTTTCCTGCTGCTGTTTCAGCACGAGATCGAATTCGCTCATGCCTATTTTTTCCCCGTCCACGCTTGCAGCGTCGTTCGCGCCGCCGCTCCGGTAGGACTGGATGCCCCAGAACATGAAAGTCAGGATGACGAGCCCGAGTATGATTTGAACAACTTTCTTGTTTCTATCGACGAAATCGAACATGAATATCGCTTATGATTGGGATCATGAAAAAGGGCGAAACATGCGTTCGCCCTGATTTGGCCAAGCGGACGGGACTCCAAAAAATACCTAACAAAACAATACGTTCTGGATTCAACAAAATCTTTCGTGTAACACTCTTGTGTAACACCTGAAACGGGCACCAGTTTATAGGAAACGGAGCGCTTTCACAAGGATTAGGGATTGGGGGCTAACCGTAACCTGTTGGTACGTCCCAGG
>JAJZVB010000044.1 GCA_021845885.1 Pseudomonadota bacterium
TCGAATCCGCGACCATCATGAACTTGTTGAAAGCGCTTGCAACCACGAGCGGCATGACGCTGCTTTCGCGCATCATGGGATTTGTCCGCGAGGTGATCATTGCCGGAATTTTCGGTGCGGGAATCGCCACTGACGCGTTCTTCGTCGCCTTCAAGATCCCGAACCTGCTGCGCAGGCTTTTCGCAGAAGGCGCATTTTCCCAGGGTTTCGTTCCTGTCCTGGCTGAATACAAGACGAGGCGGGGAGAGGAGGAAACGAGGAAGCTTGTCGACCATGTCTCCGCGCTGCTCGGAATCTGTCTTTTCCTGGTGACCCTGATCGGGATTGTCGCGGCCCCCATCATCATCTATGCCAGCGCGCCAGGATTTTCTTCCGATCCTGCCAAATTTCACCTCACCGTGACGCTCCTGAGGATCACCTTTCCCTACATCCTGTTCATTTCCCTGGTGTCATTGGCGGGGGGGATACTCAACACCTACAGCCGGTTTTCAGTTCCCGCCTTCACCCCGGTGCTGCTCAATCTTTCCTTCATTGCCTGCGCGCTCTTCCTCACCCCCTACATGCAACCCCCGGTCCTCGCGCTCGCCTGGGCGGTATTCATTGGCGGGGCCATGCAGCTCCTCTTCCAGGTGCCCTTCCTGCTGAAGATCAGGATGCTGCCGAGGTTCAGGCTGGACATGAAGGATCCCGGCGTATGGCGCATCCTGAAGCTGATGGGGGCCGCCGTTTTCGGCGTATCGATCAGCCAGGTGAGCCTTCTGATCAACACGATTTTCGCCTCGCTGCTCGCCACGGGAAGCGTCTCGTGGCTTTATTATGCGGACAGGCTGATGGAATTTCCTGCAGGGATGCTCGGCGTCGCATTGGGCAGCATCCTGCTGCCCAGCCTCGCGAGGCACCATGCCGAAAAGAGCCACGACGAATACGCCAGACTGCTCGATTGGGGATTGCGCCTCACTTTCCTGCTCACCCTGCCTGCCGCGGCGGCCCTCGCCATTCTCGCAGCGCCCCTGGTTTCCACGCTTTTCTACCATGGCGCATTCAATGTTCACGACCTCTACATGACGAGGAATGCCGTTCTTGCCTACAGCGTCGGCTTGCTCGGGCTGATCCTGGTCAAGGTCCTGGCCCCGGGCTTCTATGCCAGGCAGGACATCAGGACGCCCGTCAGGATTGCGATCGCAACGCTTTTGCTCACCCAGTTCATGAATCTCGCCTTCATCGGCATGCTGAAGCATGCAGGCCTTGCCCTGGCGATCGGGCTGGGCTCCTGCTTCAATGCAGCCCTGCTTTTCAGGGGATTGAGAAAATCCGGGATCTATTTCCCCCAGCCCGGATGGGGAAAGTTTCTGGCCAGGGTTGCGCTCGCCCTTTCCGTGATGGGCATAACGCTCTGGTTCGCCTCGGGGAGCGTGGAATCCTGGATAATAGGCTCGGTCATCCACCGCGCAATTCGCCTTTCCTTCCTCGTCTTTCTCGGGCTCTCTTCCTATTTCGCAATGCTCTGGCTTTCCGGAATAAGGCTTTCTCATTTCGCAAAGCGCGGCGCTCAATGAGGTATAATATTAATTTTGGTTTGCGGAGTCTGACATGCCGATCTACGAATACCGATGCGCTTCATGCGGCTATACCAAGGATTGCATCCAGAAGCTGAGCGATCCCCCGATCAGGGTCTGTCCGGAATGCGGTAAGGAAACCTTTTCCAAGCAGCTTTCGGCCCCGGGATTCCAGCTCAAGGGCAGCGGCTGGTATGCCACCGATTTCAAGTCCAGGCCCAAGGCCGAGGAAACCAGGCCCGCCGAGAAGCCGAAAGAAGAAGCGGCCTGATGAAACGCTATTTCATCACGGGTCTATTGATCTGGGTTCCGCTCGGCATCACTTTCTGGGTGCTGAGGCTGCTCATCGGCACCATGGATCAGACCCTGCTGCTGCTTCCCAAATCGTTTCGTCCCGAGGCGATCTTCGGGTTCTACATCCCGGGTTTCGGCGTCATCCTGACGCTGCTCGTGGTTTTCCTCACGGGGCTCTTCACCACCAACATCATCGGGCAGAGGCTGCTGATGTTCTGGGAAGGGCTGCTTTCCAGGATACCCGTGGTGAAATCGATCTACTACAGCGTGAAGCAGGTCTCCGACACGCTTTTCTCGAGCAACGGCGAGGCCTTCAGGAAAGCGCTCCTGGTCCAGTATCCCAGGGAGGGATCATGGACCGTGGCTTTCCTCACGGGGCAGCCCGGCGGGGATGTCGCCAACCATCTCCAGGGCGACCATGTCAGCGTTTACGTACCCACGACCCCGAACCCGACCTCCGGATTCTTCCTCATCATGCCGAGAAAGGACGTCATCGAGCTCGACATGAGCGTCGACGATGCGCTCAAGTACATCATTTCAATCGGGGTCGTCCCCCCCGGTAAAAACTGAATCTCAAGAAAACAATCATGCGTACAGACTATTGCGGCAACATCGACATCAGGCATTTGGACAGCAGCGTCACCCTTTGCGGCTGGGTGCACAGAAGGCGCGACCATGGCGGCGTGATCTTCATCGACCTGAGGGACAGGGAAGGGCTCGTTCAGGCGGTATTCTCTCCCGAAAATCAGAAGACCTTCGGGCTCGCGGAGAAGGTGAGGGGCGAATACGTATTGAGGCTTTCGGGGAAGGTAAGGAGGAGGCCGGAAGGGACGGTGAATCCCGAGCTCAAAAGCGGCGAGATCGAGGTCGACGTGGAAAGCCTCGAAATACTGAATCCTTCGCTCCCCCCGCCTTTCCTGATCGAGGAAGAGAATTTGAGCGAGACGGTGAGGCTCACCCACCGCGTGATCGACCTCAGGCGTCCGCAGATGCAGGCCAATCTGCGGCTGCGCTACAGGGTGGCGATGGCGATCAGGAATTACCTGGACGAAAAAGGCTTCATCGACATCGAAACCCCCATGCTGACGAAATCGACGCCCGAGGGGGCGAGAGATTACCTTGTGCCGAGCCGGGTCCATTCCGGGCAGTTCTTCGCCCTTCCGCAGTCCCCTCAGCTTTTCAAGCAGATGCTGATGGTGGCGGGTTTCGACCGCTATTACCAGATCACCAAATGCTTCAGGGACGAGGACTTGCGCGCGGACAGGCAGCCCGAATTCACCCAGGTCGACATCGAAACCTCCTTCCTTTCCGAGGGTGAAATCATGAATCTCATGGAGGAGATGATCAGGGCGCTCTTCAGGAAAACGCTGGATGTCGAGCTGCCGGATCCTTTCCCGAGAATGACCCATGAAACCGCAATGGGCCGGTACGGTTCGGACAAGCCCGATCTCAGGGTGAAGCTGGAACTCACCGAACTCACCGAACTCATGAAAAGCGTCGAATTCAAGGTGTTCAGGTCGGCGGCCGACATGCAGGGCGGGCGGGTTGCAGCCCTCAGGATCCCGGGAGGAGCAGCCATGTCCAGGAAGGAGATCGACGACTATACCGCCTTCGTATCCATATACGGGGCGAAGGGGCTCGCCTATATCAAGGTCAACGAGGAAGGGCTGCAATCGCCCATACTGAAATTCCTCCCCGAAGACGTCGTTCGGAAAATCATCGAGAAAACCGGCGCCGAAACCGGAGACCTCGTCTTCTTCGGGGCGGACAAGGCGAAAATCGTCAACGATGCCCTCGGCGCATTGAGGGTCAAGATAGGTCACGAGAAGAACATCCTGGATGCGGGATGGAAGCCGCTCTGGGTGGTGGATTTCCCGATGTTCGAATATGACGAGGAAGAAAAGCGCTGGGTCGCGCTGCATCACCCCTTCACTTCACCCAAGGACGGACACGAGGATCTGCTCGAAAGCGATCCGGGCTCTGCGCTTTCGAAAGCCTACGACATGGTATTGAACGGCTGGGAAATAGGCGGGGGCTCGGTGAGGATACACAGGGAGGAAGTGCAGTCCAAGGTGTTCAGGGCGCTCAATATCGGGCCAGAAGAAGCCGCCGAGAAATTCGGCTTCCTGCTCGATGCCCTCCAGTACGGCGCGCCCCCCCACGGCGGAATCGCCTTCGGGCTGGACCGCGTGGTGACCCTGATGGCGGGCGCGGAATCGATCCGGGACGTGATCGCCTTTCCCAAGACCCAGCGCGCCCAGTGCCTCCTGACCCGGGCGCCTTCCCCGGTCGACGAGAAACAGCTCCGGGAACTGCACATCCGCCTGCGCGAACGGGCCTGATGCGCATCCTGCATGCTTCCTTTCTGGTGTCCAGCCTGGAAGCTTCGCATCGCTTCTACGGGGAACTGCTCGGACTGGAGGTCGACATGGCCAGGCCGGATCCCGGATTCCCGGGGCTCTGGTATCACCTCGAGTCGGGGCAGCAGATCCATCTTCTCCAGATGCATAATCCGGACAGGGAAAAGGTTCATCCGGAGCACGGTGGGCGGGACAGGCATGTCGCCTTTTCGGTGAATGACCTTGGCGAAATCATGTCCAGGCTGGATCAGGCTCGAATTCCATACACCATGAGCCGTTCCGGGAGAAGGGCGTTTTTCTGCCGGGATCCGGACGGGAACGCGCTGGAATTCATCGAGTCATGAAGCCTTTTGCAGCGCTTCTGCTGCTCGCCGTGATCTGGGGATACAACTGGGTGGTGATGAAATCGGCCCTGCCCTATGTCGGCCCTTTCCAGTTCGCGGCGATGCGCACCTTTTTTGCGGCGCTGCTCATGTTTATCATGCTCCCCGTCCTGAGGCGTCCGCTTAAACCCGGTCACCTTCCGGAAGTTTCGCTGATCGGCCTTTTGCAGACGAGCGGATTCACGGGGCTGATCGTATGGGCGCTGGTTTCGGGCGGGGCGGGGAAGGTCGCCGTATTGAGCTATACCATGCCCTTCTGGGTGATGTTGCTCGCCTGGCCGCTTCTGGGCGAGAAAATAAAAGGGCTGCAATGGCTCGTGGTGGGCTCATCCGTTACAGGGCTTGTCCTGATCCTCGAGCCCTGGAATCTCAAGGGCAGCGCATTCAGCGACATTCTGGCGATTCTCGGCGGACTTTGCTGGGCATTTGCCGTGATCCTGGCGAAGAAGCTGCACAAAAAGGCGCCTGAAATGGATCTGCTCTCCTTCACTTCCTGGCAGATGCTGATCGGATCGCTCCCCCTGGTATTCGTGTCGCTCCTCGTTCATGGAAAGCCCGTGGTCTGGAACCCCCTTCTCTTGGGTGCGGTGCTCTACAACGTGATCGCCGCGAACGTGATTGCCTGGCTGCTCTGGCTCTATGCATTGAGAAATCTTGCAGCGGGCACGGCGAGCATGGTTTCCCTTCTCGCCCCCGTAATCGGGGTGCTGGCGGCCTGGCTGCAGCTCAACGAGGTGCCCAGCAGGACCGAAGGGGCGGGCATGATCCTGATTGGTATTTCGCTCGCCCTCATCGCCTATCTCGGCATGAGGCGGCACGAGGCTCCCGATCCGGCGATCGCTCAGGAATAGCTATCCGAGCTTTCCAAGCTGGGCTCTCAGCTTTTCCAGGGTCGAATTGAAATTGGCTAGCCTTTCCCTTTCCTGTTCGACGACGGCTTCGGGCGCGCGCTCGACGAATCCCTTGTTGGAGAGCTTCGCTTCGCATTTCCCGACCTCGATGGACAGCTTTTCGATTTCCCTCCCCAGCCTCTCCCTTTCAGCCCCGATGTCGATCTCGATTTTCAGCATCAGCCTGTATTCGCCCGCTATCGCGACCGGCGCATCGGCATCCGGAAGATCGACTGCCGAAGTCACGTCCGAAAGCTTCGCGAGCGCCTTCAGGTAGGGATAGAAGGGTTCCACGGATTGCGTATTGCCGATGACCACGAGCGGAACCTTCTCCGCGGGGGAAAGGTTCATTTCCCCTCTCAACTGCCTGCAGGCATAAACCATCTCCTTGAGGAGCGAGATTCTCGCCCCGGCGCTCCTGTCGACCCGGGAAGGATCGAAAGCGGGGTAGGGCTGGAGCATGATGGTTTGCCCGGATTTTCCCGCAAGCGGCGCGACTTTCTGCCAGAGCGCCTCCGTGATGAAGGGAATCACGGGATGGGCGAGGCGGAGCGTGGCTTCGAGTACGCGGACCAGGGTTTTCCTTGTCGCGCGTTTTCCGGCATCGTTGCCGTTCAGCTGTACCTTGGCGAGTTCGAGATACCAGTCGCAATATTCGTCCCAGACGAACTCGTAAAGCGACCTCGCCGCCATGTCGAAGCGGTAATTCGACAAGGCTTCCTCCATTTCGCTTTCGGCCTGCTGCAGGCGGGAAATAATCCATCTGTCCGCATCGGAAAACTCGAGCGGCAGATTCTCGTCGAGGCCGGTGTCGTGCCCTTCGGCATTCATTAATACGAAGCGGGTCGCATTCCAGAGCTTGTTGCAGAAATTGCGGTAGCCTTCGCAGCGGTTGAGGTCGAACTTGATGTCTCGCCCGTGAGAGGCGAGGCTCGCGAAGGTGAACCTCAGCGCATCGGTGCCGAAGGAGGGAATGCCTTCAGGGAAATGCTTTCTCGTGTTCTTTTCTATCGATTCGGACTGCTTCGGATTCATCAGGTTGGCCGTGCGCTTCTTCACCAGATTGTCGAGTGAAATGCCGTCGATGAGATCGATGGGGTCGATCACGTTGCCTTTCGACTTGCTCATCTTCTGCCCTTCCGAATCCCTGATCAGGCCGTGCACGTAGACTTCCCTGAAAGGCACTTCCCCCGTGAAATGCAGGGTCATCATGACCATGCGCGCCACCCAGAAAAAGATGATGTCGAATCCCGTGACGAGCACCGAAGTCGGAAGGAAGGTTCTCAATTCCTCCGTTTCGTTCGGCCATCCGAGGGTCGAGAACGGCCAGAGCGCAGAACTGAACCAGGTGTCGAGCACATCCTCGTCCCGCTTCAGTTCGCGCATATCGCCGACTTTTTCCCTGACTTCCTCGAGGGTCCTGCCCACGAAGACGTTGCCGTCGATATCGTACCAGGCCGGGATCCTGTGGCCCCACCAGAGCTGGCGGGAGATGCACCAGTCCTGTATGTTGTCGAGCCACTGGAAATAGGTATGGGCCCAGTTTTCGGGAACGAACCTGATCTTTCCCGCCTCGACCGCCGAGATCGCAGGACTTGCGAGTTTTTCCATGGCCACGAACCACTGGTCGGTGAGCATGGGTTCGACCACGGTGTGCGTCCTTTCGCTCTTGGGCACCATGAGCTTGTGAGGCTGGGTCTGGAGGAGGAGCCCGGCCCATTCGAGATCCTTCAGGATCTGGCGCCTGGCCTCGAACCTGTCCAGTCCCTGGTATTCGAGGGGGGCCATTTCGCTGATCCTGGCGTCTGGCGTGAAGATGCAATTGGGAACGAGATTGTGGCGCAGACCGACCTGGTAGTCGTTGAAATCGTGCGCCGGGGTGATCTTGACGCAGCCCGAGCCGAATTCCGGATCGACATAGTCGTCCGCGATGACGGGAATGGTCCGCTCGCAAAGCGGCAGCCTGACGTGGCGGCCCACCAGATGCCTGTAGCGCTCGTCTTCGGGATGGACGGCGACGGCCATGTCTCCCAGCAGGGTCTCGGGCCTCGTCGTTGCGACTTCGAGGTATTCGTCGCTTCCTTCCACGGGATAGCGGATATACCAGAGATGGCCTTCCGTTTCCTCGGCAACCACTTCGAGATCGGATACCGCGGTCTGAAGCACGGGATCCCAGTTGACGAGCCTTTTCCCCCTGTAGATTAGCCCTTCCTCATAAAGCCTGACGAAAACCTCGGTCACCGCCCTGGAAAGCCCTTCGTCCATGGTGAAGCGTTCCCTTGACCAGTCGGCGGAAGCTCCGAGTCGCCTCATCTGGCGCGTGATGGTCGAACCCGATTCGTCTTTCCATTCCCAGACCTTCTCGAGGAAGGCTTCGCGCCCCATGGTTCTCCTGTCCAGCCCCTTCGCCTCGAGCTGTCTCTCAACCACGATCTGCGTCGCGATTCCCGCATGGTCCGTCCCAGGCTGCCAAAGGGTGGGGCTGCCCTTCATCCTGTTGTATCGAATCAGGCAGTCCATCAGCGTGTCCTGGAAGGCATGTCCCATGTGCAGGGTACCCGTCACATTGGGCGGGGGCAGCATGATCGAATAGGGCATGCCCTGGGCATGCCTGGGCTTGAAGTAGCCCGAAGATTCCCAGAGGGCATACCATTTTTTTTCTATCGATTCGGGTTCGAAGCTTTTTGCAAGTTCCATGATCTTTTCGGTAGGTTCGTTTTCCTTCAGCGCCTCGTTCACCGCTTCGGCGACGATCCGCTTCATGTCCTGTCTCAGGAGATCGAATTGCTTCTCCAGTCCTTCGACGATCTTTCCGGCCAGATCTTCGGTCCAGTCCGGTTTTCTGCCTAGCTCACCGACCACTTCGGTCAATGTCGGGATGCCTTCTTCGGGCAAGGGTTCCCCCCTGTGCTTCCTGAAAAGCGCATCGATTTTCCTGAAAGTCTCTTCCTCGCTCATCCCGGTTCGCCGAGCTTGTGGTGGTGGATTTCGTAGCCCCTGTCACGGTAGAAGCGGTAGCGCTCCCTGGCCTTTTCCGCGTCCATATCGCCCACGATCTCGACCAGGCGATGGAAGCGGCTGAAGAAGGAGGGGGGATTGTCCTGCAAGTTGAAAAGGACTTCGTCATGGGGAAGGCTTTCCCCCTTCTCGTCTATGATGACAGGCGTTTCGCATGCGAGGGGATCCGCTATCCCGCAGTGCGGGATGAATCCTGTCTGGGGATGCTGCCAGAGCATCTTGTCGAGCTTCCTGCTCGTCTCGAGATCAGGCGTGAGGATCAGCACGCGCAGGCCCTGGCTGACCGCCTTGACAGTCAGCTTGCACGCGGTTTGCAGCTTGTCGGTCGCATGCGTGTAGAAATCGATCCTCGTCATGCGTTCGATCGTTCGATCAGGAATCGGCAAAGGAGCGGAACAGGTCTTCCTGTGGAGCCCTTGTGCTTTCCTGAGCGGTGCGCCGTTCCCGCGACGTCGAGATGCGCCCAGCGATAATTTCCAGTGAACTTGGAGAGGAAGCAGGCTGCCGTGACGCTCCCTGCCGGGCGGCCCCCGATATTGGCCATGTCGGCGAAATTGCTCTTCAGCTGCTCCTGGTAGTCTTCCCAGAGCGGCAATTGCCAGGCCCTGTCGCGGGAATCCTTCCCGGCTTCGAGGAGCTCGGAGGCGAGCTGTTCGTCATTGCTGTAGAGCCCGGAGGCGACATGCCCTAGGGCGACGACGCAGGCGCCGGTCAGGGTGGCGACGTCGATGACGGCTTCTGGCTCGTATTTTTCTGCATAGGTCAGAGCGTCGCAGAGGATGAGGCGCCCTTCGGCATCGGTATTGAGCACTTCGACGGTCTGCCCGGACATGCTGGTGACGATGTCGCCGGGCTTCGTGGCGGCGCCTCCCGGCATGTTTTCGCAGCTCGGGACGATCGCGACGACATTGAGCCTGAGCTTCATTTCCGCAGCAGCCCTGATCGCTGCGAGGACGCTTCCCGCGCCGCTCATGTCGTATTTCATTTCGTCCATGTCTGCCCCTGGCTTGAGCGAAATGCCCCCCGAATCGAAAGTGATGCCTTTTCCGACCAGAACGATGGGCTTCTTGTTTTTCGGTCCTCCATGGTATTCGAGAAGGATCATTTTCGGCGGTTCGTGGCTGCCGCGCGTCACTGAAAGCAGGGCGCCCATGCCGAGCGCCTTCATTTCCTTCTGCTCGAGGATGCGCGATTCGAGCTTGTAGGTCTTGGCGATTTCGAGCGCCTTTTCGGCAAGGTAGGAAGGCGTGCAGACATTTCCGGGAAGATTGCCCAGATCCTTGGCGAATTCCACGCTTTCCGCAATCGCTGCTGCCTGCTTGAGCGCAATTTCAGCACCGTTTCCTTCGGGCGCATAAAGGAAGAGCTTTTTCAGGGCTTCCCGCCTCTCTTCGGGCTTGCTTTTCATCGCATCGAAACGGTAAAGCCCTTCCATGACAACGAGCACGGCATGGTGAAGATTCCATTCGAATTCTTTTCCCTTGACCGGAACGGCCGTGAAATAGAAGGCGGCATCTTTCGCGCCGGTATCCTTGAGCGCATTGAACGCCGCTTCGACTGCGCCGACATAGGCCTTTTCGTCGAATTCGTTTTCCTTGCCGAGGCCGACGAGGAGCACCCTTTGCGCGGTTATTCCGGCGACACGGTGCAGCATCAGGGCGGAGCCCTTCCTGCCTTCCATGTCCCCCCCCTTCAATATTTCAGAAACATGGCCGTTCGAGGCCACGTCAAGCATTTTCGCGGCATCGCTCAATTTTCCGGATTCGAAAACGCCGACGGCGATGCAGCCTGTTTTCAGCTTTTCCGGAAGAGCGCTTTTTATGCTAAATTCCAAATTTTTCTCCTAGGGACGCAACGTTCAAGGTCGATGACGAATTATCCACGGACTGCCGGCAAAAAGTCAAAGCAGCTATTCGACGAGAGCGTGCAGCACGAGCTTTCGAGCGTTGCGGCTGCGGTATTTTCGGTCCTTGTCGGGATCGTCGTCGTGACCCAGCTGAGCCGCCTGCTCGGCGAAGCCGCCGGGGGAACGCTGGCAGCGAAAGGGGTTGCGGTCCTGCTCGGGTTTTCCGCCCTCAATTATCTTCCCATATTGCTTTCGCTCACCCTATTCATTTCCGTATTGCTGACGCTCACGAGGAGCTATCAGGACAGCGAAATGACGGTATGGTTCGTGAGCGGCGTGAGCCTTGCAAGATGGATCAAGCCCGTGCTCTGGTTCGCTTCGCCTTTCATTCTGACCATCGCGGTGCTGAGCTTCAGCCTGACGCCATGGGCGATCTCGCAGAGCGACAAGTTCAGGAAGGAGCTGGAAAGCCGGGAGGAGGTGACCAATATCGCACCGGGGGTGTTCAGGGAATCGAGGGAGGCTGACCGCGTCTATTTCTTCGAGCAGGGAAAGAACAACAGGGTGAGCAACATTTTCGTCCAGTCCACGAAGGACCAGAAAGTGGGGACGATAGTTGCGAGTTCCGGCTACCAGGAATTGAAGGAAACCGGGGACAAGTATCTCGTTCTGCTCGACGGCACGCGCTACGAGGGGAGGGAAGGCTTTCCGGATTACAGGATCATGCATTTCGAGCGCTACGAAATGAGGATGGAAGCGTCCCAGGTGAAGCCCGGCATACCCGAAGCCAAGGCGCTTCCCACTTTGGCTCTGCTGAAGGACTTGAACCCCACCTATGTCGCCGAGCTCGGCTGGAGAATCGGGATGCCGCTCTCCGCGCTCCTCCTGGCGCTCCTCGCCATTCCCTTGAGCTTCGTGAATCCCAGGGCGGGCCGATCGCTCAACATCGTCATGGCCATCCTGATTTACATGATATACAGCAATTTGCTCGGCATGACCAATGTCTGGGTGATGCGTCAGAAAGTCGGTGCCATTTTCGGCCTCTGGGGGGTGCATGTCGGCATGTTCCTGATCCTGCTCGCCCTGTTCTACTGGCGCCTTTCCATTCTCTCTTTCAGGTGGAGAAGAAGATGAGCCTTTTGCAGCGCTATCTCGCCAAGAGAATCTTCGCCAGCACCCTGCTGGTTTTCTCCGCGCTTCTCGTTCTTTTCACCTTCCTGGATCTCATCCATGAACTGAACGACGTCGGCATAGGCAATTACCATCTTCTCTATGCCTTTGCCTACGTGCTGCTCAGCATCCCCGGGCATGTCTACGAGCTTTTTCCGATCGCCTCCCTGATCGGCACCATATTCGCGCTCGCCCAGCTCGGCGCGAATTCGGAAATCACCGTGATGCGGGTATCGGGCATGTCCGGGCATGACATGGCCACATTCCTTTTGAAGACAGGACTGGTTTTCGTCGCCCTGACCTTTTTTTTCGGAGAATACCTCGCTCCCCTGAGCGATGCCGCAGCCCAGAGGCTGAGGCTCTTGGCGACGAAAAGCGTGGTGGCCCAGGAATTCAAATCGGGCCTGTGGGTGAAGGACGAATCGAGCTTCATCAACGTCAGGGAAGTGCTTCCCGATACCACGCTCGTCGGGGTGAGGATATTCGAATTCGACAGCAGGCACGAGCTGAAATCGATCAGCTTCGCCAAAAGGGGGCGCTACAGGGGAAAGAACCTTTGGGCGCTTTCAGGCGTGGTGCAGACGCGCTTTCAGGACGGGACCATTTCAGTTTCGGACATTCCCGATTTCGAATGGAAATCGGTCCTGACGCCCGACATGCTGAGCGTGCTTCTGATTTTTCCCGAGCATATGTCGATCCTGACATTGCACCGCTACATCGACCATCTGGTCGAGAACAGGCAGCAGGCGACAAGGTACCAGATCGCGCTGTGGACGAAGATCGTCTATCCTTTCGCGGTGCTCGTCATGATGCTGATTGCCCTGCCTTTCGCCTACCACAGGCGCAGGGAAGGGGGGATCAGCGCAAAAATCGTGATGGGCATCATGATCGGTCTCGTCTTCTACCTGATGAACCAGCTTTCGGCCCGCCTCGGGCTCATCAACGGCTGGGCGCCTTTCGTCGCGGCGGCATCCCCGACCATGGTTTTCCTTATTTTTGGGGTGGGGACGCTGTGGTGGGTTGAACGGCGCTAGCAGCGCCTGCGGCGCTCGCGGGAAGCGGATGACGCCTGCGGGAATGGGTGGCCTCGAACTGCCTGTAGCTCAGCCATTTTTCCCTTACTGCCTTGCGCTCCTGGGGAGGGAGCTTTTTCAGGTTCGTGAAATTCTTCCTGGCCTGCTTGCGTTCTTCGGGCGTGAGTCGGCTCCATTCGGCGAGCCTCGATTGAACCCGCTTCTGCTGCAGGGGGGACAATTGGGGAAAGCGCTTCGCGATGCCGAGCAGCTTCTTTTTCTGGAAGTCCGGAAAATGGTTCCATTGCGCAGCAAGGGGGGCGAGCACCGCCCGCTGCTGGGGACTCAGCTGATCCCATTGGGGTGCCTTTTCGGCCCGGGCCAGGGCGGGCAGGGCAATGCAAATCGAGAAGATTATTGCTCTGAGCGCTTTACCCATGAATCGAAGAATTTCTGGTCGGTGTAGGCCGGAACCGGCAGGTCGTCGGCGAGCAGGGCGGCGTCGATGTCGTTGGCGTCAGGCATGGGCGCATCATTGACGGTTCCCCAGTAAAGTATCGCGCAAATGCCCAATACGAGTGCTGCAACAGGCAGCCAAACCCCTATCCTGGGGTGGTGGAAATGGAAGGCGCCATGGCCATCGAGCGCGAGCGCATGCGCATGATAATGCGAAAGCGCGTGATTTCTCGCGCTCCTCAGTTCTTCGAGCGTCTTCTCGTCGATCGCCTCCAGTCCGAGATTCAGGCTTTCCCTGATGCTGTCGGTGTTCATAATTCAACCCCCTTGGCTTTCAGATATTCGGCAATGGCATGCGTTGCCCTGGAGCAATGCGTCTTCACGCTTCCCTCCGAGCAGCCCATCGCCGCCGCCGTTTCGGCGACATCCATTTCTTCCCAATAACGCAGCAGGAAGGCTTGCCGTTGACGAGCCGGCAAAGATTCCAGCGCTTTTTCGACATGGAATACGACCTGCGCCTTTTCCAGAAGTTCGGAAGGGCTTTCCGACTGGCGCGTATCGAGCGTTTCGAGCGGATCGGCATCCTCCTCGCCTACCGGATTCAGCGAGGAAAGCAGCGTCGTCCAGAGCGACCTGACCTTGTGCCTGCGGAAATAATCGTTGATCGCATTTTGCAGGATGCGCTGGAAAAGCATGGGAAACTCGTCCTGCGGCCTGTCCGAATATTTCTCGGTGAGCCTCAGCATGGCGTCCTGGACGATGTCGAGCGCGCCATGCTCGTCCCGCACTGCAAAAACGGCTTGCTTGAAGGCGCGCCGCTCGACGTTCGAAAGAAACAGGGAAAGTTCTTGATAGGTAGCCAGCTTTTTAATTCCTCCGAACGGGCATCTCGATCAACGTAAAGAATGGATCTGCGTCATGACGGAATTTTACACAATTCGGTTACACTCCGTGTTACTTGGGAAAATATAAGCGCAGGCTTATCGCCTGTCCGAACCGGATATCAGTCGAAAGGTACACCCAGGATCGCTTTCAGAATCAGCTTGTCGGAAACGCTGGAGAATCCCCGGCCAAGACCCAAATTCAGATCCCAGCCTGAAATATCGGTATCGAGAACGGCGTAGAGCGTCTGACTTTGCTGAAAAAAGTAACCCGGCTGCCGCATGGGACCTATTCCGTTGTAGCTCTCGAATCCCACTTTGTATTTATCATTGACCGCATAGGCCACCTTGGTATCCAGCTCCAGGGTGGCGGGAACAGGGGCGGGCCCGGAAATGGGCCAGTCGATATTGGCGTTGAAAGCAAAAGTCCACAGTTGGGTGCGATAACCGTAAATGCCCTTCAACTCGGCATTCCACGGATTCTGGTCCACACTCGCGCTGACCTTCCCCACTTCCAGATTCGCTCCCCAGAAATACGCCTGTTCAGGCTCTTTCGGGGCAATGAACTTAAGCCGGAGCTTTTCCCCATTCGCTGTGATGCCGGAAGCATGCTGGTAAGACGATAAAAAGTACGCCCCAAGCTCGAACGACGGCGTCAATCCATAGGACAGTTCAGGCGTCAGGCGATAAACATGGACGGGGGGAATGGCGCCGGGATAATACGGGATGCCGCTGCCGGAAAAGACATAATTGCTGTGCAAATCGAGGCCGAACTTGCCCGGCTCATCCATCTCGTCCATGTAAACCTGGATTTCTTCCGGTGCGGCTTGGCAATCCGCACCGGAAAATGCAAAAGAGGCCAATATGACCGGCACTGAAATAAAAATCGGGCGCATCATGACGAATTTAAAGAAGGCCCCGAATTTTATTATGTTTATGATTGAACGGAAAGTATGGAAATCGGCCATCCAGTTGATGGATAAAGGCTTTGTGATTGACAACAATCGATATTTGGTCCAAAATCCGAGCATCTCAACAACCGGGGT
>JAJZVB010000167.1 GCA_021845885.1 Pseudomonadota bacterium
GGTCTGGTATAGGCCTATGGTCCTGATCCGCTCCCTGAGCCCTTCGAGTCCCAGTTCGAGCATCTTTTCCGGGGTGTCGGCCAGGGCGAAAAGGCGCTTCGTGGCGAGATTCACGCCCTTGTCGGTGGCCTGGGCTGAAAGAATGACCGCGATCAGGAGTTCGAAAGGGGATTTGTGCTCAAGCTCCGTCGTGGGATGCGGGTTGGCCGCCCTGAAGCGCTCGAATATGGCCTGTAGGGTCGAATCATGCATGCTGGGGCAGGATCGCGGCTCCCTCTGCGGCCGATTGGGCTCGGGCATCCATATGGTTTTTCATGGCGATCAGCATGCCCAGGCCGATGAAAGCGCCGGGCGGAAGGATCGCGAGCAAAAAGCCGTGGTAATCCGGTATCACGGTGAGTGCGAAGGATTTCGCCGATTCTCCGAATACGAGGTCGATCCCGGAAAGCAAAGTGCCCTTTCCTGCCAGTTCCCGCATTCCGCCCAGAACGGAGAGCACCAGCGTGAGTCCCAGTCCCATCATGGCGCCGTCGAAGCAGGAGGGCAGCGCCTGCTGCTTCGAGGCAAAGGCTTCCGTTCTCGCCAGGACGATGCAGTTGGTGACGATCAGCGGAATGAAGATCCCGAGCACGAGATAGAGCGAATGCAGATAGGCTTTCATGACCAGCTGGATGATGGTCACGAGGGAAGCGATGATCAGGATGAATACGGGAATCCTGATTTCGCTGGGCACCAGGTTCCTGATCAGGGATACGGAGAGATTGCTGAGCGCCATCACGGTGAGGGTTGCAATCCCCAGGCTCGCGCCGTTGACCACGGAACTGCTCACGGCGAGCAGCGGGCACATGCCGAGAAGCTGGACGAGCCCGGTATTCTGCTTCCAGAGCCCGTTCTTTGCAATTTCAAGGTATTCATTCATTTCGTTTCCTTTGCAAAAAGGGTTTCTTTGTTCCTGGCGAAATATTCAAGCGCCTTGTGCACCGCCTTGACGACGGCCCTCGGGGTGATGGTGGCCCCGGTCATGTAATCGAACCTGCCTCCGTCCTTTTTCACATGCCAGGCGTTACTCGGCATAAAAGCCAGAGAGGCATGATCGAAGGCCTTGATCCATTGGCTCTTGGCGATTTCGATGTAGTCGCCGAGCCCCGGCGTTTCATTGTGGCTGATGACACGGACGCCGGAAATCTCGCCGTTGGCCAGGATCGCGATGAGCAGGACGATTTTGCCGCCATATCCGTCAGGGGCGATCGCTTCGAGCAGGACCGCGGCAGGCTTTCCCCCGAGTCGGGCGCGGTATGCCGTGACGGGGGAAGTATTGCCGATCAGGTCGTTGGGCGCGATCTCGACCGTGTCGCGAAGCAGGTCGTTGTCCGAAATGCCCTGCGGCAACACCTCGTTGAACAGGGCCAGCTTTTCTTCCTCTTCGCTTCTGGTGATTAGATCATGAGTTTTGTCGTAGGTCAAAGCGAGCAGGGCCGTCGTGAACAGGACGAAGGCGACCATGATGAACGAGGTTCTCAGCGAAGTCCGGAAAATGCCCTTTTTCATTTCTTTTTTCCGAATACCGGGGGTTGCGTGTAGGCATCGATCAGCGGTACGCAGATATTCATCAGGAGCACCGCGAACGCAACGCCGTCGGGGTAGCCGCCGTAGACGCGGATGATGTAGGTGAGAAACCCCGCGCCCGTCGCGAAGATCAGCTTGCCTTTCGGGGTCGTGGGGCCGGTCACCGGGTCGGTCAGGATGAAGAAGGCGCCGATCATGGTGGCGCCGCTTGCAAGTTCGAACCAGGGACCGGCATGATGGGCCGGGTCTATCCCGTGGAAGGCCGCGGATACGAGGAATATCGTCGCGACGAAGGCCAGGGGCACATGCCAGGTGATGATTCTGTTCCGAAGCAGGTAGAGCCCGCCGAGAAGATAGGCGGCCGCCACCCATTCCCCGCCCAGTCCCCCCATTTCGCCGTAGACGGGCATGCCCATGATGGAGGATATCGGCTTTTCCAGATGCAATTGCGTCTTGAGCGTATCCAGGGGGGTCGCCTGGGTGTAGGCGTCGAGCTGCATCCCTTCAGGAAGCCGGTTCGAGAACATGTAATTCAGGATGGAAGAAAAATCGAGATGGGCATGAGCGATGGACAGGGGGGCCAGCCATTGCGTCATTTGCACCGGGAAGGAAATGATCAGCACCGCATAACCCACCATGGCCGGATTGAAGGGATTATTGCCGAGCCCCCCGTAAAGGTGCTTCGCGATCACGATGGCGAAAGCGGTTCCGGTCACGATCAGCCACCATGGACCCATGGGCGGAATCGAGAGAGCGAGCAGCCATGCCGTCAAAAGCGCGCTGCCGTCCATGAGGTAGGGCCTGACGGGCTTCTTCCTGAGTTTCAGCACGAGCGCTTCGAGAAAGAGCGCCGTGAAGCTGGCCAGGGCGATCGTCACGAGGACGGCAGGGCCGAAGAACCAGACGCTCGCTGCGAGCGCCGGAACCAGGGCGAGGAGAACCCGGACCATGATTTGGGAGACGCTGTAGGATTGCGTCAAATAGGGTGAATTCATTCTTTTTCCATAGGTTTGGCGGCCTGGGCGGACTTCTGCGCGAGCTTCTCGGCCTTTTCCCTTTTTTCCCGCTCCATCCTCTCCAGCCTGAAGTCATGCCTGAACCGGGCGAGATCGGCAGCCTTCTTTTCCCTTTCCTGCGCCCAGA
>JAJZVB010000168.1 GCA_021845885.1 Pseudomonadota bacterium
TGCGCTTCGATTGCCGTGGCATGGGAGACAGCGAAGGGGAGCTGCGCAATTTCGAGAGCATAAATGATGACATCGGTTCCGCGGTCGACGCCTTCATCGGTCAATGCCCTGAAGTCCGCGAAGTCGTGCTCTGGGGGCTTTGCGATGCCGCAACCGCTGCGATATTTTATGCCCGCCATGACCCGAGGATAAGCGGACTGGTTCTCCTCAATCCCTGGGCAAGGACAGCCGAGGGCCAAGCAAAGGCCCTGGTCAGGCATTACTATCTTTCCAGGCTGACGGACAAGGCCCTATGGAAAAAACTGCTCTCCGGAAAATTCGATTTCAGGAGTTCGCTCAAGGATCTTTCCGGATCGATATCCGACATGAAAGGGCAGCGGGAAGAAGCTTCGCTTCCGGAAAGAATGAGATCATGCCTCGAAAAATTCGAAGGCAGGATCCTGCTCATCATGAGCGGAAAGGACCTCACTGCAAAAGAATTCGACGATCTCGCGAAGTCTCAATCCTGGCGTAGCCTGAGCGCAAGATTCGAAAGACGCGATCTTATGGAAGCGGATCACACCTTCTCGCGCAGAATCTGGAGGAACCAGGTATCCCAATGGACGGAAGAATGGGTGCGCTCATGGTGAAGAAGGTGCTGATGATCGCCTATCATTTCCCGCCGCTGCACGGCAGCAGCGGAATACAGCGCACCCTGAAATTCTCCAAATACCTCCCGGAATTTGGCTGGGAGCCTGTCATACTGAGCGCCCATCCCAGGGCTTTCCCTTCCATTAGCCGTGCCCTGATGGCGGAGATTCCCGAAGGAACTCGGGTGGTACGCGCTTTCGCATTCGATGCAGCAAGGCATCTTTCGGTAGGCGGCAAATATCCCATGTCGCTCGCATTGCCGGACAGATGGGCATCGTGGTGGCTCGGAGGGGTTCCTGCAGGACTCAGACTGATCAGGGAATGCAGGCCGGATCTGATCTGGTCCACCTATCCGATCGCGACAGCTCATCTGATCGGGCTGACATTGAACAGGCTCACGGGCATCCCGTGGGTGGCGGATTTCAGGGACCCCATGACCGACGCGAACTATCCCCCGGAAAAGGCCCGCAGGGACGTCTATCGCTGGATAGAGCGCCGCGTCATGGAAAACTGCTCGAGAGCGGTCTTCACCACGCCGGGCGCGGTAAAAGTCCACAGGAACAGGTATCCGGATATCCCGAAAGAAAAAATCATCGAGATCAGCAACGGCTACGACGAGGAAAATTTCGCCTCGATATCCGTCGTTCCCCAAACCGAAAGGAAACGCCAGATCGTCCTGCTGCACAGCGGAATAATCTATTCCGCGGAGCGGGACCCAACGCAGCTTTTTGCAGCGCTTTCAGCGCTTTCCAAATCGGGCAGAATCCACCCTGAAGACCTGAAAGTCGTGCTCCGCGCGACGCAGAACGACAGGCATCTGGAAGAATTGATTTCGGCATTCGGCATCGGGAAATTCGTCGAGCTCGCCCCCCCCATACCCTATCAGTCCGCCCTTGCTGAAATGCTGACCGTGGATGCGCTGCTGATTCTTCAGGCCTCGAACTGCAATCAGCAGATTCCCGCCAAGCTCTACGAATATCTGCGGGCCCAGAAACCGATCCTGGCATTGACCGATCCGAAAGGCGACACCGCTTCGACGCTCATGGAAGCTGGCGTCGACACCATCGCCCCGCTCGATTCGAAAGATGCTATCATTCCCATGCTGATGCACTTCATGACCCTGGTCAGAAACGGGACCGCGCCCATCACCGGCATTGAAAAGGCCAAGTCCTATTCGAGAAGGGCCGGAACGAAAAAGCTGGCCGATCTTTTCGAGGATATTGCCGGGAGCTGAAATGAAACTGGGCTCGATCCTGAAAGCCTTCATGCTGATGGGCGCAATCACCGCGCATGCTGAGATGGGCTGCCCTCCTGCAGTGCCGACACCTGGCCAGTACGGCCCTTTCAATTACGACGATCCCGAAGCCAGGGCAAAAAAACTGCCCATCGTCGAGCAATACCATTTCCAGCCGGAAGTGGAGCTGCTGATCAAGGGTGAATCGGGCGTTTATGTAGGCGGCGATCTCGATTATGTCCTCAGGGCCTTCCCCAACCATGCCAGGGCATTGAATGCCATGGCGAGGCTGGCCAAAAAGGAAAAAACAAATCAGCCAAGAGGGGCGCGTTTCACGGTCGAATGCTATTTCAAAAGGGCCACGGGATTCGCTCCCGAGGATCCCATGCCCTACATGCTTTACGGGAACTATCTTTTCTCGGAATCGAAGCCTGATGAAGCGCTCGAGAAATACAAACAGGCGGAGAAGCTCGATCCAAACAATGCGAACATTCTCTACAATGCAGGGCTGCTTTATTTCGACATGAAACAGTACGACGAAGCGCTTTCCTATGCGAAAAAAGCCTATTCCCTCGGATTTCCCCTTCCGGGCCTGCGCAACAAGCTCGAGAAAATCGGCAAATGGGTCCCGGACAGCGAGCAAAACAGCAGTAGATAAAAAAGCAGCGCGATCCTCGGGAAATCCAGAACGCTGTCGAAAAGCCCGACCATGATGAAACCCGCGAATGAAGCAAGCTGCGCCGAGGAAAGGAAATCCCCCTCCATCGACTGCTTCAGGAGCCTGGCCAGCGCATAGGCGAATAGCAGCGAAAAGGCGGCAAGGCCGAAAAACCCCTGGTCG
>JAJZVB010000045.1 GCA_021845885.1 Pseudomonadota bacterium
AGAGCAATTCCGCCAGGCGGTGGAAAAGGACGGCCTCTCTTTCGACAAATTCAAGGAGCAGATCCGCAGCGAGATCATCAAATCCAGGCTCAGGCAGCGCGAAGTCGACAGCAAGATCGTCGTCACTGACAGTGAAATCAGCAATTACCTGAAAAACCAGGCTCAGCAGGGCAGATCGGAAGAATACAATCTTGCCCACATTTTCATCGGACTTCCCGAACAGGCCAATGCCGAACAGATCAAGACCGCGCTCCGCAGAACCGAAAGGGCGCTTGCCGAATTGAAGAATGGCGCGGATTTCGGGCAGGTTGCAGCCTCCTTTTCAGATGCCCCTGATGCGCTGCAGGGCGGCGCAATCGGTTGGAAGCCGGCAGGGCAGCTGCCGACGAGCTTCACGGAAATGCTGCAGAAAATGCATCCGGGGGAAATCAGCGGCATCATCAGGAGCCCAAATGGCTTCCACATCATCAAGCTCGTTGACAAGCGCGATGCGAGCACTCATTCGATCGTGACCCAGACCCATGTCAGGCATATCCTGATCAGGACGGGGGAAGATGTTTCCGAAGACGACGCGAAAAGGAAACTCCAGGAAATCCTGGACAGGATCAAGAAGGGCGCCGACTTCGGGGAAGAAGCCAAGCTTCATTCGGACGACCCGAGCGCTTCAAACGGCGGCGATATCGGCTGGGTTTCCCCGGGAGACACCGTGCCTGAATTCCAGAAAGCGATGGACGCTCTGCAACCGGGCCAGATCAGCGAACCTGTGCACACGCCATTCGGCTGGCATATTATCCAGGTACTGGGAAGGCGCAGCGAGGATGTCGGCAAGAAAAAGCGGACCGAGGAAGCGCGCAAGGCGCTCGCAGCCAGAAAATCCGACGAGGCCTACCAGGAATGGCTGAGGCAGCTTCGCGATCAGGCCTATGTCGAATACCATCTCGACGACAGCCAATAGCGTCACGCTCGCAGTCACCGCAGGGGAGCCGTCGGGAATAGGCCCCGACCTTTGCGCCTTTCTCGTCGAGGAAAATTTTCCTGCAAGCATCGTCATTCTCGCCGACGGAAAAATGATGCGGGAAAGGGGCGAAATGCTCGGGCTTTCGTTCGAAATCCCCGACTATATTCCCGGATCCCCTGCAGGGCTTTCGCTCTTGAACATGAACCTCGCTTCGAAAGCCTTTCCCGGCAGGCTCGATCCTTCGAACAGTTCTTCCGTTCTGAAGACCATTGAAAGGGCGGTCGAAGGCTGCATGAGAAAGGAATTCGACGCCCTCGTCACGGCCCCCGTGCACAAGGGCGTGATCAACGACGCCGGATTCGAATTCAGCGGTCATACCGAGCTTCTCGCCGCCCTCTCCGGGACGGAGCATGTGGTCATGATGCTGGCCGGCGGAGGCATGCGGGTTGCGCTTGCGACCACGCATCTTCCGCTCCGAGCCGTTCCCGATGCGCTCACGGGGGAATCCCTCGATCGCACATTGAGAATACTGCATCGCGATCTGAAATCCCGCTTCGGAATTCCTTCCCCGAACATCGTCGTGGCCGGGCTCAACCCCCATGCAGGGGAATCCGGTCACATGGGAAGGGAGGAAATCGAGGTCATCGAGCCCGTCATGAAAACCCTCAGAAACGAAGGCATGAGGCTTGAAGGCCCCCTTCCCGCCGACACGCTCTTCAACCATCTTTCAGGCTTCGATTGCGTGCTCGCCATGTATCACGATCAGGGGCTGCCCGTTCTCAAATATGCGAGCTTCGGGCACGGGGTGAACATCACCCTTGGCCTTCCCTTCGTCAGAACCTCGGTCGATCACGGCACCGCCCTTTCCCTTGCGGGAACGGGGAAAATGGACAGGGGAAGCCTGAAAGCCGCGATTCATGCTGCCATTCAACTAGCGGAAAAGTCGAAATGAGGCCGAGAAAGCGCTTCGGGCAGAATTTCCTGAAGGATCGGGGCGTCATCTCGAAAATCGTCGAGGTCATCCGCCCTGAGCCTTCGGACAACATGGTCGAGATCGGGCCGGGGCTCGGCGCGCTCACGGCCCCACTTCTCGAAACCCTGAATCGCCTCGAAGTGGTCGAGATAGACAGGGATATCGTCGAACAGCTGAAAAAAAGATTTCCGGAGGAAAGGCTCCCTATCCATCAGGCGGATGCATTGAAATTCGACTTTTCGAGTCTGGGCGGGAATCTCAGGATAGTGGGCAACCTCCCCTACAACATTTCCACCCCCCTGCTCTTCCACCTTTCTGATTTTTCAAAGATCATCAAAGACATGCATTTCATGCTGCAGAAAGAAGTGGTCGACAGGATGGCATCCCCCCCCTCTTCTCCCGACTATGGCAGGCTTTCCGTGATGCTGCAGCATCAATTCTATATCGTGAAATGCTTCGAGGTGCCGCCACATTGCTTCTACCCTGAACCGAAAGTCGACTCGGCGATCGTCAGAATGATTCCGCTCGAATCCCGCCAGGCCCGTGACGAAGGCCTATTTTCGGATGTGGTCCTGGCCGCTTTTTCGCAGCGCAGAAAAACGCTGAAAAACACGCTGAAAACCATCCTGAACCAGGAGGATTTCGAGGCCCTCGAAATCGACCCGAATGCAAGAGCCGAAAATCTTTCTGTTTCGGATTTTGCGACCATCGCAAACAGGCTCGCCGAAAAACGAAAACAGATTATTGATGCCGGTCTGCGCATTGTGGGCGGGCGCTGACTTTCGGCTGGACAATCAGCGCTGAATGAACTCGATTTTGTAGCCATCAGGATCCTCGGCGAAGGCGATAACCGTCGTTCCGTGCTTCATGGGGCCGGCCTCCCTGACCACCTTGCCGCCCAGCCTTTTCACTTCCTCGCAGGCCTTGCAGGCGTCCTCGACCTCTATGGCGATATGCCCGAAGCCGTTCCCGAGATCGTAGGAAGCGGCATCCCAGTTGTGGGTCAGCTCGATCACGGTGTGGTCAGCCTCCTCCCCATAGCCGACGAAAGCGAGGGTGAATCGCCCTTCCGGGTAATCCTTGCGCCGCAGGAGCTTCATGCCCAGCACTTTCGTATAGAACTCGAGGGAGCGTTCCAGATTCCCCACCCTCAGCATGGTATGCAACAGTCTCATTTCATTCTTCCAGAAGTTCGAAATCTTCTTTGCGCGCGCCGCATTCCGGGCAGGTCCAGTTCATGGGCACGTCTTCCCAGCGGGTCCCGGGAGGAATGCCGTCTTCGGGGATCCCCAGGGCCTCGTCGTAAATATAGCCGCATATCAGGCAAAGGTATTTTCTCAAGCGACCGCCTCGGTATTGGGGTAAAATTCAATTTTAATGCATATTCTCAGATGAATCAGCCCCCTCCCATCGTACTCTGCTTCTCCGCCACCGACCCGAGCGGCGGCGCAGGACTCCAGGCCGACATCCTCACCCTGTCGAGCATGGGCTGCCATCCCCTTTCAATCGTCACGGCCGTGACTATCCAGGACACCATAGGCATAGAGGATGTCCTGGCCATCGATGCGGACTGGGTGGCCGACCAGGCGAGGAGCGTGCTGGAGGACATGGCCGTTCACGCCTTCAAGATCGGCGCGATGGGCAGCGTCGAAAACATCGCAGCGATTGCCGAAGTCGTGTCGGACTATCCGGACATCCCGCTGATACTCGATCCCGTCCTCTCCTCGGGAAGGGGGGACGAGCTCGCCACCGAAGAAATGATCGACGCCATGAAGAGCCTGCTGATTTCCCAGACGACGCTCATCACGCCGAACAGCATCGAGGCGAGATATCTCGCACTCGAGGAAAACGAGGAAGGGATCAGCCTCGCCCAGTGCGCCGAGCGCATCATGGACATGGGTGCCGAATATGTCCTCATCACCGGGACGCACGAAAATGCCCCGAAGGTGGTCAACACCCTTTACGGCGACTCGGGAATATTGCGGGTGGATTCCTGGAACAGGCTGCCCCATTCCTATCACGGCTCGGGCTGCACCCTGGCTTCGGCGATTGCAGCCGCGATCGCCATGGGGTTCGACATCGACACCGCGGTCGAGAAAGCCCAGGAATACACATGGAAATCGCTCGATGCGGGATTCCGCCCGGGCATGGGCCAGCATATCCCGGACCGGTTCTTCTGGGCGCGGGAAGAAGATTGATAGCCGGGCTTTACGCGGTCACACCGTCCGCCACGGACACCCCGCTTCTCGCATCGAGAGTCGACAAGGCGATTTCCGGCGGCGCGAAGATCGTGCAATACCGGAGCAAGTCGGAGAATCGCGAAATGAAGCTGGAGCAGGCGCTCGCCTTGAAGCCTCTCTGCAGAAGGCATTCCGTCCCCTTCATCGTCAACGACGACATCGAGCTCGCCCTGGAAATAGATGCGGACGGCGCCCATGTCGGAATGAACGACTGCCCTGTCATCGAAGCGAGAAAGAAATTGAAAGGCAGGATCCTCGGCGTTTCCTGCTACGACAGCCTTGAACTTGCAATCGACGCGCAAAGGCTGGGGGCGGATTATGTCGCCTTCGGCAGTTTCTTTCCCTCCTCAACCAAGCCCGATGCGAAAAAGGCGCCTTTATCCTTGTTGCAAATGTCAAAACTTTCCATCAAGATACCTGTCGTAGCCATAGGCGGAATCACCTCAAATAACGGGGCTTGCCTGATCGAAGCCGGGGCCGATGCGCTTGCAGTCGTTTCCTCCCTTTTCGATGCGCCCGATGTCGGGGCCGCTGCACTGCAATTTTCAATACTTTTTAAAAAATGACGAACAGCCAGAATCTTTTCGAAAAATCCCGCATCCACATTCCGGGCGGGGTCAATTCTCCCGTGAGGGCCTTCGGCTCCGTGGGCGGCACGCCGATCTTCTTCAGGAAAGGAAAGGGGGCCTTCGTCTGGGATGCGGACGATAAAGTCTACATCGACTATGTCGGCTCCTGGGGGCCGATGATCCTGGGTCATGCCCATCCCGAGGTGATCCGGGCGGTATGCGAAACGGCGGAACTGGGCTTGAGCTTCGGCGCGCCCACCGAGCTCGAACTCGAAATGGCCGACCTGCTCTGCGCCCTTCTCCCTTCCATGGACCAGGTTAGGCTGGTGAGCTCAGGAACGGAAGCGACCATGAGCGCGATCAGGCTCGCCCGGGGCTATACGGGCAGGAGCCTCATCATCAAGTTCGAAGGATGCTATCACGGGCATGCCGACTCGCTCCTGGTGAAGGCGGGTTCGGGTGCGCTCACTTTCGGCAACCCCAGCTCCGCAGGCGTCCCTCCCGAAATTGCACAGCATACCCTTGTGCTCGATTACAACAATCTTCCCCAGCTCGAACAAACCTTCGAAAATATGGGCGAAAAGATCGCAGCCGTCATCATCGAGCCCGTTGCGGGAAACATGAATCTCGTCGCACCCCAAAAGGCCTTCCTTGAAACATTGAGGGTGCTCTGCACGAAGCACGGATCAGTGCTGATCTTCGACGAAGTGATGACGGGCTTCAGGGTCGGGTTGTCCTGCGCGCAAGGTCATTACGACATCACACCGGACCTCACCACGCTCGGCAAGGTCATCGGCGGCGGCATGCCCGTCGGCGCATTCGGCGGCAGGCTCGACATCATGCAGCGCCTCGCCCCGATGGGCCCCGTCTACCAGGCCGGAACCCTTTCGGGAAATCCTGTCGCCATGGCGGCCGGGCTTTCCACCCTGAAGCTGCTCCAGGCTCCGGGATTCTATGAGAAACTTTCCGAAACAACCAGGCTATTGACGGAAGGGTTGGCCTCGATCGCAAAGGAAAAAGGGATCCCCTTCTCTGCGCAATCGGTCGGCGGCATGTTCGGCCTTTATTTCAGGGAAAATCCTCCCGAAAGCTATGCCGAAGTCATGCAATGCGACAAGGCTGCCTTCAACCGCTTTTTCCATGCCATGCTTCTCGAAGGCATTTATTTCGCTCCTTCCGCTTATGAAGCGGGATTCGTGTCGACCGAACACGGGCAGGACGAACTGGACAAAACGCTGTCTGCGGCGAAAAACTATTTTTCGAAAGCATGACGCTTTTCGACAAAGCGGCTTTCCATATCACGGTCAACCATTTCCGCGACCTTCCCGAAGTTTCCGGAGGGGAGGTCGCCTTCGCAGGCCGCTCGAATGCCGGGAAATCCAGCGCGATCAATACGCTGGCGGGAAGAACGAGGCTCGCCTTCGTCAGCAAGACACCGGGCAGGACCCAGCATATCAATTACTTCAGCCTTGAAGCCGGGAATTTCCTGGTCGACCTTCCGGGATACGGTTTCGCCAGAGTGCCGGAAGAAATCAGACTCCACTGGGAAAAGCTGCTGAGCCGCTATCTCCAGGAGCGAGCCCAGCTGCGCGGCCTCGTGCTCATCATGGATTCAAGACACCCCTTCACGCAACTCGACATCCAGATGCTCGACTGGTTCTCCCCCACCGGAAAACCCGTGCATGTGCTGCTCACCAAGTGCGACAAGCTGAGCAGACAGGAAGCCGCGAAGACGCTTCACGAGGCCGATGAATTCCTGAAAAAGAACTACCCGAACTGCACGGTTCAGCTCTTTTCCAGCCTCAAGAAAACAGGCATGAGAGACGCCGAACAAGTCATAGGAAAATGGCTTGCATAAAAAGAAACCCCTTTCCGGAAAAAGGGGAAGAAAGCCGGAAAGGGGGGAAAAACGTCTTATTTGGATTTAAGACGCCCGCTCATAGAGGGGATAGCGGGGATGATTCAGCATCATCTGATGGATAGACCAGCCGGCTTAAAGAATAGTTCCCGATGTTTTAAAATTTCTTAAAAATTTCTTCAAGGAGGAGCGATGTATCCGCAAAAGAGAATGAGGCGATTGAGGCGCAGCGAGTTTTCCAGGCGCATGGTGCGAGAAAGCAGCCTTTCTCCCGACGACTTCATTTATCCCGTTTTCGTTCTCGAAGGGGAAAACAGGATAGAGGAAGTGAAATCCATGCCCGGGGTGATCAGGCAGAGCCTGGACAGGCTTTACTTCCAGGCCGAAAAATGCCTTGAGCTCGGCGTTCCCGCCATGGCCCTCTTTCCCGTCATCGGCACCGGGCAGAAAAGCCTCGATGCCTCCGAAGCGTTCAACCCGGAAGGACTTGTCCAGAAAACCGTTGCGGCGCTCAAAAAGCGCTTTCCCGAACTCGGCGTCATCACCGATATCGCGCTCGATCCCTATACCACCCATGGCCAGGACGGCCTGATCGACGAAAAGGGTTATGTCATGAACGACGAGACCGTCGAGGTGCTCGCCAGGCAGGCTGTTTCCCATGCACAGGCCGGCGCGGACATCGTGGCCCCGTCCGACATGATGGACGGCAGGATAGGCGCGATCCGCTCCGCCCTGGACGAAAGAAACCTGATCCAAACCAGCATCCTCGCCTATTCGGCCAAATACGCATCGAGCTTCTACGGCCCCTTCAGGGACGCAGTGGGATCAGCCGCCAACATCGGTTCAGGAAACAAGTACAGCTACCAGATGGATCCCGGCAATTCGGACGAGGCGCTCTGGGAAGCGGGACTCGATCTCGAGGAAGGCGCGGACATGATCATGGTGAAGCCGGGTCTCCCCTACCTCGACATCGTCAGGAGAATCAAGGAAGAATTCAGAGCGCCCACCTTCGTCTATCAGGTCAGCGGAGAATACGCCATGCTGAAGGCGGCGGGCATGAACGGCTGGATCAACGAAAAGGCCTGCGTGCTGGAATCCCTCCTTTCGTTCAAGCGCGCGGGCGCCGACGGCATACTCACCTATTTCGCCCTGGAGGCTGCAGGCTGGCTGAAAAAATAGCCTATTGAATTCGGCATTGTTTTAAGGTACCGTCATGCCAATTCAAAGAACGAAAAGGGGAAGTGCGTGAGGAACATTCATCCTAATCGGCTGCAAACCCTCCTGCTGATCGCGGCATTCGCCGTCCTTTCCGGCTGCGGCGGCGGAAGCGGAAGTTCGAGCTCCGGAGGCGCCGCCTCTTCCCCGTCCGCGGCAACCACGACTACGACAGCCAGTTCCGTGCAGCTGCTCGCAAGCAGTCCGCAAATGTCTTCTTCAGGAACTTCCACCACGGGCCTGACAGCGATTGTGCTGAATTCAACGGGCCAGGTCGTCTCCGGCAGGACCGTCATTTTTTCGACGGGAGGCGATCCCACCGCCTACGTCAATAATATCAGCGCAAATGGCGTGTCCGATTCGAACGGGCTGGTGACCGCCCAGCTCAATCTTGGCGGCAGCAAGGCCAACCGAACCATCGCGGTCAGCGCGACAGTGGATGGGAAAACCGCGACGAACTATGTGAGCGTCATAGGCACGACCCTGTCTTTCAGCGGCAACAATTCCCTGTCATTCGGCGCCAGCACCTCGTTGACCATCAACGTCAAGGATTCGGCGGGGAATGCCGTGCCCAATGTTCCGGTGACAGTGACTTCCCAAACGGGCAATACCATCGCCCTTGCCCCCTCCACTGGAATCACCGGCGCCTCCGGTTCCATCGTGGCCAACGTGACGGCCATCAATCCCGGCACCGACGTGATCACCGCAAGCGCAGTCGGGGCGACACAGACCCAGAACCTGACCGTCAGCAACGCGAACTTCAATTTCACGGCCCCCTCCACGGCAGCTGGAACCCCTCAAATCAATGTGAACACGGCCACGCCGATTTCGGTTCTTTGGACGAATACCGGCGCGCCCGTGGTCGGTTCTGCGGTCACTTTCACGGCGAGCCGAGGAACGATTGCAGGCAGCCCGTCGACCACGAATGCATCGGGAACCGCCTCGGCATCCATCCAGTCGGCTTCATCCGGACCGTCGATCATCACGGCGACAGGGCCGGGCGGAACACCTTCAGCCAGCATCAACGTGAATTTCGTCGCCACCTCGGCAACCTACACCACCGTGCAGGCGAGCCCGAGCACGCTCCAGCCGACGACAGGCGCGGCCGGGCAGACCAGCAACATTTCCGCCATATCTGCAGTGGTGCGCGATTCCGCCAACAATCTCGTCCAGAACGCGCGCGTCGATTTCTCGATCACCGCCGACACGACCGGCGGCACATTGAGTGCATCGACCGCGGTAACGGACGCCTCGGGAACCGCTTCGGTGAACTACATTGCGGGCGCCGTGAGTAGCGCGCAAAACGGGGTCACGATTTCGGCCACGGCGGTCGACATCAACGGCACACCTCTTCCCGCCGCTCCAGCCCTTCCTCCAACGTGGCCGATTTCAACGCTGACCTCCTCGGTCAATATCACCGTAGGCGGATCGGCGCTCTTCGTCAGGCTGGGCACCGACAATACCGTCGCATCCAATCCCCCCAACGACACCAAGACCTATTCCGCGCTGGTGACCGACTCAGCGGGCAATCCCGCTCCCGCAGGAACCCAGGTTCGCTTCGTTTTGCGTCCGGTCAGTTTTTCCAAAGGATTTTTTACCCCCGGCACGACGGTCTGGGTGCAAATCCCGGCCGCAACCTGCGGCAACGAAGACGTCAATTTCAACGGAATTATCGGCCCGGTGTCGGTGAGCGCTGCGCCAAACCCGACAACCGGCATGAGCATTGCCGGCCCGATTGCCATTGGCACGAACGACTACAATGGGAACGGCAGGCTCGATCCGGGCAATGTGGCCAGCGTGAACGCGACAGCGACCACGGATGCCAACGGGTTCGCCCTGGCGACCATCAATTACGCCAAAAGCTACGCTTACTGGGTCACCGTCACGCTTGAAGCAAGAGCGGGCGTCGTAGGCAACGATCCGCCGTCCACGGCAACCCTGGTTCTTCCCGGGCTCGCCTCGGATTACAGCAATCTGACCGTGTCTCCTCCGGGTCAATTGAGCCCGTTCGGTATCGCTGCCGGGTGCAACACCACCAACTGACAGATTCAGGATAGATCAGGCATTTCGGCAAGAAGCTCTTCCACCTGGGAGAGCTTCGCGCGCGTGAGACGGTTTGCGGCATGCAACGTATTTTCTGAATAGACCGCCACATTCGCCTTGATGCCGTCCTGCTCGAGCATAAAAACGGGAACACCCGTCCTGATTTCCCCGGATTTGTAAGGAATGCGGTTGTTGATCAGGAAAAATTCGACATCCTTGACGCTGTCCGCATAAAGCTGGAGATCGATTTCAGAATATTTTCCGGCGGTTCCCGTCAATACGGGACCGGAAAGGTAGGGATTGAAGCGGCTCAGAAGACGCATCAGGTCGAGTGCAGCCTGCCTCAAATGATTCAGCACCCTGGGCTGTTCGTCCTGCTGGTAGAGGCTCCTGAACGTGCGCAACGCCTTTTCAATTTCGCCGTTGTTGGGCAGGCAGTGCGTATCGGGCGCACCGATCTGCTGGGCAGCCTTGCGCTTAGCCTGGGAAAAATCGTCCATGCCGTCCTCGGCAATGAGCCTTGCGGCGAGATAAGCGATGCGCTCGCGCATCTGTTCGTATTTTTTCGAGCGCTCCTTGGCCACGATCAGAACAAGGGATCCCCGGTCTTGCCGGCAACCTGAGCCTTGGGCAAGAGCTCCTGATAGAAGTATTCGTCCATTCCTCCGTCTCCCGTCATGATTTTTCCGGTCAGGGGGTCGATTTTCGCCTCGACCACCCCATTAGGCAGGGTGAAAGTCGCCATGGGCACGCCGCTCAGCGCATGGCCCATGTAATCCATCCAGATGGGAAGCGCAGCCTGGGCGCCCGTTTCGCCGTGCCCCAGCGTCTTGGGCTGATCGTAGCCGATCCAGGCGATGGTCGTCAGGGTGGGCTGGAATCCGGCAAACCAGGCATCCACCTGGTCGTTGGTCGTCCCGGTCTTTCCCGCCAGATCGGTACGCCCGAGCTTCATGGCCTTGGCGCCCGTTCCGTATTTGATGACATCCTGCATCATGCTGGTCATGATGAACGCGTTTCTCGGATCGATCACCGGGGAAGTCGCGGGAGCGCCGGCCGCTACCGGAGAAGCCTTGGCCAGCACATGCCCTTCCTGATCCTCGATCCTGTCTATGTAATAGGGACTGACACTGTATCCGCCGTTGGCAAAAACGGAATAGGCACCGGCCATCTGCCAGGGCGTCACGAGCCCGGCGCCGAGCGCCATGGTGAGGTAGGGAGGATGCATTTTCGGATCGAAGCCGAATCGAGCGATGTAATCCTGGGCATAGTTGGCCCCGATGGCCTGAAGTATCCTGATCGCCACCAGGTTTTTCGATTCCGCAAGCGCAACCCTGATCCTCATCGGGCCGGAATAGGTGCCTTCGTAATTCTTCGGCTCCCAGGGGACGCTTCCCGTCTGTTCGGCCGTGAAAACGAGCGGCGCATCGTCCACGATGGAAGCCGGCGTGAATCCCTTTTCAAGCGCGGCGGAATAGATGAACGGCTTGAAACTCGATCCGGGCTGCCTCCAGGCCTGCGTCACATGATTGAACTGGTTCTGGTTGAAATCGAATCCGCCGACGAGCGCCCGTATCGCCCCTGTCTGGGGTGAAACGGAAATGAGCGCAGCCTCGACGGCAGGCATTTCCGTGATCGCCCATTTCCCCTTCTCGTCTTTGATCACCCTGATCACTGCCCCCCTCTTGATCCTGGAAGGCTTCTCGTCGAGCATTCTTTTGGCGAATCTGAGCCCTTCGGGGCCGATCGAAATCCGGCCCGCACCTTTCGCGTACGCCTTCACACCAACCGGCGAAGCATGAAGCACGACAGCGGGAAGCATGTTGTCGCTCGCATCATAATCGTCGAGGATTTCGTCGAGCTTGCCGTCCTGGCTTTCTTCGGGAAGATCGACATATTTCTCAGGCCCCTTGTAGCCGTGACGCTCGTCATAATCCGTCACCCCCTTGCGCACCGCCTGATAGGCTGCGACCTGATCCGACCAGCGCAGCGTCGTGTATACCTTGTAACCTTTCGTGTAGGCCTCTTCCTTGTATTTGTCGTACATGTCGCGACGGACCATTTCGGCAAGATATTCGGCTTTCACAGGATAGTCGTGCCGTTCGTGCTTGACCCTGATGGGCTCTTTCACCGCAGCATCAAACTGGGCTTCGGTGATATAGCCCAGAACCCGCATCCTGTGCAGCACGTAAAGCTGGCGCGATTTCGACCGAGTCGGGTTGATGACGGGATTGTAGCTCGACGGAGCTTTCGGGAGTCCTGCAAGCACCGCCATTTCGGCCACGCTCAATTTGTCCATCGGTTTGCCGAAATAGGCCTGGGATGCGGCAGCGAAACCATAGGCCTTCTGTCCCAGGTAAATCTGATTGATGTAGAGCTGCAATATCTCGTCCTTGGTCAGATTCTGCTCGATCTTGAAGGATAACAGTGCTTCGTTGAATTTTCGCGACAGCGTCTTTTCCTTCGTCAGGAAGAAATTTCGCGCAACCTGCATCGTGATGGTGCTCGCTCCCTGGCGCGATCCGCCGTGAATGAAATTCACCCAGGCGGCTCTCATGACGCCCTGGTAATCGATGCCGCCATGCTCGTAGAAACGCTCGTCCTCGGCGGCAAGAATGGCTTCCTTCATCAGCTTCGGCACCTGGTTGATGGCAACCACGGCGCGCCGCTCCTCCCCGAACTCGCCGATCAGGACCCCTTCTTCGCTGTAAACCCTGAGGGGGATCTTGGGGCGGTAATCCTTCAACACTTCCAGGGAGGGCAGGCTGGGATAGGTCATCACGGCGGCGAAGGCAACCAGTCCCGCGCATATCAGACCCGCACCGAGCACACTGAATAAGAGGTAAAGCGACCATCGTGCAAACATAAAAGCGTCAGTCTTTATAATGTATCCAATCGGGTATTATAGGGTCTGACGCCGCACAAAAGAAGCTCGGCGTCAAGCAGACGATATCCTTTACATGGTGCGGCGTTGCTGCTAGCATCTGATGCGAATTATCCGAAAATGCGCATAACTGGCCTATGTTCAAGGGAAATTTCGATATCGACCTGAATTTCTGGAAGATCAGATCGCTTCCGTTGATCGGGGTCGATATCAGCTCTTCTGCCGTCAAGATGGTCGAACTCGGCAAAATCGGGGAAAACAAGTACCGGGTCGAGCGCTATGCCATCGACCTTCTCCCCAGGGAAGCCGTTCTCGACGGCAACATCAACGATTTCGAGGCGGTGAGCGAATGCGTGGGCAGGGTCTGGAAAAAGCTTGGAACGCGGAACAGGAATGTCGCGATGGCCCTGCCCGCTGCCGCAGTCATCACCAAGAAGATCATCGTTCCGACCGGACAAAGCGAAGATGACCTGAGCTTCCTCGTGGAAACCGAGGCGAACCAGTACATTCCCTTCGCGCTCGACGAAGTCAATCTCGATTTCCAGGTCATCGGCCCCGCGCCGGGCAACCCCGAAGAAGTCGAGGTGTTGATCGCGGCATCCCGCAAGGAAAAGGTCGAAGACAGGGTGGCGACTGCAGAGGCCTCCGGCCTCACGGCGCTCGTGATGGACGTGGAGCCCTATGCCTCGCAAACCGCCTTCGAATTGATCCAGCGCCAGTTCCAGAATGGCGGAAGGGACAAGACCATCACCATCGTCGACATCGGGGCAAGCCTGATGAGCATCAACGTGCTGCGCAACGGACAGTCGGTCTACATGAGGGACCAGCCTTTCGGAGGAAACCAGCTGACCTACGATATCCAGCATTTCTACAACCTGACGCTGGATGAAGCTGAAATGGCGAAACGCAAGGGCGGGCTCCCCGATAATTATGAAACCGAGATTCTCCGCCCGTTCAGGGAAAATCTCGCGCTCGAAGTTTCCCGCGCCCTGCAATTCTTTTTCACTTCCACGCCCTTCAACGAGGTCCACCATATCGTCCTGGCCGGCGGATGCGCCACGATACAGGGCCTAGACGATACGGTTTCGAGCCGGACGCAGGTGAACACGACCATTGCCAATCCTTTCGCCGGCATGGAGCTTTCCGGCAGGATCAATCCCAGGCAGCTCGCGACGGATGCCCCCATGCTCATGATCGCCTGCGGCCTTGCTTTGAGAGGCTTCGATCCGACATGATCCGGATCAACCTTCTCCCCCACAGGGAAAGAAAACGGGAAGCCTTGCGAAGGCAAATCGCCATCCTGGCCGGGATGACCGCGGTCCTCGGGCTTTTCTTCATTTTCGCAGTCCACTTGATCATCGATTCCAGAATCAGCTACCAGAAGGAAAGGAACGATTACCTCAAGCAGCAAATTGCGATTCTGGATCGGCAGATCGAGGATATCAGGAAACTCAAGCAGCAAACCCGCGCATTGCTCGCCAGGAAAAGGGTTGTCGAAAAACTCCAGAACAATCGCTCCGAAGTGGTGCATCTGCTCGACGAATTGGCAAAGCGGGTTCCCGACGGCATTTACCTCAAATCGCTGAAGCAGGAATCCCAGGGAAAAATCACCCTGACCGGCTATGCGCAATCCAATGCCAGGGTGTCCACCCTGATGCGCAACCTGGACGATTCGCCCTGGATAGCCTCCCCGAATCTCGTTGAAATCCACAGCGTCACCGTCAACAATCAGCGTCTCAGCGAATTCAGTCTTTTCGTCATGTTGGTGCACAAGGCCAAGCCATGAACCTGGACGAATTCAAAAAACTCAACCTGAAAGATCCAGGATCCTGGCCCTGGATGCCCAAGCTGATGCTGCTCGGCGGCATACTGCTGCTTCTGTTCTTCCTCGGATTTCTACTCGACTGGAGAAATCAATGGAACGATCTCGACAATGCGAAAAATGAGGAGGTTAAGCTGAAACAGACCTTCCTCGCGAAAAAAAGGGAGGCCGTCAATCTGGATTTCTACAAGCGCCAGCTCAAGGAAATCGAAAAATCCTTCGGCGCGCT
>JAJZVB010000046.1 GCA_021845885.1 Pseudomonadota bacterium
ATAGGCCTATACCAGACACACTCGAAGCATATCATCGAGACCTGCAGAATCCTGGTGGAAAAGCATCGGGGGCAGGTGCCGAACACGAGGGAAGCACTCGAGTTGCTTCCCGGCGTGGGCAGGAAAACGGCCAATGTGATCCTCAATACCGCTTTCGGCCTGCCGGTCATTGCCGTGGATACCCACATCTTCCGGGTCGCGAACCGAACCGGCATCGCCCCGGGAAAGAACGTGCTTGAAGTCGAGAAGGGGCTCATGAAGAACATCCCTCCCGATTTCATGCACGACGCCCATCATTGGCTGATTCTGCACGGGCGCTACGTCTGCAAGGCGAGAAAACCCGACTGCCCCGTCTGCCTGATCAGCGACCTCTGCGAATTCCAGGAAAAATCGGCCTGAAATGTTCAATCCCACGCGTGAGGAAGTGCGGCGGTTCTTTCATGACACCTGGCGCAAATACGGGGAGAAAAATCCCATGAGCGGACTGGAGGCCATGGCGATCGACATCATCCTGGCCCATCCCGAATACCGTATCGTACTCGAAGAACCGGATCTCGCGGACGGCATGGAATCCAATCCCTTCCTGCACATGAGCCTGCATCTCGCGGTTTCGGAGCAGCTCTCCATCAACCAGCCTTTCGGCATCGTGAAGCGCTACGAAGGTCTTCTCGAAAAAACGGGCAGCCGTCATGATGCGCTGCATGTGCTCATGGCATGCCTGGAAAAAATGCTCGGGCATGCCCAGCAATACCGTACCCCGCCCGATCAGGAGCATTATTTCGAATGCCTGCAGAGGCATCTTTCATGACTTCGACACGCGAGTTCGCCTTCACCCAGCAGGATTTCGATCGCGTCAGGGAAATGATCCATGACCATGCCGGCATTTCGCTCAATCCCAGCAAGCAGGAAATGGTTTACAGCCGCCTAGCCAAGCGACTCAGGGCAAACAATCTCACTACCTTCTCGGACTACATCGCGCTCCTTCAGCGCGGAAATGAATCCGAATGGGAAGCGTTCATCAATGCGCTCACCACCAATTTGACTTTCTTCTTCAGGGAAGCACATCATTTCCCTCTGCTTGCCGAGCATGTCAGGCAAAAAAAGTCCCCAATTTCACTCTGGTGCTCGGCCTGCTCCACGGGAGAAGAAGCGTATTCGATGGCCATGACCATGGCCGATCTTTATGAAACGCTGCGTCCCCCCGTCGCCATCCTCGCGAGCGATGTCGATACGATGGTCCTGGAAAAAGCCAGAAGCGGAATTTACGATGTCGCTCAAACAGAAAAAATTTCCCAGGAGAAATTCAGGAAATATTTCATTGCAGAACCCGGGAACAGGGTGAGAATCCGGCCTGAAATCATGGAAATGGTCACCTTCAGGCAAATCAACCTGCTGGATAAAAGATGGCCGATAAGGGGGCCTTTTGACGCCATATTCTGCAGAAACGTCATGATTTATTTCGACAAGAATACCCAGGCAAGTATACTGGGCAAATTCGCGCCGCTGTTGCGCCAGGACGGTCTGCTTTTCGCAGGTCATTCTGAAAGCTTTCATCACGTCCCTGAACTCTTCAGGCTGCGCGGAAAAACCGTCTATGAGCTCGCCAGCAGACCGCAAAACTGATCTCCTGCAGCCCAGCCTTTCTGCGGACAGCATTCTCCCCCTGCACATTCACCCCGCAGGAAACACGGAAAAGCTGATTTTCGTCGGCGCATCGACGGGAGGAACGGAAGCGATCAAGCTGTTCCTGCTCGGATTGCCTGAGCACTGTCCGTCCGTGCTGATCTCCCAGCATATGCCGGAAGCGTTCACGAAACCCTTTGCCGAGCGGCTCAACGGTCTTTGCCGGATCCAGGTGAAGGAAGCCTGCAAAGGCGAAAGCATCCTGCCAGGCCATGCCTATATCGCCCCAGGCCATTCCCATCTCCTCATCAGGCGAACCGGAACTCACTATGTGGCTGAACTCAACCAGGGCCCGCCCGTCAACAGACACCGCCCATCCGTCGACGTGCTTTTCCGCTCGGCGGCCAATTTCGCGGGAAAAAATGCATTGGGGGTCATCCTCACCGGAATGGGAAAGGACGGCGCCTCGGGCATGCTGGAAATGAAGCAGGCAGGCGCCTACAATTTCGCCCAGGACGAGGCGAGCTGCGTGGTATTCGGCATGCCCAGGGAAGCCATAGCCCTGGGCGGCGTGGATGAAATCATTGCCATCGAAGACATGGCCAGACGCGTCATGCATCACATCGAGATCTCCAGGTGACTGAAAAGCATTATGAAAATTTCCCTGTCGCCTCGATCATGCTTCCTGAACGCTTCAGGGAACCCGTCTCGATCATTTACGCCTTTGCCAGGCAGGCCGACGATTTCGCGGACGAGGGGGAAAGAACGGACGGAGAAAGAATCGCTCTGCTCGAAGGATTCAGCCTGGAACTCGACCGCATATCGCAAGGATCGAACCCGAAGACTGAGCTTTTCCTGAAACTTGCCGAAGTCATTCGCCGGCATGGCCTTCCGCTGCAGCCCTTTTACGATCTTCTGGACGCCTTCTGCCAGGATGTGGTGAAGAAGCGCTATGAAAATTTCGAAGCACTCCTCGCCTATTGCAGGAAATCGGCGAATCCCGTGGGAAGGCTGCTCATCGCCCTTTACGGGATCGATTCCGAAAAAAACAGGGCATATTCGGACAATATCTGCACCAGCCTGCAATTGATCAATTTTCTTCAGGATGTGGCCATCGATCTCGACATGGGCAGGATCTATCTTCCAGAAGACGAAATGAACAGCTTCGGCATCGAAGCGATCGAATCGGCAGGCCCTTCATGGGAAGCCTTCATGAAATGCCAGGCCGATCGCGCGAGAACCATGATGCTTCAAGGCGCGCCGCTTGCCGATGAAATGAATGGAAGGCTTTCCTTCGAAATGAAAATGATCATTCTCGGCGGGCTCAGGATACTGGAAAAGCTGGAGAAGAATCGCTGGGACGTCTTCAGGAACCGACCGAAACTGGGAAAATCGGACTGGGCGATGCTCCTTTTCCGGGCGCTTTTCTGGAAATGAACTTCCTGCCCGAATCCGATTTTTTTCTCCCGTTGAGGGAATTGGCCGGGAAGCTCGGCCAATGGCCCGACTGCGCTGATCTTTCAATGCTCGCGTCGGAGCGATCGATATGCAATGCAAAAGGACTGCCTGTGAGTTTCGTGGAAGATCGCGGAAAAGATTACGAAGAGCGCATCTATCTCCGCGGGGAGGTTCAAACGAGAAGCTCTTCCTGGCACGATTTGTTCAATGCCTTCGTCTGGATGAGCTTCCCGAAAGCGAAAGCGCATCTGAATGCCGTCCATTTCCATGAAATGGCGATTCAGGCGGGCAAAAACAGGGGGAAAATGCGCGACATAGCGACGCTCTTCGACGAATCGGGCGTCATCGTCGCCTCCTCTGACGAATCCCTGTCCAACATGCTCAGGAACTTCGAATGGAAGCGTCTTTTCTGGGAGCATCGCGAATCCGTCAGGAACGGGATGCGCTTTTATGTTTTCGGCCACGGCTTGTACGAAAAGGGGCTCGCCCCTTTCGTCGGGCTGACTGGGCATGGCCTCATCTTTCCGGTGGGGCACTCATTTTTCGGATTTCCCCCGGAAAAACAGCGCTTCCTGCTCGACGAATCCTTCGCAACCCGATATTCGAAAATCAGGACAACCCGAGATTTTTCCCCCGTTCCCGTCCTGGGTTACCCCGGCTGGACGAGGGAAAACGACCTGGAAGCCTATTACGAAAACGAACGCTATTTCCGAAGGGGAAGATCAGGAATACGCGGCATTCAATAAGCGCTCTTCAACCCAGACCAGCAGGATCAGGATGAAAAACTGGACGACAAGCCAAAGCAGCATCGAACTGTTGAACATGGATCGCGCTCCCGCATCTGTTAGCATGATCACATTCTAGCGGGCTTGTGTTACATGAATATTATGATTTGATGATGTTCTAGAGCGATTCCAATATTTCGACCTCGATCCCCACCTCGACCCGGTCGAAAAGATCCACAATGTCATGATTGTGCATCCTGATGCAGCCGTGCGAGCCGGGCTTGCCCATCAAGGCCGAATCCGGCGAGCCGTGGATGTAGATGTAGCGCCTCATCGTGTCGACTTCGCCATGCCTGTTGAAACCGGGCTCGAGACCGGAGAGCCAAAGAATCCGGGTGAGAATCCAGTCCCTTTCAGGAAACTGCTCCGAAAGCGCCTCCGAATAGATTTCCCCTGTCGGGCGCCTTTTCACGAAAACGGTGTTGTCGGGCATGTTCTCCCCGATTTTCGCCCTGATCCTGTGAAGCCCTCTCGGCGTTCTGAAGCTCCCGTTTTTTTCACCCGGACCGTATCTGGAGCTGGATATCGGGTATTCCTTCAGGATTTCGTCCCCATGGTCCAGAAGGCTCAAGGTCTGGGAAGCGATCTCGATGCGGATTTTCAAGATTTCCGCCTTCTCTCGGAAAAGAACTGCCTCAGCATGTCCCCGCATGATTCCTCGAGGATTCCGGAAGTGACAGCGGCATGATGATTGAGCCTCGGATCGGCGAACAGATCCAGGACGCTGCCGCAGGCGCCCGTTTTCGGGTCTTTTGCCCCGTAGATCAGCCTGGAAACCCGCGCATGGAAAATCGCGCCCGCGCACATCAGGCAGGGCTCGAGCGTGACATAAAGGGAGCAGCCCGGAAGCCGGTAGTTTCCGGCCCGGATTGCGGCATCGCGCAAGGCCGCGATTTCCGCATGACGGGTCGGGTCATGCGAAGCAACCGGGCGGTTGTAGCCCTCGCCGATGATGTTCCCGTCCATGACGACGACCGCCCCGACAGGCACTTCCCCCAGAGACCTTGCCTTTTCGGCGAGATCGAGCGCACGATGCATGTATTCCTCGTCTGATGTCATCGCGGCATTATACCATCACGGAAATCAGGGCAACCCCGATGACCATGAAGAGTCCTGCGAGGAAATGCAGCCCGAATTCCTTTTCCTTGAACAGGAGCGCACCGTAAGCGATGCCGAAAAGCAGGCTCGTCCTCTTGACGGCAATCATGTAGGCCACATTGACGCCCTGCAGGGCGAGAAAATGCGTGGCGGCCATCACCGAAACCATCGCCCCGACGATGAGCGCGGAGAGGGGGCGGCCTGGGAATTTCAGCGAAGGGCGCCTCATAATGATGAAGCATATCGAAACCAGCCCGAGCAACGAAAAATAGAAGGCGCCGAAAGTGAGCGGGGGACAATACTGCAATGCCCCTTTTCCCAATACGGACGTGATGCCGTAAAGAACGGCGACGAAGAGCATCAGCCTGCTGCCCTTTTCTTTCAGAATGGCCCTGAAAGGCTCGAAGATGTCCTTGCCGAGATGGCGGATGTTGAGCAGGAATGCGCCCGCTGTGATCAGGAGTATCCCCGAGAGGCCCCATGAGGAAATGCGCTCCCCGAGCATGAAATAAGCCAGCATGGCCGAAAATACCGGCGTAAAGGCGAGATAGGGCAGCGTCAGATAGAGGGGGGACCGGGTAATCGCACGCATGTAAAGCACCATCGCCAATATCTCGACAGGCACGGCGGAAATGGCCCATCCCCAGAAAGCGGGCGGGACAGGGGGAAGAGGATGGAAATAAAGGACGGGGGAGAGCAGTATTCCGGGAATGGAAAATCTCACCAGAAGCATGAATTCGGCGGGATAAGCGGAAAGACGCCATTTTGTGAAGGCGTCTGCCGAAGCCAGCGAAAAAGCGCAAAGCAGGGAAAGCAGGATCCAGTTCATGCGCCCTCCCAGGCTTTTCAGTTCATTCCCATCCGAACCTCAATGAAATGAAATATATTATATAAAACAAAAATGTAATGAACATAATAATATTTTTTGTCCTGTGGACAGCTTCAAATCAATCCGAGCATCAGCGCATCGCCATGCGTGCCGCGTTAGCCAGGAACCCTGAGCGAGTTTCACCATGAGCTGATAACCACCGCGCAGAAAAAATCAACATCATAACCACCACTTACCCCCCGTTGCGCAGAGCACGGAAATTCTGTCCAATTGGATGTTCATAGTTGATATTGCTACATTCTCAGCTCAATCTCATCAAAACGTCGCCATTTGTAAATCATGACCGATGCGATCCAGGTAAACACGAAAAGCCCGACAATGAAGTAGCCCAGGGAGCCCAGGTTGTTCTTCATATGGCCGACGCCGTTCCAGAATTCGCCCTTCAGTTGCAGCTTGTCAGCAAATAACCCCAGCGCTTCGATCCCCCCGACAGCCAGGGCAATAATCACCGAGACAAAGGTGATGGTCATGTTGTAGTAGATCTTGCGGATGGGTTTGATGAATGCCCACCCATAAGCGCCCAACATGAGAATGCTGTCCATCGTGTCGACGAGCGACATTCCCGCTGTAAAAAGAACAGGAAAAACGAGCAGTGACCAGGCCGACAATCCATGCGACGCTTCGGTAGCCGATATGCCCAACAGACCAATTTCCGTTGCCGTGTCAAAACCCAGCCCGAACAGGAGGCCAAGCGGAAACATATGCCAGCTTTTCGAGATCATCCCGAACATGGGTCGAAAAAGACGCGCAAGCAGCCCGCGATTGCCGAGGAGAAGATCGAAATCTGCTTCGACATAGCGTTCACCCCATCGAACGCGCTGAAATGCACGATACACGGAGCGCAGGACAATGAGGTTCATGATTGCGATGGCGAACAAAAAGAGCGAGGACACCAGCGTACTGATGACGCCGCCCGTGTTCCTGATACTGCCCATCTGATGTCCTTGCAATGCCAGCGTTGTCGCGGCTATCGCAACTGAGGCGATGACGACGATTGTGGAATGCCCCAATGAAAACATGAAGCCGACGGCAAGAGGCCGTTTACCCTCCTGCATCAGCTTGCGCGTGACATTGTCGATGGCGGCGATATGATCGGCATCGACGGCATGCCGCAGTCCGAAGCTATACGCCAGCACTGCGGTGCCTATGAGCAATGGGTAATGATGGAAGGCCATGAACGCCCATGCCCATGCGGCCAGATTGAACGCGACGAGAACGACGAACAAAATTATTACTTTTCCTCGAATGTCAGCCGTTTTATCCTTAAACAGCATCCGAACTATGCGGCGCATGGTCTTTCCTTGGTTTTTAAGGGCGATCGCATTACTCCGCCTTCCTGCTCACGCCGGCAGAATCAAACGAGGCCATGTCATTCAAAAAGTTCACTGCAGCCAACAGCAGCGGGTAGGCGAGCGCGGCGCCAGTGCCTTCCCCCAGGCGCATGTCCAGATGAAGCAACGGCTCCGCACCGAGATGCTGCAACAAGCGCGCATGGCCGGACTCGTCAGATTGGTGGGCAAACACGCAATAGTCGAGCACCGCAGGTTCCATTTTTGACGCCACCAACAAAGCCGCAGTGACGATGAAGCCGTCGATGAGCAATACAGCACCGGATTCGGCGGCTTGCAGCATGCCGCCTACCATCATGGCGATCTCGAAACCGCCGAATGTGGCAAGCACCTCGCGGGCGTCGTTTCCAATTGCACGCGAGGCAATCGCACGCTGGATAATTTCGCGCTTTCTGGCCAGCCCTGCATCATCGAGACCCGTGCCGCGCCCGATGCACGCTTCAAGCGGAAATTGACCCAGAATGCACATCAATGCGGCTGCGGATGAGGTGTTGCCGATACCCATTTCCCCGAATGCGACCACATTGCTGCCGTTGTCTATTTCCTGTTTGACCAGTGCCGCGCCCTTTGCCATCGATGCATTGCATTGCTCCAGAGTCATGGCAGGCTCATGCAGAAAATTGCGCGTGCCTTTGCCTATTTTTGCGTGGATGAGTTCCGGGTGCGCAGAAAGATCGGCATTCACACCAGCATCGATCACCCGTAGCGCAATGCCGTTCTGTCGAGCCAATACGTTGATGGCTGCACCGCCTGCCAGAAAATTAAGCACCATTTGCCCCGTCACCGCCTGGGGATAAGGACTGACGCCCGATTCGGCTACGCCATGGTCCCCGGCAAAAACCAGCATCACAGGCTCCCTTAAGCGGGGGGACAGGGTATTCTGGATTTGGCCGATTTTCCTGGCCAGCATTTCAAGTTTCCCAAGTGCGCCCAACGGCTTGGTCTTGTTGTCGATTTTGCGCTGAAGCGGGTCCGCCAATGCTCCAAACAAAGGCTGAATGACAAATTGTTTCATTGCGGTTGCCTCCGTTATAGTGTGAGTATTGCCCCAAACATTCTCGTAAACCATGTCTTGCAACTTCTGTCGCTTCGCCCAGCCCTCGAGCTCGAGCATGGGTTTGGGATAAAAAGCTTCCACGTGGCCCAGGCAGAGTATCGCAACCGGTTTGGCACCGATTGGCATGCCGAGCAAAAGACCAAGCTTGACGGGATCGAAGAGCGACACCCAGCCCATGCCGATGCCCTCGGCGCGGGCTGCGAGCCACATGTTCTGAATCGCGCAGGCGACCGAGGCAAGATCCATCTCCGGGAGGGTGCGGCGTCCGAAAACATGCTCTTCGCGCCGGTCCATCAATGCCGCGACCAGCAGTTCGCCGCATTCCCGCACGCCTTCCACCTTGAGCCGCATGAATTCGTCTTCGCGTTCACGCAAAGCCTGCGCGGTGTTGATCCGTTCCTCCTCGACCAGATGGTGAATGCTTGTGCGCAGGTTCGGGTCGGAAATGCGGATGAATCGCCAGGGCTGCATGAACCCCACGCTGGGGGCGAAATGCGCTGCATGGAGCAGCCGCTCCAGCAGTTCCGGTGCGATGGTGCCCGGCAGAAAATGACGGATATCGCGCCGTTCGGCGATGACCCTGTAGACTGCTTCGATATCGTCAATGCTGAATTCGTTCATGGCAGGAACAGTTGCGCTGCGGCAGCAGGGTTCGAGGGGAAATAGCAGTGGAGATAGCTGGCTGTTACGCCACCCAGCCGGAAAATCGCCTCCCCCTCCGTTGTATTGTAGAGGCGCGTCCCGAATGCGAAGGGGGAAAGCGGCGTTTCGATTCGAGAATGGTGGAAGGTATGGCTGCGCAACACGCCGCCCGGCATGGGTGCGGATTGATAGCCCAGGCCCTTCAGGCGGTCTTGCATGAAAGCGTGTCCGGGTAAAATCCCGGTCATTTTGCCGCAATTGCCGACTTTGTCTGTGATGGATTCGAGCAAATACAGCATGCCCCCGCATTCGGCATAAATCGGTTTCCCCTGGCTTGAGTGCATTTGCAGCGCAGCCTTCATCGCCACATTATCCTGCAACGATTGCAAGTGAAGTTCGGGATAACCGCCCGGAAGATAAAGGCTGTCGACATCGGGCAATACGGCATCCGCGAGCGGGGAGAAGAAAAGAAGTATTGCGCCCATACTCCGCAAAACATCCAGATTGGCTGTGTAAATGAATGAAAACGCGGCATCCCGTGCAATGCCGATGCGGATGCCCGATAGCCATTGCGGCAGAGTTCCGCACTCGGGCAGCGTGAATGCCACGGATTGCGGCAACCGGGCCAGTCTGGTCGAGGCAATCGACAAGGCCGCTGCAGACAGGCGGGATTCGAGATCGCTGATTTCTTCCGCCTGAACCAGGCCCAGATGCCGGTCGGGTAAAACAAATCGACTGTCGCGCGGCAATCCACCCCAATAGGGAATACCCGGAGGGATGCCCTGCATGATCATTTCCGCATGGCGGGCGCTGGCAACAGCATTGGCCAAAAATCCGGCAAACGGCAGCCCCGGACGAAACCCGGCAAGACCATATGCTATTGCGCCCAGGGTTTGTGCAGCCCCCTTTGCATCGATCACGGCCAGCACAGGCACCCCCAGTTTTTCGGCAAGATCGGCACTGCTGGGATCGCCATCGTACAGGCCCATGACGCCTTCAATCAGAATCAGATCCGCCTCTTGCGCGGCTTCATGCACCAGTCGGCGGCATTCGGTGTCCCCTGCCAACCAGAGGTCGAGCTGGTATACCGGCTGACCACAGGCACGTTCCAGTATCATCGGATCGAGGAAATCCGGACCGGTTTTGAATACCCTCACCTTTCGACCCTGATCGACATGATAACGGGCGAGCGCAGCCGTCACGGTGGTTTTTCCGTGATTGGAGCCGGGCGCGCTGACGAATAGCGCTGGACAATGGCAGGTTTTCAATATTCCACGCCTTTTTGTGCCTTGATGCCTTGCTCCTGATAGGGGTGCTTGACCGGGCGAATGTCGCTGACGAGATCGGCCAGTTCGATCAGCTCGGGGGGGGCATGGCGGCCGGTGACCACGACATGCAACATCTCGCGCCGATTCCTGAAAGCCGCCAGCACTTCGTCCAAATCCAGATACCGATATTTGAGCACGATATTCAGTTCGTCCAGAATAATCATGTCGTAGGCGGGGTCGTTGATCATCCTGATCGCTTCCGCCCAACCCCTGGCAGCAGTTTCCATGTCGGCTGCGCGATCCTGGGTGTTCCAGGTATAACCGGCACCGACTACATGAAAATCGCAGTTGGGGTTGCTGCCGAGCACATTGCGCTCCGCGCTATGCAAGGCCCCCTTGATGAACTGCACCACGCCCAGCTTCATGTCATGGCCGAGTACCCGCAACCCCATTCCGAAGGCGGCGGTGGATTTCCCCTTGCCTGTACCGGTATATACGATCAACAGGCCTTTTTCTTTCTGCGCGGCGGCTTGCTTCTTCTCGAAGCCTTCCTTATGGCGCTGGGTCTTGCGCCGATGTGCATCGGGGTCGATTTTCATGTATCCATTCATTTCCAGAAGGTTCCGGTCAGATCCGATAAAAGCGCTGCCACAGCTTTACGGCTGGGATGGTAGCCGATAAAAACCAATTCCGAATCCCCGACAAATGCTGATCCGGGGCTGATCGATATGCGCGTGCGTACACCCTGCACCAGAAAACCCGGCTCCGGATCGATGGTGCGAACAAACCCTTTGATGCGCAATATCGGACCCATCCGTGCCGCATCGACCAAGGCGGCTTTCAATTTTTCCACTTGTTGCGGTTCTGTGCTGCGCAGCACGAATGAAATCCACCCCGGGTCCTGCTCGTGGAAATGTTTGTGGGTGGCGATGCCGTGACTGTGTCTGCCCAAGCCGGAATGGGCATGACCGTTCAGGCCCGCCTGATCGACGAGCAGAGGCGTATCGGGGCCGGGCATGGGCGTGAAACGGTGCTTGTGCGTCGACTGCGAAACCTGGTGCAGCCGCAAGCCGAGTGCGAGCCGGACATCGAGTTCTGCACGGTGGGCGAGTTCGATAAAACGCACGTTTGGCGCACGTTCCCGCAGGCGCGTTTCGGCCAGAAGCAGGGCATTTTCATCCAGTGTGTCGATTTTGTTCAACACCACCACATCGGCGTACTCGAGTTGCTGTTCGAACAAAGTCGCAATCGAATCGGCAACAGCGGTTTGCGGACTGTGAACCGATGGATTGCGCTCGAATTGATCGGACAACAGCAAGGGCGTATCCACCACGGCGAGCGTTGCATCCAGAACGAAATCCCCGGAAAGCGCCGGCGCCTGCAATCTTTCCATGATAGCCGTGGGCAAGGCGAGGCCAGAGGTCTCGATCAACACGTGATCGACATGCGTACGGCGCTCGGAGAGCGCCAACATGGTGGGAACAAAATGTTCGTCGTCACCATAAGCAATCAGCCCGTAAGGGAAGTCGTGAACCCGGACCGGATCATCGTCGTTCAAGCCATCACGGATCAGCGCACCGTCGATCGAAACCTCACCGAACTCGTTGATCAACAGCGCAAGACGCCGGGTTTGCCGGCTTCTGATCAAACTGCCGAGCAATGTCGTTTTGCCGGAACCGAGAAAGCCAGTCACGATAGTCACCGGGATCATATGTTCCACGCCTGCAACTGCTGCAGCACGGCATCGAAAGTCGATGTGACGTGCGGATAGAGGAGTTTCGGGCGACTGATCACCAGCAAGGGGATATTCAGCGCCCGTGCCGCCGCCGCTTTGGCTTGATAGCCGCCGGCGTTGCCGGAATCCTTGGTGACCACGCAGTCGATTTGCCAGCCGCGCCACAATGCGGCATTGAAGTCCTGCGAGAAAGGCCCCTGCATGGCGCAAATATGGCTGCGCGGCAAGCCGAGATCGATTGCCCGCTGAATGAATTCAGGTTCGGGCGTCAAGCGTACAAACCATTCCCGCTCCATGGCGCCCGGCGCTTTGAGAAAAACAGCCAGGTCCTTGGAGCCAGTTGCCAGGAAAATCCGCTTGCCGAGCGTGATGGCGCGATTGGCGGCCTGCTCGGTAGATTCGCACATTTCCCCCTCATGCGCAGCATGGCTGCTCGGCCTTTCATAGCGCAGATAGGGGATGCCCAAGGCGCGCGAAAGACCGATCAACTGCTCCGAGATGAGGTTGGCATAAGGGTGCGTCGCATCGACCAGTACCCGCGCCTGGCGCTCGGCGAGTACCTGCCTGCGCGCCTCCACCCCCAGTCTCCCCGCCCATACCGGCACGCCGGGACAGTGCTTTTCTGCAGCCTCGCCCCCGTATTCCGTTGCAGCGGAGATGACAACCGGATAGCCTCGCCCCGCCAATTCGCTCGCGAGCAGATTGCCATCACTGGTGCCTGAAAAAACCCAGAGCGCATTTTCCGGCAATTCATTTTTTTCCGACTTTGCATCGGCCCAGTCGTTGTATCCGCGCGGCGTAAAAATATGCCCCCGCTTCTTCCGGGTGAACCGGTTGCCTATCACGATGGTGGTGAGCATATCGAACTGCATCTTCGGCAACTCATCCAGACGATGGATGCTGACCGTCTGGCCGGGCCGGTAGGCGTTTCTCACCACACCGCACCAGGTTTGCGGCGACTTGGATTCGAGCATGATGTTGAGAATACGGTAAACGCCCTGCTTTCGTCCCGCGCTCTGGACGTTGTACAACACGCACGCGAGATCGGCTTCTGCGATGTGCCTTCCGCGCGCTTCGATCCACTCCCATGGACACAACAGATCGGACAGGCTGAGCGTGGCGAAATCGTGCGACAAGGGAGAACCCAGCAACGAGGCGCAGGCATTGGCGGAAGTGACGCCGGGCACCACGTTCACCTCGTATTCGTCGTCCTCATTCATTTCCTCGAAAGCCAGCGCGGCCATGGCATATATGCCGATGTCCCCGCTGGATATCAGGGCGACTCGTCCGCCGCTGCGCGCTTTTTCGATCGCGAGCATTGCCCGTTCGCGTTCCTGGGTCAGAGGGGGTGTGTGAATTTCCTTGCCCGCAAGCCAGGGTTCGATCCAGCGCAAATACAGATCGTAGGCCACGATCACATCGCTCTCGCGCAGGGCAGCTTCCGCACGAGGGACGACCAGATCAAGAAACCCCGGCCCCACCGAAACCAGATTCAGTACCCCTTTCATGTTCCCATCCAATAGTTATCTTCCACCACTGCCACAGCCACGCCGTCCAAAGCCGTTTTCTGGACTATCAATTTTCCCCGCATGCTGGCGATCAAGGCACAAGGCTCACATACCCCATCGAGGCCCACATTTTCTTGCACCCAATCGGAGGGTCGGGGCACCCATGACCGGGCCGCCACCGTTTCGCGCGCCAATATGCGCAGCGGCAGAGAGTGTGCCTCGCAGAATTCAATCAGCCCCGGCTCCTTCGCCTTCAGGTCTATGGTGACCACTTCACGCACTTCATTCATCTTTCGAGGACCCAGGGCATGGTAAAAAGCCGCTTCGATCCGTTCGGAAGAGACATCCTTGCGGCAGCCGATACCGACCACCAGAGGCTTCACCGCCTCGGTCGCCGTGGTGATCACCGGCTGTGCGCCGACGGCGTTGGCCACGCGATAGGCGAGCCGATTGGCCCCGCCTTCATGGCCTCCCAGGAGCGAGACGGCATATCGGCCTGCTTCGTCCAGCACCACGACAGCAGGGTCTGAGTGCTTGTCCCCCACTATTCCCTCGAGAAAGCGCACAGCGATGCCGCTTGCCGCGATCATGACCCATTGCCCTTGCCGGCGGAAAGCTTCGGCAAACTGATCTTTCTGAGATTTGGACGCATCCAGCCAGGGGCGGTAGAGTGCTGCACCCAGCCTGGTCTTCAGGGCAGCGGCCAGAGCTTCGCATTCGGGGCGAACCAACCAGATACCGAGGCTCATTTCACAGCCCTTTTCTTCACGACGCGGAAGATATGCGTGAAGTCCTTGGAATACAGGCTGGATTCCGTCTTCAAATCCCGGTTCAGGGCTGCGCCGACCAGCAGCATGGTGGTGAGATTCCAGTCGCGGCGTCTGGTTTCCTTCAGAACGCGCCCCAAAGTCCCCTGATAGGTACGCTGCCCGGGCCATGTCGCCCGATAGACCAATGCCACTGGTGTGTCGTCAGGATAAGCGAGACGCAGATCGGCGACGAT
>JAJZVB010000169.1 GCA_021845885.1 Pseudomonadota bacterium
ATTGGGAAGTGCCGTCCCCCCTTGAAACGAAATAGAGCGCACTGGAATGGGCCGGATGAAGCACCGCGTCAATGGATTTCAGCCCGGGCATGGAAATCGGGGTGGGCGGCAGCCCGGGTCTCGTATAGGTATTGTAGGGCTGATCGTTCAGGAGATCCCTCTTCCTCAGGTTGCCGTCGAAACTGCTCCCCAGGCCGTAGATGACGGAAGGGTCGGTCTGAAGCTTCATGCCCAATCTGAGCCTGTTGAGGAAGACTGCAGCAACCATGGTCCGTTCGTTTCCCGTTTCCTTTTCGACGATGGAGGCGAGCGTCAGGGCCTGATAAGGGTTCGACAAAGGCAATCCCTGCTCCCGACCTTGCCATTCGCCGTCCAGCTTTTTATTCATCGCGACGTAGGCACGCCCGAGTATTGAAAAATCGCTCTGTCCCTTCGCGAAATAATAGGTGTCGGGAAAGAAAAGGCCTTCGGGAGAGGATTCTTTGGTCCCCAGTCTCGCAAGGATGTCCGAATCGGCAAGCTTGGCGGAATCATGCTTGATATCCGGATCCTGATCGAGCAATTTGCGGATTTCGGAAAAGTTCGCCCCTTCCACGAAGGTGACCTTGCTCTGGGTGAAGTCGCTCCCGGTGATTTTCGAAAGAAGCGCCAGGGGCGTCAAGGGATGATCGAGTTCGTAGTTCCCGGCCTTGATGAGAGAAGCCTTGCCCATTGCCCTCGCCAGGAGCTCGAAAGGCAGCGTGCTTGAGAGCAGTCCGGCTTTTTCCATCTGCCTTGCCGCATGTCTCAGGCTGCCCTGCTCGAGGGTGAAGAAAAGGGGCGTTTTGGGAAGCGAAATCGGCACAAGGAGGTAAATCGAAACAATCGCGCCGAGGAGAATCAGCAGGAACAAGCTCTTTTTCATTGCAGCCATTTCCTCAATGTTGCGCAGAATTCCCCCTTATTCCAGGAAACATCGCCGATTTTCACCACCTGCCATAGGCCGATCACGCTGTTGACCAGGAAAACCTCTTCGGCCTTCAGCAGATCATCCCGCCCGAAGGAACGGATTTGCACTGGAATGCCACATTCGGAGGCCAATTCCAGAACGCGCTCCCTTTGAACCCCTTCGATGCCGCAGGAACCCAGATCGGGCGCGATCAGGCGGCCTTCGTTGTATAGGAAAAGGCTGCTCATCGTGCCCTCGATGACATGATCTTCAGCGTCGAGAAGCAGCCCTTCCGGAATTTCAGGGTCGTTCCATTCCATCCTGGCCAGCACGTTTTCAAGCCTGTTGAGATGCTTGATCCCTGCAAGCCTGGGCTGACTGGAAAGCCTGATATCGCAAAATCTCGCCGCAACTTCGCTGAGCTTCGCATGATCCGGGATCGGGCTGGCCAGGACGATGCGCGTGGGAGCAATGCCGGCTTCGGGAAGATAGCCCCGTCCGCCGGTACCGCGGGTGACGATGATTTTCGCCACGCAATCCGGATTGTTTGCGGAAACTCGCCCCAAATCATCCAGAAGCCGTTCGATAGGAGGGCAGGCAATGCCGAGCATTGCGCAGTCGTGAACGAGCTTGCAGTAATGGCGTTCCCAGTGCAACGGAACGCCCTTTTCGATGCGCAAGGTCCTGAAAACCCCGTCCCCGTACATCAACCCGCGGTCATTCGCCTTGACTGAATCGGCAAACTCCCCGTTCACCAGCATGGGCGTCTAGATTTTTCTGAAGACGATGGTTCCGTTTGTCCCGCCGAAACCGAACGAGTTCGAAATCGCCACGTCGATTTTCATCTGCCTCGCGACGTTCGGAACGAAATCCAGATCGCACTGCGGATCCTGATCGAAAAGATTGATGGTGGGCGGGGCGACCTGATGATGAATGCTCAGTGCCGAAAACACGGCCTCGATTCCGCCGGCGGCGCCGAGCAGATGGCCGGTCATCGATTTCGTCGAGCTGACCGCGAGCCTTTTCGCATGATCCCCGAAAAACCGCTTGAGCGCGACCGTTTCCGCAATGTCCCCGAGCGGCGTGGACGTGCCGTGCGCATTGACGTAATCGACTTCATCCGGGTTCATCCCGGCATTTCTCAGCGCATGACGCATGCAGCGGGCCGCCCCCTCCCCGTCTTCGCAGGGCGCCGTCATGTGATAGGCATCCGCGCTCATGCCGAAACCGGAAAGCTCGGCATAGATTTTCGCACCGCGCGCTTTGGCATGCTCGTATTCCTCGAGAACGAGTATCCCCGCCCCTTCTCCCAGGACAAAACCGTCCCGCCCGATATCCCAGGGCCTCGACGAAGTGGCAGGATCGTCGTTCCTTGTGCTCAAAGCTCTCGCCGCACCGAAACCGCCGATCGCAAGGGGGCAGACGGTCGATTCGGAACCGCCCGCGACCATCACGTCCGCATCCCCGTATTCGATCATTCTCGCCGAATTGCCGATGCAGTGGGTGGCCGTGGTGCAAGCCGTCACCATCGCGAGATTGGGCCCCTTCAATCCGTACTGGATCGAAAAATTCCCGGAAATCATGTTGATGATGGTTCCGGGTATGAAGAAAGGGGAGATTTTCCTGGCGCCGCCC
>JAJZVB010000047.1 GCA_021845885.1 Pseudomonadota bacterium
GCCCGTCGAAAGGTCCATCACCGTGTCCCCTCCCCATCTCGTCGCCCAGGTCATCTTCTCGACTTCCTCCGAAATCGAGGAGCCGAGCGCCGAATTGCCGATGTTGGCGTTGATCTTGACCAGGAAATTCCTGCCTATGATCATGGGCTCGGTTTCCGGGTGATTGATGTTGAGAGGGATGATGGCCCGCCCTCTCGCCACCTCATCCCTGACGAATTCCGGGGTGATGAATGCGGGGGATTTTGCGCCGAAATTCTGCCCGGGATGCTGGCTCAGGATCATTTCGCGCTGGGATTCCATCCTCTGGTTTTCCCTGATCGCGACATATTCCATCTCCGGCGTCACGATCCCGCGTCTAGCGTAATGCATCTGGGTGACATTCATGCCTGATTTCGCACGTCTCGGATTTCTCCTCACATCCAGGCGCAGCCCGGAGAGCGAGGGGTCCTCCAGGCGGATTCGGCCGTACGAGGAACTCAATCCGGGAAGCTCCTCGGTGTCTTCGCGCTCGATTATCCATTTCACCCTCAAGGGGGAAAGCCCTTTCCTGATATCGATCTTCACATCCGGATCGGTATAGGGGCCGGAGGTGTCGTAGACATGGACGGGGGGGGTTTCCTCGCTTCCCGTCGGGGAAAGGGTTATTTCTCTCATCGGCACGAGGAGATCAGGGCGGGATCCTTCCACATAGGTTTTTTTCGATTTGGGAAAGGGTCTCGTTGCCGCCTCGTCGACCGTCATATTTTGATTCAGAAATTTCGGGATGGCATTCATGGGGGCTCCGGGCTAAGGCATCGCAGGCCGCCTGCGATTCGTGTATTCTAATCCATGGAAGCTACTTCAAAATGGCGACAAAAGCAAGATTTCGCTCACGCCCAATCTCGTATATATTGCCCTGCAACGAATCAAGTGGCACATTGTCCAATTGCCGCTCATAGCCGGATCAATGGTGACCCAATGACAAGCCCGAGGCAAAAAAAAGATGCATCCGCGGATTTCCCCGTCGTGGGGATCGGCGCCTCTGCGTGCGGGCTCGAGGCATTCATGCAACTTCTGAGGCAGTTGCCCGTCGATACCGGCTTCGCCTTCGTTTTCATCCAGCATCTCGACTCCCACCCCCTGACCGAATTCCTCTCCAGGGAGACGCTGATGCCCCTGCTGGAAGCGACTGACGCGATGCCTGTCGAGCCGAACCACGTGTATGTCGTCCCTTCCGATGCAAATCTCGCCATCCTTCACGGCGTGCTGTACCTGATGCCACGGCAGGAAGAGCATGGACAGCATCTGTCGATCGACTATTTTTTCAATTCGCTGGCGCGCGACAAGGGAAACAAGGCGATCGGCGTGATCCTTTCCGGCACGGCATCCGACGGGATCTTCGGCCTCAAAGCGATCAAGGCCGAAGGTGGCATCACCTTTGCGCAGGACGAGGCTTCTGCCAAATACGACGGCATGCCGCACGGTGCGATTGCGGCAGGGTGTGTCGATTTCGCGATGCCGCCGGAGAACATCGCGCAGGAGCTGGCCCGCATTGCAAGGCACCCCTATCTCGCGCATGCAAAGACAGCCTCTTTCGAGCCATTTTCCGAAGGCGCCGACGATATTGGCAAGGTATTCATCCTGCTGAGGCGGCATTCCGGGGTGGACTTCACGCATTACAAGCGTGCCACGATACAGCGCCGGATCAAAAGGAGGATGCTGCTGCAACGGCTCGAGAATCTGCAGCAATACATCAAATATCTGGAGTCCAATCCGGCTGAAGTGGATGCGCTATATGACGATCTTCTGATCAATGTCACGACATTTTTCCGCGATCCGGAAGCCTTCGCAGCGCTCAAGGAATCGGCCTTTCCACTGATCATGACGGCAGATCGGGGGGATGCGCCGATCCGGATCTGGGTCACGGGATGCTCGACCGGGGAAGAGGTCTATTCGATTGCGATCAGCCTGCTCGAATTCCTGGACGACAATGCCGTGCCGATCCAGATTTTCGCCACCGACATAGACGGTCAGGCGATCGAGAAAGCAAGGCTGGGATGCTATCGTGAGAGCATTGCGGAAAACGTTTCCGCAGAGCGCCTGAGACGATTTTTCGTCAAAACGCCAACCGGCTACCAGATCGCAAAATTCATCCGGGATATGTGCATCTTTGCGAAGCAGAATGTATTCAAGGACCCGCCTTTTTCGAGACTGGACCTCATCAGTTGCAGGAATCTGTTGATCTATTTCGGACCCGATTTGCAAAAGAAGGTGTTTCCCATCTTTCATTATGCCTTGAAGCCCACGGGTTTCCTGTTTCTGGGGTCTGCCGAGACCATCGGCGAATTTACCGATTTTTTCAGCATCGTCGACCAGAAAACCAAGATTTATGCCAAGAAATCGATCGCGACCCCGCAGCATTTCGATTTCGCCTGTTCGGACGGGCAGATCGAACATCTCCCCGTGGTGACGGAAAAAACGATGCCTCATCAGGATATCCAGAAGCTGGTCGACCAGCTTCTTCTCGACCGCTTCGCCCCATCCGGGGTGGTGATCGACGGAGGCATGGAGATACTCCAGTTCAGGGGGAAGACGGGCGAATTCATCGAGCCTGCAGCGGGGGACGCCAGTCTCAACCTGTTGCGCATGGCGCGAGCCCAGCTTCAGATGCCCCTCAGGGCGGCGATCATGACGGCTATCCGGGGCGGCGTGATCGTCAGAAAGGAAGTGCGGGGCGGACTGAAGGATGGCGGCGGATCCCTCGTCATCGAGGTGATCCCGGTCAGGGACCTCGAGGGCGTCTATCTCGTTCTCTTCGAGCCCATTGTCGGCGTTCCGGAAGAAACACGGGAAGAAGGGTCCCCCGAAGTGGACAGGCTGCGGCAGGAACTTGCGATAACCTGGGAATACCTTCAGTCGGTGATCGAGCAACAGGAGGTCGGCAACGAGGAACTGCGTTCCGCCAACGAGGAAATCCAGTCAGCCAACGAGGAACTGCAAAGCATCAACGAAGAGCTGGAAACGGCGAAGGAGGAATTGCAGTCGGTCAACGAGGAATTGTCCACGGTCAACGGCAAGCTGGAAGTCAGGAATAACGAACTGACCCTGACGAACAACGATCTCATCAATCTTTTCAACAGCGCGGGCATTCCGCTCGTCATCGTGGGCCCGGACCTGAGGATAAGACGGCTCTCGCCCATGACGAACCTGTTGAATTTCGCCCCGACCGACATCGGGCGGTCGATCACGGAAATCAGGATGGCGAGCCATTCGAACGAATTCAGGCAAATCGTCATGGACGCGATAAACAGCATCAGCTATAAAGAGATGGAAATCAGGGACCATGGGGGAAGATGGTATTCGATGCGCGTGCGGCCCTATATTACGGCGGACAACAAAATCGAGGGCGCGGTGATCGCTTTCATCGATATCGATGGCATCAAAAGGAGCCTCGATATCGCACAGGACTCACAGGATTATGCCGAAGCGATCGTCGCCTCGGTGGAGTGTCCGTTATTGATTCTGGACAGGGATCTGCGCGTCGTTTCTGCAAGCGGTGCCTATTATGCGTCATTCAGAGTGTCGCAAAAGGATACGGTCGACAATCTGCTTTACCGCCTCGGCAACGGTCAATGGGCGATTCCGCGGCTTCGTGCGCTTCTGGAAGGGGTGCTGACTCAAGACAAGGGTTTCGATGATTTCAGGGTCACGCATGATTTCGAGCATATCGGAGAAAAGACGGTTTCAGTCAGCGGACGCAGGATTCCGCCCGGAATGAAGCGCCCCGCCCTGATTCTGATGCAAATCGAGATGGCTGAACCGATGCGAGATGGCGATGGATGAACCGAACCGGCGCGAAGAGGGAGAATCGGGGTGCCGTGATCTCGAACATCTTGCGCATGAGCTGCAGACGCATCAGGCCGAACTCGAAGCGCAGAACCGGGAACTCGTCGAAATGCAGCATGAACTCGAGGCTGCGCGGGACCGTTACGCCGACCTTTACGATTTTGCCCCGGTAGGCTACCTCACCTTCGATGGCAGCGGAAACGTCCTGGAAATCAACCTGACTGGCGCATCGCTGCTGGGCGCGGAACGGACCCGGATCGTCGGGAAGCCTTTTTTCATTTGGATTGCGAAAGAAAGCGTCCCTGATTTCTACAAACACCTTCAGCAGGTTTTTTCTTCGAAAAAGAACAGGGTGGCCGTGGAACTCGGCATAAAATGCAGGGGGGGATTGCGCACAGCCAGCCTGGAGAGCATGGCCGTAGAGCGGGGCGGCGATGTCTGCAGAACCATTATGGTCGACATCACCGAGAGAAGAAAGCATGAGCGCATCCACTATCTTGCGCATTACGACGCTTTGACCGGTCTGCCCAATCGCATCCTGTTCCAGGATCGCCTCGCTCAGGCGCTCGCTGCTGCGGAGCGAAGCGGGAAAGAGGTCGCGCTGTTCTTCCTCGATCTCGACCGTTTCAAAAGCATCAACGATTCGCTCGGCCATGCGGCGGGCGACCAGTTGCTGAAGGATGTCGCAAACAGGATCAAGGGTTGCATACGCAAGGCCGATACCGTCGCCAGGCTGGCCGGGGATGAATTCGTTCTCGTCCTTGCCGATATCGATGGGGGAGAACATGTTTCCATCGTGGCGGAAAATATCCTCGAGGCGATGCGGACCCCATTTTATATCGAGGGACATTCCCTTTCCGTTTCGGGGAGCATAGGCATCAGCCTCTTCCCGGAGGACGGCCGCGATTTCAACACCCTGCTCAGGAACGCCGATTCGGCCATGTACCATGCGAAAAAAATGGGACGCAACAATTTCCAGTTTTATACCGAGGGAATGAATGCGAAAGCGCTGGAATCGCTGTCGATGGAAAACGAGCTGAGGCAGGCTCTGAAAAATGGGGATCTTGCCCTCTATTACCAGCCTCAAATCGAGATAGCCAGCGGGAAAATGACCGGGATGGAAGCGTTGATCCGCTGGCATCGACCAGGCGATGGCTGGGTTCCCCCCTCGACATTCATCCCGATAGCCGAGGAGCGCGGACTCATCGTGCCAATCTTCAACCGGGTTTTGCGCGAAGTCTGCTTGCAGATCAAAATATGGCAGTCCATGGGGCTGCCCTCCATCCCTGTCGCAATCAACATCTCGGCACTGCAGGTATACAGACATGGCCTGCTCGACAGCATTTCGCATGCGCTGCATGTAACCGGAATTCCCCCCTCTTGCCTGGAGCTCGAACTCACCGAGAGCACCATCATGGTCGAAGTGGAAGAAACCATCCGCATGATGGGGGAGCTCAAAAAGATGGGTTTGAGGCTTTCCATAGACGATTTCGGCATAGGCTATTCCTCCCTGAGCTACCTGAGGAGCTTCCCGATACACAAGCTCAAGATTGCGCATTCCTTCGTGGCCGACTTGACGACGAATCCCGATGCTGCTGCGATCGCCAGCGCCATCATCAACATGGCGAAGAGCCTCAATCTCAGGGTGATCGCAGAAGGCGTCGAGAAGAAAGACCAGCTGGATTACCTGAGGGCGCAAGGCTGCGACGAAGCCCAGGGCTACTATTTCTCGGAGGCCGTCCCCGCCCAGAAAATCACGGAAATGCTGAAGAAGGAAAGCGCTTTCGAAGCCAAGCAGTTGGTATAATCCCTTCCTTTTGCTATAGTTGCCGGGTCAAATCAAACAGATGGAGTGACGATGGATTTCGAAAAGGCGCGCTACAACATGGTCGAACAGCAAATCAGGCCATGGGATGTCCTCGACAAGATGGTTCTGGATCTTCTTCTCGGGACAAGGCGCGAGGAATACGTCCCCGAAGCCTACAGGGCGCTCGCGCTCGCCGATCTCGAGATCCCGCTCGGATTCGGGGAGTCCATGCTCTCTCCGAAATTGGAAGCCAGGATACTCCAGGCGGTGAATCTGAGGAAATCCGACAGGGTGCTCGAAATAGGCAGCGGCAGCGGCTATATGACGGCGCTTTTGGCTAACGGGGGGCAGCATGTTTACAGCGTGGAAATTTCCCCCGAGCTCTCCGCCATGGCTGAAAGGAACCTGAAAGCTCATCATGTCGGGAACGTCACGCTCGAAACAGGCGACGGCGCGAAGGGATGGGGAAAGCACGGCCCTTACGACGTCATCGTGCTGACCGGCTCGACCCCTGTCCTTTGCGAGGAATTCCAGAAGTCGCTTCATCTCGGCGGAAGGCTTTTCGCCGTCGTGGGGGAGGAGCCGATCATGAAGGCGACGCTCGTCACGAGGATAGGCCAGGACGCCTGGCATACTGAAGATCTTTTCGAGACGAGGATTCCCCCACTGAGAAACGCCCCGAAACAGGACAAGTTCCGGTTCTGAAAGGATGTAAAAGAGCGACAAGTGTATTAGAATTGTCTTATTTATACGATGTAGGACATCATGACACTGAAGCCGCTTCTTCCGATTTTGCTTGCCCTGAGTCCTGCGGCCCATGCCGAAGACCTCGTTTCGATCTACAACGAGGCGAAGATACAGGATCCGCTTTTCCAGGCAGCCAAGGCCACGCTGGAAGCTGCAAAGGAAAAGGTTCCCGAAGGCAGGTCGCAGCTCCTGCCCAACATCGGGCTGGGCGCGAACACCACCTACAACCATTTCGACACCACCCTGAGCAACCCCATTCAGGGCGGATTGCCGTTTCCTCTGGGCGGGAACGGGAACTTCAATTCGAACGGCTACACGGTTTCGCTTTCCCAGCCGGTATTCCAGATGCGGAGCTGGATACAGCTCGACCAAGCGCACCTCCAGGTCGCATCGGCCGAAGCGCAGTTCCAGTCTGCACAGCAGGACCTGATCCTGAGAACGGCGCAGGCCTATTTCGACGTCCTGCTCGCGCAAGACAATGTCGAACTGGTGCTGGCGCAGAAAGCGGCCATATCCGAACAGCTGCAGCAGGCGAAGCAGAATTTCGAGGTGGGAACGGCGACCATCACCGATACCCATGACGCCCAGGCGAGATTCGACCTGATTTCCTCGCAACAAATCGCAGCGCAAAGCGATCTCGAGATCAAAAAGCGGGCGCTCGCCACCCTGATCGGGAAGATTCCGGAAAAACTCGATCAGGTTAATCCGAAATTCGAGCCGAATGTCCCCGTCCCCAACGATGTCCAGAAATGGGTGGAGGCCGCCCTGAAGGACAATCTCGATCTGATCAACCACCAGATCCTCAAGAGAATCGCGGAAAAGGATGTGGAAAGGCAGCATGCAGGCCATTACCCCACGCTTTCCGTCGTCGCCAGCTACGGCGAAAATTCGGCCACCGGGGGCCAGCTGCTCAATCTCGGGTACACCATGAAGACGAGCGCTATCGGCCTTCAATTCAACCTTCCCATCTATCAGGGCGGAGGGATCAGCGCCCAGACCAGGGAAGCCGCTGCGAATTTCGAGAAAGCCAAGGACGAGGAAGAGCATGCCAGAAGAAATGCCGAGCTCAACGCCCGCCAGGCCTTCCTCGGGGTCGCGAACGGCATGGCCCAGGTGAAAGCGCTCGAGCAGGCGCTCGTCTCGAGCAAGACCTCGCTCGAATCGACCGAACTCGGCAGCCAGGTCGGGGTGAGAACGGCGGTCGACGTACTGAACGCCCAGCAGCAGTTCTATTCCGCAAAGCGCGATCTTTACAAGGCGAGATACGATTATCTGCTTTCCGAACTGAAGCTGAAGGCCGCTTCAGGCTCCCTGAAGGGGTCCGACCTCATCGAAGTGAACCACGCGCTTCACTAGGGCCTAAACTTTACCTATTGCTGCGCGCCAGGAACGGCCAATTCACTCGTTTGAAACATGGGCGTCCATATGAACATGTGTCCATTGGATTAAATCGCACCGGCACAAGCGCGAGGCAATGCATCTTATGCAGGAAGAAAAGGAAACCGCGAGAATCGAGGCATTTAGCGATGGGGTCTTCGCCATCGCCATCACGCTGCTTGTGCTCGAGATCAAAGTGCCGAGTCATGAAAAAGTCTTGGAGCATGGACTGGCTTACTCGCTTTTCGCGCTTTGGCCCGCTTTTCTGGCTTTTTTTACCAGCTTCACCACGATCCTCGTCATCTGGGTGCACCATCATCTGATATTCACGCAGGTTCGAAAAACTTCCCCTCCACTCTTTTACTGGAATGGCCTGCTGCTGCTCGTTGTCACATTCGTACCCTTCCCGACGGGATTGTTGGCAGAGTATCTGTTAAATCCCGAAGCCAGGGTGGCAACCAGTTTGTATACAGGAAACTTCCTGGCAATTTCAGTCGCTTTCCATGGATTATGGCGATATGTATCGAAAAGCGAAGGGCTGGCTACGAGCACGATCAGTTCAAAACGGGGGGTGGCGGCGCGGATCACAAGGGATTACCGGCTGGCTCCGCTTCTCTATCTGGCGGCGTTTGGGGTTTCGTTCATTTCGGAAATTGCGGGTATTTCCACCTGTTTGCTGTTGGCATTCATTTATGCGCTCCGTGGTCAGCCGACAAAAGAGGCGGGATGAGAGATCGTTTCCACTTAAGAATCGGAATATTCTGTCCAACTCACCGGAGCCACCTCTGGCACCCCGAAAAAGTTGAAGCTCTGGGAAAATCAGATCTTGCCGCCCGCCGCTTGAGTCAGCGCCTTCCTGATCGCTTCGGGAGAATTCATGATGTTCATGAAGCTGTGCGAGCCCATCATGGAAAGATCCGGGAAGTCGATCGCTATCCTGAAGCGGGCATAGAGGGCGTAAACTTTGTTTCCTGAAACCAGCATCTCGTAGGGAAGGTGGGCAGCCGACTTGGGATCCCTGAAGTCGATCTCGCTCATGATGTACCTGTCGTCCATGTACTTGTTTTCGCCTTCTCCCTTCATCGCCACGCCGAAGACCGTTTCCTGTTTGCCCGGGATATCGATCCGGTAGACCCTGGTGACGCCCCCCTTTCCTGCTGCGAGCCCCGCTTCCACGGCCTTCACGGCTTCGTTGTAGGAGGGATATTCGGCGAGCGTGCTGGGTTCGTTGAAATATTCCATGCCGAACAGGTAATGGTATTCGCGGAGATCGGATGCGGCAAGCCCCTTCGCCCCGAATTCTTCCATCCTGCCGAGCGCGGCCTGCATCTTCGAGGCCACTCCACCGAGGTCGTTCTTCATTCTGTAGGCGTTCGCCATGTAGACGGGGTTGATGTAGGAAACCTGGACCTCTCCCTGCGACTTGACCACCGAGACCCGCTCCATCGCGCCGAAACCGCCATGCTCGGACTGGGCAGCATTCTTCTTGAGTTCGTCGCTCGTCACCACCAGGATCAGGGTGTCCGGATAGGGGCTGTAGTTACCCGCCAGGACGAATCCCTGCGAGGCGAGAGATTTCTTGGCCTCTTCGGCTTTCGCCGCCACTTCCCCCGGCCCTTTCGAGCCCAGGATGAAAGGCTTCAGAAGTTCTTCCGCCTGGACGGATCCCAGGAAGAAGGCCAGAAAGAATGCTGCAACCGATTGAAAAATTTTCATTGTATCCCTCCTAAGTATGTGGCGAAACCAACATACGTTTCCAGGGGATCATTGTCTATAACCGCAAAGGGGGGGTCAGCCTATCCCCCCAAGGTATTCGTTCTGGCGCCAGGCCTCGTAAATCACCACTGCAGCCGAGTTGGAGAGGTTGAGGCTTCGGCTGTGGGGAAGCATGGGAATCCTCACCCTGTTTTCTTCCGGAAATGAATGAAGTATTGCTTCCGGGAGTCCCCTTGATTCCGGTCCGAATAGGAAGGCGTCGCCTTTTCCGTAGTCGATTTTGTCGTAACGGGTTTTTCCCTTCGTCGTGAAGGCGAAAAGCCGCCTTCCATCGAAACGGGCAAGGCAGGAATCCCAGTTCCGATGGACAACGACATTCGCATATTCGTGATAGTCGAGCCCGGCCCTGGCGAGCTGCCTGTCCTCGAGCGTGAAACCGAGCGGCTCGACCAGATTGAGTGTCGTTCCCGAATTGGCGCAAAGCCTGATGATGTTGCCCGTGTTGGGCGGGATTTCGGGTTCAAACAGGATGAGATCGAACATGGGTCCATTCGCGCCAAAGCGAAACGAGGGTGGCCATGATGACCGGGCCGATGAAAATGCCGAGCAGCCCGAAGGTCTCGATTCCGCCCAGCATGCCCAGTATGATCAGGACGAGGGGAAGCTTCGCCGAGTCGCCGATCAGCAGGGGCCTCACGATATGATCAGAGACGATCATGACGACCGTTCCCCAGACCAGGATGGCGAGCGCAGCAGTCTGGTTTCCCTGCGCGAAAAGAATGAGGGAAGCCATACCGAAAAGGGCCGGCATGCCAAAAGGAATGACGGCGAGAAGCCCCGTCAGCGCGCCCCATAGTGCAGGGGAATCCAGCCCTGCGAGCGCATAGGCGAGCCCCAGCAGGATGCCTTCCGCAAGCCCGACGAGGATGAGTCCGTTCACCGTTCCCCTTATGGTATCCACGGCGCGCTCGGCATGATGCGTTCCCGTTTCGCCCAGAATTTTCTGGATGAGGGAGAGCAGTCGCATGGCGAGCAATTCCCCGTCCCGGTAAAGGAAATAGAGCGAAAACAGCATGAGCAGCAGGATGAGGGTGCGATGGATCATTTCGAAGCCGAAAAGCCTTGCCCAGCCCAGTAGGGGACCCTGCCCGACCTGATGGAGCCAGGAAGAAAACCCTCCGGGGGTGGCGAGGACGCTGTTCCACCAGGAAAGGATCGTCTTGCCTGCGAAGGGGATGCGCTCTATCCATGCCGGCGCGGGAAGGCCGTGGGATTGCGCCTCGGAGAGCAGCCTTGCGAGCAGGCTCGCTTCATGCCCTATCATCAGCAGGGCATAGCCGAGCGGGGCGAGGAAAAGCAGCGTGACGAGCGAAGTGAAGAGAAGCGGCGCGAATCGCCTCGCCTTTCCGGGGAGATTCGAATTGAAGCGGGTATAGAGCGGCCAGCTTGCAAGCGCCGTGATGCCCGCCCAGACGAGCGCGGCCAGATAATTGTGCACCAGCCAGAGCGCAAGGAGGACGACGAAAGACCCGAAAATCCAATGCGCAGCGGTTCTGTTCTGGATGATGCTCCTCCTCGAGCCGAAAAAAGCCCGCCACCTTGAAAGGTGGCGGGCTTTTTTTCCGCTTCTCAGGCTGCCCTGATATTGGAAGCCTGTTTGCCTTTCGGGCCCTGGGTGATTTCGAAACTCACCTTCTGGCCTTCCTTGAGCGTCTTGAAGCCGTTCATGTTGATCGCTGAAAAATGCGCGAATAAATCTTCGCTGCCGTCATCGGGCGTCACGAAGCCGAAGCCTTTGGCGTCGTTGAACCACTTTACCGTACCTGTTGCCATAACCTAGTCCTTGCCGTAATGAAAAAAAACCGGGAAAACCCGAATGAATGACCGGGTTTCAAGACCGCTATTGACGACAAAGACAAACCTTGAATCCGAGCACATTGTTTTTTTACTCCAGGCCACGCTGAAAGTCAAGGAAGGCGGGGCCATGGTAAAATGAAATTTTTGAGAAGAACGAGATGCTGACCCTCATCCAGCCCGACGATTGGCACCTCCACCTGCGGGACGGGCTCCCGATGAAGGACGTGCTGCACCATACCGCGAGCCGCTTCGGCCGCGCCATCGTCATGCCCAACCTGAGGCCTCCCGTCGCGAAAGTGGCCGACGCCTTGGCGTACAGAAGGCGGATACTGGACGCTTTGCCAGCGGGATCGGGCTTCGAGCCCTTGATGACGCTCTACCTCACAGACAACACTTCCCCTGAAGAGATCTTTCTTGCGAAGCGGAGCGGCTTCGTCCATGCCGTGAAATATTATCCCGCGGGGGCGACCACGAATTCGGATTCGGGCGTCACGGACATTTCGATATGCCATGATGCGCTCGAAGCGATGTCCGAATGCGGCATGCCGCTCCTGGTGCACGGAGAAGTCACCGATCCTCTTGTCGACGTCTTCGACAGGGAAAAGGTGTTCATCGAAAGGGTGCTTTCCCCCATGAAGCGGAGGCACGGGAAGCTGAAAATCGTCTTCGAGCACATCACGACGAAGGATGCGGTCGATTTCGTGAATGAAAACGGGATCGGCGCAACCATCACCGCCCATCATCTGCTCATGAACAGGAATGCCCTGTTCTCGGGCGGACTCAGGCCACACCACTACTGCCTCCCCGTATTGAAGCGGGAATGTCACAGGCGGGCTCTGATGGAGGCTGCCATTTCCGGCAACCCGAAATTCTTCCTCGGGACGGACAGCGCCCCCCATTCGAGATCCTCGAAGGAATCTTCCTGCGGCTGCGCGGGAATCTACACTTCCCATGCGGCCATCGAATTCTATGCCGAGGCTTTCGAAGAGGCGGGTGCGCTCGATGCCCTCGAGGCTTTTGCGAGCTTCAATGGCGCGGACTTTTACGGTCTGCCGAGGAACGAAAAGAAGATCGCCCTCGTCAGGGAGGAATGGGTGGTTCCTGAATCCTATCCCTTCGGGGACGAAACCCTGGTCCCGCTGAGGGCCGGGGGAAGAATGGCCTGGAAGGTCGCCGAAGAATGAAATGCAATTCGCAAAGCCTGCCCCCTGGCGTGTGAATGCGTGCCTCATCATCCTGGCAATCCAGGCAGTTGAGGCATTGGGCGACTCCGAAAGCGGAACCCTGAAAGGGAACAGTCGGCAGCGAAATGGATTACGGCAGCATGGAAATGGGGTGCGCCGTTCTCCGGGATGACAGCTTACTGACTTACATCGATCAGCTCATTTCGATCAGTCTTGCCACATCGCCGTGGCATTCCGAGCATAGACCGACGGGCAGCAGGTCGCCCGCCTTGACCGTCCCTGAGAAATTGGTGATCGTGACTTCATGCCGACATTTTCCGCACCAGACGTTGGAGAGATACAGCTTTCCGGCTTGTTCAGGAAGGCTCTTCCACAGCTTCGCTGCAGGAGCGGTGAATTTCGGGATGGATTCGGTGGTCATGATTTTTTATGCCGATGCGATGAGGTCATTATCCATCAAATGGCGATTTTCGGCACTGCGGTAAGGCCATGCTGGGGCGCAATCCTCCTCCTGCGTCATGGTTTTTGGTATTGTGCGGGCGGGGCCACAGGGGCCGCGGATAAACCAGCATGCCGTTTGCCAGTTACCCACAGAATTTGTGGATAACCGGGCACCCTGGGAGAAAAACCCATAACAGCTCAACCCCTTTCCGGCATAGCCCCGAAACAGCGCAACTCGCTTCTTCATGTTGACGTAGTCCCTTTCGCTTCCGACCATCCCCTTCTCCGGGTTCCGCTTTCGGAGTCGCCCAATGCCTCAACTGCCTCGATTGCCGGGATGATGAGGCACGCATTCACACGCCAGGGGAGCAGGCTTGGCGGCATATCCTCGCCATGCTCCGGTATTCCACGATCCTGAACGCTTCCCCTGTCACTCACGCCTGCATGCGCATCCTTTTCGGGTCAAGCTGACGAATATCCGTTCCGGTGTTGAAAATATACTGTCAAAAAACGGGTTTCTCAGTCATTATGGACGCGAAAGGCTTCCAGATCGTTGGTCCCCTACCAACGTTGAAAGAGCCGTCGAATGGGCCACGCAAGGGCGAAATGCGACCAAGCGCGGTCTGATTCCCGGTGGACTTGGCCTGAAGCTGCCGGCAGCCCGCTTTGCGTTGCCTCCGACGACGGGCAGAAAGTCCATGATCGCCTTGCAATGGCCCTGAAGGAAGGGAGGAATGTCATGCTCTCATTCCATATGCGCCGGTCGCTACTGCTTTTCTGGTGTTAAAATACCCATAGGGCATAACAATTCAACACGACGTAAGGGTAATGTATGGCAGGACATTCCAAGTGGGCCAACATCAAGCACAAGAAGGCTGCGACCGACGCCAAGCGCGGCAAGATCTTCACCCGCCTCATCAAGGAAATCACCGTGGCGGCGAAGCTGGGAGGCGGCGACATTGCCTCCAACCCGAGGCTCAGGCTTGCCGTCGACAAGGCCTACGACAACAACATGCCCAAGGACAACGTCGAGCGCGCGATCAAGCGCGGCAGCGGCGACATGGAGGGCGTCAACTACGAGGAAATCCGCTACGAGGGTTACGGCATCAACGGCGCCGCAGTGATG
>JAJZVB010000048.1 GCA_021845885.1 Pseudomonadota bacterium
CAATAAATTTAACTTCTGCAGGCGAAGATATTCCGCCTTCGCTTCTTCGGTCCATCCCGAGGCGTTCGCCCTCGCCAGAAGCCCTTCCATCCTGGCCTTGCGCCCGCGTTCCCGGTACTGCTTCCAAGCATCCAGAAACTCCCTCTCCAGCTCTTCCTCGCTGAGCCCGGCTTCCTCCAGGCCGAATTGCGCCGAGACTTCCTCGAAAAGCGCGCCTTCCCGGCTTCCCCTGAATCGCTCGACGACGGTGCCCGCATTGGCCTCTCCGTTTTCCGCGAAAAAATCGAGCAGCCTCATGAGGGCAATCGATTCTTCCTTCCTGATTCCCGGAATATCGGTCCCGGAATCGAACTCGTCTACATTTCCCAGTTTAGCAAGTGCTGGGGAATGCAGGAGCATTTCGAGCAGTTTTCTGACGACGCTGGGGTTTTTTCCGGGATTTTTTCTGGGGGGAATTTTTTCCGACCTGCCTATTGCTTTGATCCCGAAAAGCGCTTCCAGTTCCCCGGTTTCCACGCCCGCCACCTGGGCAATGCGCTTTTTCAATACCAGGGCGAGATTGGGGGCTGCGATTTTCGAAAAATAGGGCTTCGCTTCATGCAAAAAGCGCGCCCTGCCTTCCTCGCTTCCCAGATTGACCCTGGACGAAAGTTCGCTGATGAGGAAGCTCGACAAGGGAACCGCCTCCTGAAGCAAGGTTTCGAAGGCTTCCCTTCCGCGGCTCCTGACGAAGCTGTCCGGATCCTCCTTCTCGGGGAGGAAAAGGAAAGAGACTTCCTTCCCGTCCGAAAGCTGGGGAAGGCTGTTCTCCAGCGCTCGCCATGCGGCCTTCCTTCCGGCATTGTCCCCGTCGAAGCAGAAAATCACGTGATCGGACTGCCTTATGAGCTTCTGAACATGAAACGGCGTGGTGGAGGTGCCGAGGGTGGCGACCGCATATTCGATGCCGTGCTGGGCGAGCGCCACCACATCCATGTAGCCTTCGACCACCAGGACCTTCGACGCGTCCTGGATGGCCCGCCTCGCCTGATAAAGGCCGTAAAGCTCGCGCCCCTTTTCGAAGAGGGGTGTCTCGGGCGAATTGAGGTATTTGGGCTCGCCCTGCCCGATGACCCTGCCCCCGAAACCGATGATCGATCCGCGGCCATTGACGATGGGGAACATGATCCTGTCCCTGAAGCGGTCGTAGCGCTTTCCCTCCCCCGAAATCACGAGCCCGGCTTCGACGAGCTTTTCCGATTCGTAATCGGGGAAGATTTTTGAGAGATTGCGCCATTCCGGAGGGGCGTAGCCCATTCCGAAGGTTGACGCGATCTTTCCGGTGATCCCCCTCTTCTTGAGGTAATGGATCGCCGGTTCCGATTGCTTGAGCGCTTCCCTGTAATAATCCGCGGCCTTCTGCAAAAGTTCGGAAAGATCCGGGGATTTCCTTTCGGCCCGGCTTCCTTCCTCTTCGGGAACGGACAGGCCCAGGTTTTCGGCCAGTTCCCTGATCGCCTCCACGTAGCTCAGCCCACCGTAGGCCATGACGAAGCCGATCGCATTGCCATGGGCGCCGCAGCCGAAGCAGTGGTAGAACTGCTTCGAGGGGCTCACCGTGAATGAAGGGGTTTTTTCGTCGTGGAAGGGGCAGCAGGCCGTGTAATTCGCGCCTGAGCGCTTCAGGTTGATGTGGCGTCCGACCACATCAACGATATCCGTACGGTTGAGCAGGTCCTGGATGAATGACTGCGGAATCATCGCCCGCGGCAGAGGCTTACTTCGAAAGCCTGGCCTTGACGAGAGCCGAGACTGCGCCCATGTCGGCGCGCCCTGCCAGTCTTTCCTTCAGGACAACCATCACCTTTCCCATGTCGGCAGGAGTGGATGCGCCCGATTCGAGCACGGCGGCCTCCACTGCTTTGCCGATTTCCTCGGCATCGAGCTGCTTCGGCATGTAGGCCTGCAATATCGAAAGCTCGAATTTCTCGGCTTCTGCGAGATCGAGGCGGGAAGCGCTTTCGTACTGGGAAATCGAATCGCGGCGCTGCTTGATCATTTTCTCGATGACTGCAATCACCTCGGCATCCCCCAGGTTTTTGCGCTCGTCGACTTCCCTTTGCTTGATCGCTGCAAGAAGCAGCCTGATTGCGGAAAGGCGGGACGAATCCCGGCTGCGCATAGCAGCCTTCATGTCCTCGGTGACCCTTTCCTTGAGGCTCATCAATACAGCTTGGGGGGGAGAAGCTGGCTGCGCAGGCGCTTGTAATGGCGTTTGACCGCTGCGGCCATCTTGCGCTTGCGCTCGGCAGTCGGCTTTTCGTAGAATTCGCGTGCGCGAAGCTCGGTCAGAAGACCGGTTTTTTCGATGGTGCGCTTGAACCGCCTCATGGCGACTTCGAACGGCTCGTTTTCCTTTACCCTGACGCTCGGCATAGGTTGGATCCTTGTCGGAAATTGAAAACCTCGGATCATACCAGAAAACAACCTGCTTTGCATCGGAATTTTGTTCAGGCTAAACTTCATCCATGCTCGTACTCGGAATAGAAACCTCCTGCGACGAAACAGGCGTCGCGCTTTATGACACGGATCATGGGCTGCTTGCCCATGCGCTCCACACCCAGATTGCCATGCACGGAGAATACGGCGGGGTGGTGCCTGAGCTCGCCTCCCGCGACCATATCAGGCGCGTGATTCCTCTCGCCAGGAAAGTGCTTGCCGAATCGGGAAAGCCTCTCGAAGAGGTCGACGGCATCGCCTATACCATGGGGCCCGGGCTCGCCGGCGCGCTTCTGGTCGGCGCGTCATTTGGCGCATCCCTCGGCTTCGCCCTGGGAAAGCCGGCGATCGGGGTTCACCATCTCGAGGGGCATCTGCTCTCCCCCCTTCTTTCCAAGCCTTCCCCCGATTTCCCTTTCGTCGCGCTCCTGGTCTCGGGCGGGCATACCCAGTTGATCAGGGTGGACGGGGTGGGGCGTTACCGGCTTCTCGGCGACACCCTCGACGATGCGGCGGGGGAGGCCTTCGACAAAACCGCCAAGCTTCTGGGCCTCGGCTATCCGGGAGGGGCGGCCCTTTCCAGGCTTGCCGGGCGGGGGAATCCTTCACGCTTCCACCTTCCCCGCCCCATGCTGAACAGTCCCGATTTCGATTTCAGCTTCAGCGGACTGAAGACTGCAGCCCTCACCCTCGTCAGGAACCAGGCGGAGGACGAAGAAACCAGGGCCGACATCGCCCGGGCATTCCAGGATGCGATCGTCGACGTGCTGGTGAAAAAATCGGTGAAGGCCTTGCGGCAGTGCGGGCTCGAGCGGCTGGTCGTCGCAGGCGGCGTGAGCGCGAACAGCGAATTGAGGAAAAGGCTCGATGCGGAAGGCATCGAAGTGTATTACCCGGATCTGCAATACTGCACCGACAACGGCGCGATGATCGCGCTCGCCGGGGCCATGCGGTATCAAATGGGGGCGGTTCCCGAGAAGGGCTTCGGCGTCAGGGCGAGATGGGACCTCATCGCCTCCTGAAAGCGCTTTCCTCTCCGCTCACCAGTTTCTCGATGTTGTCCTTGTGGCGCCATATCAGCAGCAGGCACATGGCGAGCACAGCAAGCGTCGTGATGTTCGTGCCGAGCATGAGGATGGCATAGACGGGGGCGAGTCCCGCAGCGACGAGGGCTGAAAGCGAGGAAATTCTGGACAGCAGGAATACGGCCAGCCATGTTCCGCTGACTGCCGCGCCAAGCCAGAAGGAGAGCGCAAAGCAGACGCCCAGCGAGGTGGCCACTCCTTTCCCTCCCCTGAATCCCAGGAAAACAGGGAAAAGATGGCCGGAAAAGACAGCGAGCGCGGAAGCCGCAACGACAGCCTGGGAGCCCGAATAATGCTGCGCCAGCAAAACCGCTGCAGTGCCCTTGATGCCGTCCCCGAAAAGGGTGAGGAGGGCCGCAGCCTTCTTGCCTGTCCTCAATACATTCGTCGCCCCCGGGTTTCCTGAACCGTAGCTCCTGGGATCGGGAAGCCTGAAAATTCTGCTTGAAATGACCGCGAATGGAATTGAGCCCAACAGGTAGGCAAGGAGGATGATTGCTATCTTGAGCATGCTAATTGTTCTAAAATGTCGAAACGCAATTCTACCTGCTCCGAAAGAAAAATGGACGTGATCTTCATACAGGGCTTCAGGGCTGAAACCCTGATCGGCATCTACGAATGGGAAAGAAAGATTCCTCAGCCGATCGAAATCGACATGGAAATGGGCATTCCCAGGGGCAGGGCTGCGAAAAGCGACCATATCGGCGACACCATCGATTACGGGAAGGTCGTGGAGAGGGCCAGGGAAGTGCTCGCCGATCACGATTATTCGCTGCTCGAGGCATTGGCCGAGCATCTCGCCGGAATCATTCTCGAAGAATTCGGATCCCCCTGGGTAAAGCTTTCAGTCGCGAAGCTCGATGCGATGAACGGGGTGAAGCGACTGGGCGTCAGGATAGAGCGGAGGCTCAACCTCTCGGGTGATGTTTCTCGTGCAGCGACTTGAGCCGCTCCCTGGCGACATGGGTGTAGATCTGCGTGGTCGAGATGTCGGCATGCCCGAGCAGGACCTGTACCACCCTGAGGTCGGCTCCATGGTTCAAAAGATGCGTGGCGAAGGCGTGGCGCAGCGTGTGCGGGGAGAGGGGCTTCCCTATCCCGGCTTTTGCGGCATGCTTCTTGATGAGATACCAGAAAGCCTGGCGCGTCATCGAGCTGCCGCGTGAAGTCACGAAAAGAGCATCGCTTTTTCTTCCTTTCAGGAGAAAAGGGCGCGAATCGTTCATGTAGCGCGTGACCCATTCTATCGCCTCCTCTCCCAAAGGCACCAGCCTTTCCTTCTCCCCCTTTCCCGATACCCTGACGACGCCCATGTCGAGGCTCACCTGGAGTATCCTCAGCTTGACGAGTTCCGAGACGCGCAATCCGCTCGCATAGAGCACTTCCAGCATCGCCCTGTCCCTCAAGCCCCCGGGTTCCGAGCTATCGGGGGCTTCGAGGAGGCTTTCCACTTCCCCTTCTGAGATGCTTTTCGGAAGCCCTCTGGAAAGCTTGGGGGATTCGATGTTCAGGGTGGGATCCCTTTCGATCTTCCCCCTTGAAAGGGCGAACTGGAAAAAGCGCTTGAAGCTCGAAAGCTCCCGGCTCGTGGTCGAAGCCTTCATTTTCGACTGATGGGAAAGAAAGGCGAGCAGCGAGGCGTGATCGGCATCGACAAGCGTCTTGTCCTGCTTTTTCAGCCAGAGCGAGAGCTGGTTGAGATCGCTCCGGTAGCTTTCCAGCGTATTGCTCGAAAGCCCGTCCTCGAGCCAGAGCGTATCGCAGAACTCGTCGACGAGGTCAATCGGATTCATGCGAGAGCAGCCATTTCTTGATGAGAAGCGGATTGCCTTCATGACGATGCATGAATCCGCCGGGGCCGCTTCTCGAAACCACCCTATGGCAGGGGATCACGATGGGGATCGGGTTCGATCCGCATGCCTGCCCCACCGCTCTTGGCGATGAAGAGAGCGTTTTGGCGATCTGCCCGTATTCGAGGGTCTTTCCTCTCGGAATCTTGGCGATTTCATTCCAAACCCTTTTCTGGAATAAGGTGCCTTCAGGCATCAGGGGAATGCCGAACCTGAAATCGGGGTCGGAGAGATAGGCTTCGATTTCCCGGCAGACTTTTTCAGTGAAAGGGTCGGAAGGAAGGAGAAGGGGTTCAGCCCCTGGAAGGAATTCGATTCTCTTCAGGAATCCGTCCGTGACAGCAATGCCGAGCACCCCGAAAGGGGTTTTCATTTTCGCATTCATTTCCGGCTTTCAAGCGCTTTCGCGTCATCGACGAATCCCGCCTTTCTGAGGCTGGCTATGCAGGCGAGCCTCGCCTTTTTCGAAGATTCATCGCCCGGAAGGACGGACGCCCGGAAGTAATAGGCTGCAGCATCCCTGGGGTCGGCAGCACTTTTGCCCAGAAGCATCAGCACTTCCTTTTGCGCCGAACTGTCGACGAGACGAAGAAGCGAAGTGAGGATTTCCTTGCACTCCGGTGCCTTCAGATCGGCAAGCTGCTTCGTCAGGGCAAGTATCCGGCTTGCCGCCTTCGGGTCGAGCGCCTTCATTTTTTCCAGGTATTGCAGGATGGAAGTTGCGGCTTCATGAGGCTTTCCCGCTTTCAGCTGGGCGAATGCAAGGTCCGGAAGATCATCCTGAAGGGCTGCGCCTTCCCAATAAGCTGCGCAATTCGCATAATCGCCTATGCCGAAGGCCATTTTCCCCAGGTCCTGCCTTGTCCCGACAGGGAGATTCTTGAATTTCGAGAAAAGTTTTGATGCGACTTCCGGCTCTTCCTTCAGGGCATCGACGAGGAGGGGAATCGCCCCGGAATCGCGAGTGGAAAGATAGGCGAGCAGGGATCTTTGCGCGTAAGGATCGGGAATCCTCGAAATCGAATCGGGCCAGGCATTGTAGTCTCCCTGGAGGAGCGCATAGCGGTTTGAAAAAAGGATCGCATGGCTCAGATAGCTTTTCCAGAGTTCGTTCCCTGAAATCCTGTTTTCGGCGAGAAGCCTCTCCTTCGCCTCGATTTCAAGGGACGGATCGTTTTTCATTTTCGCGGCTTCGAGGAGGATTTCAGGGTGCTTTCCGCCGGCGGCCTTGATCGCGTCGTCCGGGCTCGATAATCCGGTTTCGAGTTCGGCCATGATTTTCGCCGGATCCTTGTCGTCGAGCAGGACAAGCCAGGAAAGGGAATCTTTCGCCATTCCCGAAGCGACGAGCCCTGAGACGAATTCCTGCGCTTCAAGATTCGAAAGGGGATGGTAATCCTGGCTGAAGCGCAGCATCGCGTAATAGCCGCTCTTCCCGTCCTTTTCCATGATATAGCTGGCTATGACCTGCAGCCTTGCCTTCCTCAGTTCGGATTTCGAAAGGTTTCCATTCCATATCAGCCTGGCGAGCCAAGTTCGAGCGATCTGAGGTTTTTCCAGATTGAATGCCGACCGGATGGCCAGTTCGGCTGTTTCCTTGGAAAACGGCAGCTGATCTGCAACATCGAGAACCTGTCCGTCTTTTCCGAATTCGGAGAGCAGCCTGATTTCAAGACTGCCCCACTCCAGGTCCGGCTTTTCGGGATGCTGCTGCATGTAGGAAAGGGCGAGTTCCTTTGCTCCCGATTCCGCCATTTTCGAGGCGACCCCGTAATCGTCCGCCTGCGCGAGACCGATCCAGACCAGGAGGAATGCGGAAAGCAGGGAATTCAGCATTGTTCCCATGGCAGCCCGTCGTGGCGCCAGCCGTTCAGGCTGCTTCTCCTGTGGGATTCGTCCAGATCTCCCTCGAAGCCGTGCAGCACGTTGTAGACCTCCTTGAAACCGGCTTCTTCGAGGGCTTTCCCGGCTTCGAGAGAACGCACCCCGCTCCTGCAGATGAGGAGCACGGAACGGTTTTCGTTGGCGATTTTTTTCACATGCGCCACGAAATCGGGATTGATGGCCCAGTCCGGCCCGTCGTTCCAGGGGACATGGATGGACCCCACCGGGTGGCCCACGAAAAGGTATTCGATTTCGCTGCGCACATCGATCAGCACGGCGCTCGAGTTGTTTTTGAGGAACTGGAAGGCTTCCTTGGGATTGAACGATTTCATGGGCTGCCCTATGTTTGTTTCGAGATTATAGACCCATGGCGGGTATGTTAAAATCCAATTTGACCATATTCAAGGATCACCCATGAGTGAAGCGCTTCTCCTTCCCCTCCTCGCGAAAAGGATACTCGTCCTCGACGGGGCGATGGGGACGATGATCCAGACTTACAGGCTCACCGAGGCCGATTACCGGGGGGAGCGCTTCGCCGATTTCCCCAGAGACCTCAAGGGCAACAACGACCTGCTTTCGATCACCAAGCCCGAAGTGATCCGCGCCATCCACGAGGCCTATCTCGAAGCGGGGGCCGACATACTCGAGACCAACACGTTCAATTCCACGTCGGTCGCGATGGCCGATTACGGCATGGAATCCCTCGTTTACGAGCTGAATTTTTCCGGGGCGAGGCTTGCCAGGTCCGCTGCCGACAAATACGGCAGCAAAGACAAGCCGAGGTTCGTCGCAGGCGTGCTCGGCCCCACCAACAGGACGGCTTCGATTTCCCCGGACGTCAACGATCCCGGATACAGGAATGTCACATTCGACGAACTGGTTTCAGCCTATCTCGAGGCGATAAGGGGGCTCGTCGACGGCGGCGTCGACATCCTGATGGTCGAGACGGTTTTCGATACCTTGAACTGCAAGGCGGCTCTTTTCGCCATTGAAAGCCATTTCGAGAAATCCGGAACCAGGCTGCCCGTCATGATATCCGGAACCATCACCGATGCGAGCGGCAGGACGCTTTCAGGGCAGACCACGGAGGCTTTCTGGAATTCGGTGTCCCACTGCAATCCGCTTTCCATAGGGCTCAATTGCGCGCTCGGGGCCAAGGAGCTGAGGCCCTATATAGAAGAGCTTTCCAGGGTTTCAGGTGTGTATGTGAGTGCCCACCCTAATGCGGGCCTTCCCAATGAATTCGCCGAATACGACCAGAGCCCCGAATACATGGCCGGGCTCATCAGGGAATTTGTGCAAAGCGGCTTCCTCAACGTCGTGGGTGGATGTTGCGGGACGACCCCCGCCCATATCAGGGCGATCAGCGATGCCGTCCGGGATGTCAAACCCAGGATCGTTCCGGTCATCGAAAAAAAATGCAGGCTCTCCGGGCTCGAGCCTTTCAACATAGGCGACGACTCGCTTTTCGTGAACGTGGGGGAGAGAACCAATGTCACGGGATCGAAGCTTTTTTCGAGGCTGATCTTGAACGGCGAATATGCCGAGGCTGTGGATGTGGCGAGAGCCCAGGTCGAAAACGGGGCGCAGGTCATCGACGTCAACATGGACGAGGCGATGCTCGATTCGAAGCTCGCCATGGTCACCTTCCTCAACCTGATCGCTTCCGAACCCGACATCAGCCGCGTGCCCGTCATGATCGATTCCTCGAAATGGGAAGTGATCGAGGCCGGGCTCAAGTGCGTTCAGGGGAAATCCATCATCAATTCGATCAGCCTCAAGGAAGGGGAAGGGCCCTTCAGAACCCAGGCGATGCTCGCCAGGCGGTACGGGGCCGCGGTGATCGTCATGGCCTTCGACGAAAAGGGTCAGGCCGACACGAAGGCGCGCAAGGTGGAAATCTGCACCCGGTCCTACAGGATGCTCGTGGAAGAAGTCGGCTTCCCCGCCGAAGACATCATTTTCGATCCCAACATTTTCGCCGTCGCGACAGGGATAGAGGAGCACAACAATTACGCAGTCGATTTCATCGAGGCGACCCGCATCATCAGGGAAACCCTTCCTCATGCCAAGGTGAGCGGAGGGGTGAGCAACGTTTCCTTTTCCTTCAGGGGAAACGAACCGATGCGGGAGGCGATCCATACCGTCTTCCTTTATCATGCGATAAAGGCCGGCATGACCATGGGCATCGTGAACGCGGGGCAGCTCGGCGTCTACGAGGACATCCCCGAAGAATTGAAGAAGCGCGTCGAGGATGTCATTCTCAACAGGAAGAGCGACGGGACGGAGCGTCTGGTCGAATATTCCGAGCAGGTAAAGGGGCAGGGGAAAAACCGGGTCGAGGATCTTGCCTGGCGCAACGCTCCGGTGAACGAGCGGCTTGCCCATGCCCTGGTCCGCGGCATCACCACCTACATCGTCGAGGACACCGAAGAGGCGAGATTGCAGGCCGAGCGCCCGATCAGCGTGATCGAGGGGCCGCTCATGGACGGAATGAACGTGGTCGGAGACCTTTTCGGATCGGGCAAGATGTTCCTTCCCCAGGTTGTGAAAAGCGCGAGGGTCATGAAGCAGTCCGTAGCCTATCTGATTCCTTTCATCGAGGCTGAAAAGTCGGGGGCGCAGCAGGCCAAGGGAAGAATACTGATGGCTACCGTCAAGGGGGACGTTCACGACATCGGAAAGAACATCGTAGGGGTCGTGCTGCAGTGCAACAATTTCGAGGTCATCGACCTCGGCGTGATGGTGCCCTGCGAGAAGATCCTGCAGACCGCAAGGGAAGTGAATGCGGACATCATCGGCCTGTCCGGGCTCATCACCCCCTCTCTCGAGGAAATGTCCCATGTCGCGAGGGAAATGGAGCGTGAAGGCTTCACCATTCCGCTTCTGATAGGCGGGGCGACGACCTCGAGGGTGCATACCGCGGTCAAGATAGAGCCCGGATATGGCGGCGTCACCGTCCATGTGACCGATGCTTCGCGCGCAGTCGGGGTGTGCAGCAACCTCTTGAGCGATACGCTGAAGGAAGAATATGTTTCCCGGATCAAGGAAGAATACGTAAAAGTCAGGCAGCTTCACAAGGGGAAGAAAGGCCAGGGGCCTCATCATTCCTATCTGGAGGCGAGGCGTCATGGACTGAAGACGGGCTGGGCCGATTACGCTCCTCCAGTGCCCTTCTTCATCGGGGTCAGGGTGCTGAAGGATTACCCCCTGGAAGAAATCGCGAAAAACATCGACTGGACGCCTTTCTTCCAGACCTGGGAGCTTTCAGGACGCTATCCGAAAATACTGGAAGACGAGGTTGTCGGGGGGGAAGCGAGGCAGCTTTTCAATGACGCGAAAATCATGCTCGATAAAATAATCGGGGAAAAATGGCTGAAGGCGAATGCCGTCTTCGGCCTTTTCCCGGCGAACAGCGTGAATTCAGACGACATCGAAATCTATGCGGACGAATCGAGGCGGGATGTTTCCATGGTCTTCCACAATCTCAGGCAGCAGATGGTGAAGCCGCCCGGAAAACCCAACCTCTGCCTCGCCGACTATATCGCGCCCAAGGAATCCGGCATCAAGGATTACATCGGCGCCTTCGCCGTGACCGCAGGAATCGGGATAGAAGAGAAACTCAGGGAATTCGAGGATGCGCACGACGATTACGACAGCATCATGCTGAAGTCGCTCGCGGACAGGCTGGCCGAAGCCTTCGCCGAGCATCTTCACATGAAAGTGAGAAGGGAATTCTGGGGCTATGCAAAAGAAGAGAACCTCGACAACGATGCCCTGATCGAAGAGAAATACAGGGGGATAAGGCCCGCTCCGGGCTATCCCGCCTGCCCGGACCATACTGAGAAGGAAGGGCTGTTCAGGCTGCTCGATGCGGAAAAGAATGCGGGGATATCGCTCACCGAGAGCTACGCGATGCTTCCCGCCTCTTCCGTGAGCGGGTTCTATTTCTCGCATCCGGAATCTTCCTATTTCGCGACAGGAAAGGTGGATCGCGACCAGGTCGAGGATTACGCGAGAAGGAAGAACATGGATATCGAGAAGGCGGAGCGATGGCTCGCCCCGGTTCTTTCCTACAAATAGGCAAAAAATACCCGCGGCAAGCGCGGGTCAAAGGAGGAGATACGGCCCCTATGTTAAGCGGTCAAGCTTATGCAGCCATTAAGGGCAAAAAAACACCCGCGGCAAGCGCGGGTGAAAGGGGGAGGTACAATTTGAATACTAGAATAGTTTTCTTATCTTCCCCTTAAGCCTTGGCCTTTTGACTGACCATGCCCCATAATATCGGGCTTTCCTGCAAGGATAAGGATTGGCGCAAAAAACGATAGACAGCCTGACGCTGTACAAGCGGCTGATGAAATACGTCATGCCGCACTGGAAGGTTTTCCTGGTTTCCGTCTTCAGCATAGCGGTTGTCGCGATGACTGAGCCCGCCCTTCCGGCATTGATGAAGCCCATGCTGGATACCGGATTCGTGGCCAAGGACCCCTCCTTCATCCGCCTCATTCCCTTCCTCATCGTCCTGCTTTTCCTGGTGAGGGGAGGAGCGAACTTCATCGGCGCCTACGCCATCAACTGGGTGGGAAACAGGCTGGTGATGGACCTCAGGGTCGACATGTTCGGCAAGCTGATCAGGCTTCCCACGGCCTATTTCGACGACCATGTCAGCGGCAACCTGATCTCGAAGCTGACATACGATGTGACCCAGGTGACCCATGCAGCGACCAATGTCGTGCTGATTTCCGTCAAGGATACGCTCACCATCGCGGGGCTTCTTGCCTGGCTTTTTTACCTCAACTGGATGCTCACCCTGCTTTCATTGGTCATGGCGCCGCTCATTGCGATCGTGATCAGCGTGATCAGCAAGCGGCTGAGGCAGACCAGCCGCGATACGCAGCGAGCCATGGGGGAGATCACGCAGGTTCTCGAGGAAGGCATAGAATGCAATCCGGTGGTCAAGCTCTACGGCGGGCAGGAATACGAAAAAAGGCGCTTCCTCGAGAGCGCGAACAGGGTGAGGCGGTTCAACCTGAAGCAGTCCACGGCGGCTGCTGCGAACGTGCCCATCGTGCAATTGATCGCGGCCATATCGCTCGCCGTCATCGTCTACCTCGCCACATTGCAGTCGAAGGCGGACAAGACGACCGTGGGCGGCTTCGTTTCGTTCATCACGGCGATGCTGATGCTGACCGCCCCCCTGAAGCGCATCACCGGCGTGAACGAATACCTGCAGAAGGGGCTGGCCGCAGCCGAAAGCATATTCGACCTGATCGATGAGGAGGCGGAACCCGATGAGGGGGAAATTTCCCTTCAAAGGGCCGAAGGGGGGGTTGTTTTCGATGACGTCTGCTTTTCCTATGGAGAAGAGGCGAGGCCCGCTATCGATCATTTCAGCCTTTCGATTTCGATAGGCGAGACGATCGCGCTGGTGGGCTCTTCGGGGAGCGGAAAAAGCACGCTTGCCAACCTGATTCCCCGCTTCTATCATCCCGGATCCGGAAGGATCCTGCTCGACGGCTTGGATATCCGGGACCTCACCCTGGAAAGCCTGAGGGACAACATCGCATTCGTGAGCCAGAACGTTGTGCTCTTCAACGACACTGTTTCTGCGAACATCGCCTACGGGAAGATGGGGCGCGCGAGCCCTCAAGAAATCGAGGCTGCGGCAAGGGCGGCCCATGCCCTGGATTTCATCATGGAAATGCCGCAAGGCATGGAGACCCTCATCGGGGAGAATGGGGTGAAGCTTTCAGGGGGGCAGAGGCAGCGATTGGGAATCGCGCGCGCGCTGCTCAGGGACGCCCCTGTCCTGATCCTGGACGAGGCGACTTCCGCGCTCGATTCCGAGTCTGAAAAGCATGTTCAGGCTGCGCTCGAAACCTTGATGAAGGGCAGGACGACCATCGTCATCGCCCACAGGCTTTCCACCATCGAGCGTGCCGACAGGATCGTCGTGATGCAGAAGGGCAGGATCATGGAAATCGGGAACCACGGCGAACTGCTGAAAAAGGGCGGCATTTATGCCAATCTTTACAGGATCCAGTATGAATCGCCGAAAGGAAGATCCGATGAAAATGTTTGAAATGCTTTTCGAGGGCGCGATCTGGCGAAGCCGCTACATCGTGATTTTCGCCGTGATTTCCAGCATGATCGCGAGCTTTGCCATCTTTTACATGGCGACCGTTGACGTGGTCTATCTCGTTTCGCACCTCATTCATTATGCCGATCCTGACATGACCATGGCTGCAAGGAAGGCGCTGCACGAGGAATCCATCACACATGTCGTCGAAGTGGTGGACGGCTATCTTCTCGCCACGGTCATGCTGATCTTTTCCCTTGGGCTTTACGAGCTCTTCATCAGCGATATCGATGAGGCCAAGGGGGAAGCGAGGTCGAGCAGGATACTCGTGATCGAAAGCCTGGACGATCTGAAGGCGAGACTGGCCAAGGTGATCCTGATGGTCCTGATCGTCACCCTTTTCCAGGAAGCGGTTAAAATCAAGATCGAAACGCCGCTCGATCTGCTTTATCTCGGCGGGGCGATCGCGCTCGTCGGGCTTTCCCTTTATCTTACCCGTGCATCCGAATCCCCTCAGAGGGGGGAACACTGATGCCGCATGTTTCGATCGTCGTTCCCGTATACAAGGCCGAAAGTTGCCTCAATGAGC
>JAJZVB010000049.1 GCA_021845885.1 Pseudomonadota bacterium
TGTCGAACACGTAGGCGAGCCCCGTGCACCCCGCAGCCTTCACCCCAAGACGCAAGCCCAGCCCCCCGGCTTTCCCCACCTCAGCCACCACATGCCGCGCCGCCCGCTCCGTCATCACGACTTCCATTCCATCCTCCTCATGCAAAAATCCCGTCATGTCGAATCAGATTCACGACCTGCGGTTTGGGTTCGATCATTTCGGCAAGCGACACCTTTTCAAGCGCTTCCCTGATCAGCCTGTTGATGCCCTGCCAGTTGCTGCGTGTGGAGCAGATCGATTCCTGCTGACAGGTCGAGGTGCTGCATTCCGTGATCGATATCGGGCCGTCCATTGCATCGATGATTTCCGCAACGGAAATCTCGCAAGGGCTTCTGGAAAGCGCATAGCCTCCTTTCGCTCCCCTGACCGAAACCAGCAGACTTCCGCGAGCCAGCATTTTCAATATCTTGCTCACGGTAGGCACGGCGATGCCGGTGCCGGCGGCCACCTCGTTCGCGCTGTGCACGGTATTGTCCCTGGCCATGTAGGCCATGACCTGGCTGCCGTAATCTGCAAGCTTGCTCAATCTCAGCATGGTTGCCCCGTAAAAACTAGGACCATTTTAGTCCAATTTCGTTTCGCAATGCAAGCAATAATCCCTTAACAATCCCGGTATAGAATGCGCCCATGCAAACATCATTGCATACCCTCCTGATTAGCCCGCTCCATGAGCGGGCATTTTTTTAGGGGGTGTATTCGCTCTGAATCGCCCCGGCTGTGCCGGGGGAACTCTCAATGTTTGTTAGGGAACCGCTGGTATCGGCAAGCGCAATAGTTTTTCAGCAGCCTGTAATAACACACCCTAGTAGGCCTGCTTGCTCACGAATCCCTTGAAAATCGTGATGAAGATGATCCTGATGTCGAGCCAGAGCGACCAGTTCTGGATATAGTGGAGATCGCATTCCAGCCTTCCCGCCATTTTTTCCAGCGTATCCGTTTCCCCCCGCCAGCCGTTGATTTGCGCCCATCCAGTGATCCCGGGCTTGACCTTGTGGCGCAGCATGTAGCCGCGAATCAGCTTCCGGTATTGTTCGTTGTGGGACACGGCATGGGGCCTCGGCCCGACGATGGACATATGTCCCTGCAACACGTTGATGAACTGCGGCAATTCGTCCAGCGAAGTTCGTCTGAGAAAGGCACCGAAAGAAGTGACCCGGGGATCATGCTTCTGCGCCTGGGGCACTTCATGCCCGTCCTGCATGACCCTCATGCTCCTGAATTTCCACACTTCCACCACCTTGCCGTTGAGCCCGTAGCGGCGCTGCTTGAACAAGACAGGGCCGGGAGAAGTCAGCTTGATCCCGATGGCGATGAAGAGCATGGGGACCATGATCAGGATCAATATCAGGATACCCAGAAAAAGATCCTCCAGCCTCTTGGACCAGCTGTCCACGCCATAGAAGGGGCTTTCGAAAATGCTCACCATGGGAATGCCGCCGACGTTGAACCAGCGCGCCTGCATGAGATCGAAAACGAAGAAATCCGGCACCACGTAGACTGATGCCGTGGTATCCGAAAGCGCGTTCACGATCTCGATGATCCTGTTCTCGGCTTTCATCGGAAGGGCGATGTAGACGTAATCGATGCCGCCGGATTTCGCATCCTGAACGAGCTTCTTCAGGTTTCCGCTGATCTCGAGATTCCTGCCTTCCACAAGGGGAAGCCTCTGTTCCTTCCTGTCGTCGTAAATCCCTGCCAGCTTGAGCCCCATCCAGCCTGATTCGAATATCCCCTTCACGATCTTCAGCGCATTGTCCCCCGCCCCTGCAATCGCCACGGTTCGCGTATTCATGCCCTGCTCGCGCAGATTGCGCATCACGAGCTGGATGAAAATCCGCTGTGCAATCATGAGGAGGGGAACGAGCAGGAACCAGGAAACCATGACCCTTCTGGAGTAATCCGAGGAGGTCTTCGTCAGGAATGCAATGCCCATCAGGAAGACGACGATGGCAAACCAGACCAGCGCCAGCCTGAGGCTCATCGATTTCAGCGAAAAAAGGCGCCAGGAACTGTAGATCGACTGGGTTTCGGCCAGGAAAAGAAAGGAAACCAGCGCGAGTGCAGTCGCATAGGTATACCTGTTTCCGGAATCGACATCGAAAAGCCTGAGCAAAAGTTCCTGGCCCAGCCAGATCATCATGACATCGACCAGCCTGCTCAACAACGACAGCTCCGAACTGTAAGGGCGGATCATGCCGCCGAACTGGCTGGACATGCCTCAACTGCGCCCGTACTGATCGTCGAATCGGACTATGTCGTCTTCGCCGAGGTATTCGCCGCTTTGCACCTCGATCATCACCAGGTCGAGTACGCCAGGGTTGACCAGCCTGTGCGGCGTTCCGGCTGGAATGAAGGTCGATTCGTTGGTCCTCACGAGACATTCGGATTCCCCGTTGACTATTTTTGCCGTTCCGGAAACCACCACCCAATGCTCGCTCCTGTGGTGATGCATCTGCAGCGAAAGGGCCGCTCCAGGCTTCACCACGATGCGCTTGATCTTGAATCTGTCCCCTTCTTCCAGAACCGTATAGGTTCCCCAGGGGCGATGGACGGTCCGGTGCAGCCTGTAGGCTTCGTGCTCTGCCAGCTTCAGGTGCTGCACGACTCTTTTCACGTCCTGGGAGCGATTCTTGTCGGCCACGAGCAGCGCATCAGGCGTGTCAATGATGAGGAGATTGTCCACCCCCACGGCCGCCACGAGCCGGTCTTCCGACTGGATGTAGCAATTTCCGGAATCGACCATCACGGCAGTCCCGACTATCCGGTTTCCGGACTCGTCTTCCGGAACGAGCCCGGAAACCGCGCTCCACGATCCTATATCGTTCCAGTCGAATTCAGCGGAGACGACCGCGACCTTCTGCGCCTTTTCCATGACTGCGTAATCGATGGAAATGTCTGGAATCAGGGAAAAGCTCTCTTCGTCCAGAGAGAGCGGAAGATCGTTGCGCCTCGATTTTTCCCAGCAGGAGAGGGAGGCTTCGAAAACATCGGGAGAATGGGCCTGGAGCGCCTCGAGCAGGGTTCCCGCCCTGAAGCAGAACATGCCCGAATTCCAGAGGAAATTCCCTTTCTCGAGATAAAGGGAAGCCAGCTCGAGCGATGGCTTCTCGAAGAAATTCGACACTTCTTCGACATTTTCACAGAATGCCCCGCCGCATTCGATATAACCGTATCCCGTCTCGGGATAGGCGGGGCGTATGCCGAAGGTGACGAGATAACCCTCGCTTGCAAACTTGCAGGCGAGTTCCACCGAATCCGCGAAAGCCCGCCTGTCTTCGATCAAATGATCTGCGGGAAGAACGAGCATCAGCGCATCCTCCCCCCTGCTTTCCGTCAGGCTGAAGGCGGCCATGGCAATGGCTGGCGCCGTGTTCCTGCCGCAAGGCTCCAGGACGTAGTCGAAACCCAGCGTCTTCCCCGTCCTTGCCGAGGCATATTCGTCCCGGGTGCTGAAGAAATAATCCCGGTTCGTCACCGTAAGAATGCCCGAAACGCCCGGCAGGCTTGCAGCACGCAAAAGGGTCTTCTTCAGAAGGCTTTCCCCGTCAGGCAGCTTCATGAAAGGCTTGGGGAAAGTTTCTCTTGAAACGGGCCAAAGTCTCGTTCCAGCGCCACCGGAAAGTATAACAGGCACGACCATGCTCACCTCTTTTCAATTGAACCGAACTTAATGATAGTATGAGCAATGTTTCGGTTCAACCGTCATCTCCCCACGCCGTAATAGTCGAAGCCCAGCTTCCTGACCTTTTCGGGATCAAAGACGTTGCGCCCGTCGAAGATCACCTTGCGCTTCATCACCTGCTCCATGAAGGAGAAATCGGGCGTCCTGAACGCCTTCCATTCCGTCACGAGGATCAGCGCATCCACCCCGACGAGGGCATCGTACTGATGGCTGACGAGCTCGAGACTCCCGGAATCGAACCATGCTCCAGGAAGCTCGCGTCTCGCGACCTGCATCGCGACCGGGTCATAGGCCCTCACCTTCGCCCCCTGCTCCATCAGGTATTCGAGCAGGACGATGCTGGAAGCTTCCCTCATGTCGTCCGTCTTGGGCTTGAAAGCCAGCCCCCACAACGCAAAAGTCTTCCCGGCAAGATCTTCGCCGAAATGGGAGGCGATCTTTTTCGAAAGATATTGCTTCTGTTCAGCATTCCTGTCCTCGACGGCATTCAGCACAAGCGGATCAAGACCGCAGTCCCTGGCCATCTGAATGATCGCCTTGACGTCCTTGGGAAAACAGGATCCGCCATAGCCGCATCCGGGATAAATGAAGGAATAGCCGATTCTGGCATCCGAACCGATCCCCAGCCTCACCTTTTCGACGTCGACGCCCATCCTGTCGCAGAGATTGGCAATCTCGTTCATGAACGAGATCTTCGTCGCAAGCATGGCGTTCGCGGCATACTTCGTCATTTCGGCTTCCTTGATGCCCATCAGGCAAAGCCGCTCGTGGTTCCTGACGAAGGGAAAATAAAGCTCACGCATCACTTCGAGCGACCGCTCGTTGTCGCAGCCGATGACAATGCGGTCCGGTCTCGTGAAATCCTCGACAGCCGCCCCTTCCTTCAGAAACTCCGGATTGCTCACCACATCGAAATCGACCTCAACCCCCCTTCTTTCGAGTTCGGCATGGACGGCCTGCCTCACTTTTTCCGCCGTGCCCACCGGGACCGTCGACTTGTCGACGATGACGCAATAGTCCTGCAGGTTCTGACCGATCTCCCTGGCCACGGCCAGCACATGCTTGAGGTCCGCCGAGCCGTCCTCGTCCGGCGGGGTGCCGACTGCGATGAAGCAGGCCTGGGCGCCTTCGAGCGATTCCGGAAGGGAAGTCGTGAATTTCAGCCGCCCCTCCCGGTAATTGTTGACCACGATGTCTTCGAGGCCGGGCTCGTAGATCGGCAGCATGCCCTTTTTCAGGTTTTCGATCTTCGCTTCGTCGATGTCCACGCAGGTCACGATGTTGCCCATTTCGGCAAAGCAGGCTCCCGTCACCAAACCCACATAGCCTGTCCCCACAACCGACAGCTTCATTATTGAACTCCTCGAAATGATCCGGTGACCGATTGTAACCTGGAATCATCCTCCGGATAAAACCGCAATTAATTCTTCACGGTCATTTCACCTGGAAGCGGAAACGCCAGTCCTGGGTCGAATCAACAGGCTTGCCATCCTTCAACGCGGGGAAGAACTTGTAGGTGTCGAGCGTGTTCAGGATCGCCTGGTTCAATCCGGGAATGGGCGTCGCCTTGATCAGCTCGACCGTGGCCGTGCCATCCGCTGCGATATGGAAGCGCGCCACCACCTGGAAATCCATTTCATCACGCCTGTATTCGTCAGGAATTTCCGGCTTGGGACTGTAGATCGCGCGCGCGCCCATTACGTCCCCGCCCGGCATTCCCTTATCAGAAGATTCCGATGCAGCCTTTTCCGGTTCCTTGGCCCTGGGCACCTCCGTTTCGGGCTTGGAAGGCGGCTCGACGGCCTTGGGCTGGGGAGAGGGCCTCGGCCTTGCCGCGGGTTTGGGCAATTCGGATTTTGCAGGAGCAGGCACCCCTTTCGGCTTCCCGGGTTTGGGAGGCGGGGGGATTTCGATCAGTTTGGCATCGACGGGTTTCTCGATCGGGGCCTGTTTTTCAGGGCGGGAGAGAAATTTCCCGAATGCCCAAAGCAGGACGAGCCAGGCGAGCAGGGCGGCACCCAGGGTCCATGGCAGGCGGCGCCAGGGATTTTCATAATCACTCCGCATGCTTGACTGCGATCAGAAAATGTTCTGCGCCAGCCTGCCTCGCCCTGAGCATCGCCTCGACCACAAGCCCGTTCTGCGCTTCGGTATCTGCGGAAATGACGATGCTCGAATCTGGTTTTTTCAACATCGATGCGAGTACACTCTGCATCGAATCCAGCGTGACAGGCGTCTTGTCCAGGAATATTTTCCCTTCCTTCGTCACGGTGAGCGTCACAGGGGTTTTGGGCTGCATGGGCTCAGCCTTTCCCCTGGGCAGATTGACCGGCAGAGAATGCAGATTCTGCATCGAAAGCGACGCCAGCATGAAGGTGGCGAGCAGGAAAAACATCACGTCGATCATGGGAATGATCTCGATGCGTCCCCTTTTCGATGTTCTGGTCCTACGCAGCTTCAACGCGCCCCTCCTTCCTGATCCATCCTGATATGATCGAGCAGTCTTGTTCCGAGGCGCTCCATTTCATCCAGTATCTGGGACTGCAGTCTGGAAAAGAAATTGAAGGCGAAAAGGCAGATGAGCGCGATAAAGAGACCCAAGGCCGTCGCAATCAGCGCCTGCGCCACCCCTGCCGTCACCCCGCTCGGATCGACCAGCCCCCCCCCGCCGATCAGCTTGAAGGCGTGCATCATTCCGGTGATCGTGCCGAGCAACCCGAGCAGGGGTGCTGCCGTCACGACAGTTTCCAGCACCCAGAGCCCGCGGCTCATTGATTTTTCGATCAACTGGGCTTCGTCAGCGGCTCGGGATTCGACCCACCATGCGGGTTTTTCCCGGTTTTCCAGGATCGGCCTGAAGAAACGGACGAAATAATGCTTGCTTTGCATCGAATCGACCTGCTTTTCCAGCTCATTCCAGGAAAACCCGTAGGTTTCGACAAGCCGAACGAGTGTTTGTGGAATGCGCACATACCTCAAATAAACATAGGCCTTGTCGGTCATGATGAATAGCGCGACCACGCCGAGCACCAGCAGGGGATAGACCATCGCCCCTCCGAAATGGATCGCTTCCCAGGCTTCGTTCAATCCTTGCATTATTCCTCCTTTTCAAAATCCCTTGCTGATACCGGCATAGAAACCGCGTCTCGGTCCGAATTGCGGAGCGCCGACGCCGATGCCCGAACCATCCCTGATTTCGTAAACATGATCGAACAGATTGATCACGGTGAACCTCCCTTCCGTCTTGCCCAGCGTCGGCAGCATGAGCGTCCTGGCGATGCCCAGATTGACCTGCATGTACCCGGGCATCTTCCCTGTATTGGCAAATCCCCTGCGCAGTCCGCTCGCGAGAAGCGCATCCATGCTGTAATGCGCTCCATGCCAAAGATAGGAAAATCCTGTCGATCCGGTATAGGTCTGGTCATGATCGAGATGCACCCAGTTGTTGGCGATATAGGCGAGCTCCTGGGCCGAGAAATTGTACTGACCTGACACGATGTTCTTGCCCAGCGCCGTGGAAGCCGCGAGGTTCAGATAGGCGGAAAGATCGCCCTTGGTGTAATTGCCGGTGAATTCCACACCGTATATCTTTCCCTGCTGATAATTGAAAGGCGAAAAGACGAGCGCCTGGCCGAACTGTCCTTCGTCAAGAAGATCTTGGACCAGCCTGTAATAGGCATCCAGCCCGAGTTTGATTTCGGGAGTCAGCTGGTGCTGGACCCCTGCATCGAAATAGTGACTGCGCTCGGGCATCACGTTCGTGTTCACGTCGGTCGGTAAGGCATTGGTCGTTCCCTGGAATTTCGCAATGCTGGTCGGCGCAATGAGTTCGGTCGCCGGAGGCGTGAAATAGCGCGCGTAACCCGCGTGGAAAGTGGTCTGATCCGTCGCCTTGTAGACCATCCCCAGCCTCGGACTGAACTGGCTCGCGTTCACATAGGCGTTCATCACGTCGAATCTCGCGCCGTAATTGACGGTCAGTTTCTTCGCCGGGCGCCATTCGTCCTCGAGATAGAGACCGTAGAGCGAGGCCGTTTTCGAGTAGTTGTCGACAATCGAAAAAGGCGTTGAGCTCGTCTGGCTACCCTGCGCATCGGCCGGGAAAACCGCTGACGTATTGTTGGACACGGCATGCTCCCCGCTCATGAACAGGCCGGCATGCAGGGTATGCGATTCATTCAGTCGATAACTGCCATCCCCCTGCAGGCCGCTCGAGAAATTGCTCCTGAGGACAGTCGAGGCCACGCCGCTGTAGATCAGGTCGCCGTAAGGATCGGGACTGTAAGCCACGCTCGAGTAGCGGCTGTAGATGGAAACCTGATAATCCGTTCTGGCGCCCATCGTTCCCTTCAGTGCCAGTATCCCGTAGCGGTTGATTTCGGTCTGATTTTCGTTGAGGAGGGCTGAAGGATAATTCGGCACCCCTGTGAGCGCGAAATTCTGTGCGAGATTCGGTATATCGGGGATCTGGAATTGGCTCTGGGCATTGCCGAGGATCAGGTTGACGCTCGTCGCTGGATTCAGCAAATAGGAAAAGTAGCCGAATCCCTTCGTCTGCCGCGTTCTGTCGTGAAGCGGGTTGGCTGCCGGCGTGGGACCCTGGATGCCGAGATCGTTCTGCAGGAAGTCGGCGCTGAAATAGTAATTGAGCTTCCCTTCCGACCCGCCGTACTGCAAGGAAGGCTCGTAGGTATTGCGGCTGCCTCCATAGAAGCTCAGGTCTCCCCCCTTCTGGAAAGCCCCGCTCTTCGTGCGAATGTCGACCACCCCTGCAGTGCGGTAGCCATATTCGGAGGGCAGTGCGCCTGTCATGAGATCGATGCTTTGTGCGAAGCGCGTATCGAGGGTCTGACCGAAGCCGCTGATGCCTTCCGGAAGCATGATGCCGTTTATCCGGTATTGCAGATCAGCGTGATCCCCCCTCACGTGGATCTGGCCGAATGAATCCTGAACCACGCCGGGAGCGCGCAGCAATACCTCATTGAGCTGGCTGTTCTCCCCTTCCGGCAAGGCCTCGATGGCGGCATGGTCGATGCGGTAAAGACTGCTTCCACCTTCGACTGCGTTTCTCGAACGGTCGATGCGCGCAGCAACCACATTCATTTCGAGCGCCTTTTTCGAGGCCAGGGTGATCACCGTCTGCGCAGGCTTGTTTTTACCGAGCATGACGATGGCGGTTCCCACGGTGAAATCCGGCTTTTTAGCCAGGATGGCGTAAACCCCGGGAGAAGCCGAAAACTCGAACTGGCCGTCACTCGAGCTTTCCGTCGTGCCTATCACCTTGCCTCTGGCCGTCTGAATGCTGAGCTTCACGGCAGGAATGGGGCGCCCAAGGGCGTCCTTCACCTCCCCCCTGATTTCCGCCGCCTGGACGGCGACAGGGAACACCATGCCGATTAAAAAACAGAATCTTTTCATTGCCTCTCCCAATACCCGTACCCGGCCGCATCCAGTACCTGGCACGGCGACCGTTGTCCATCCTGCGAATCAGGAGAACGAGGGCGGGGAGCGAGAGCGGAAAAGAAAGACTGCCCGGCGAAGGGCCGGCAAAGCCTCCTCGAAGGCAACGAGGAACAGCAGAATCGCAGAAAATGCCGGCGCACTCAGGGGAGCAGGCATATCCGCGGAAGAATGCGCCGCAACATGGCAAACGGCGCAGGCCATCTCGTCCGCATCGTTGACGTGATGATGCGCCGCCTCAAGACTGTACAAGCCGAGAAAGCACAATACCGCAACGAAGAGGAACAATTTTCTCATCCGTTCATTTTGCTGCCGAATCTGTCCCGGGTCAAGGGGCTGGATGGAATGACGCGTGGATATTAAAATGAATCATGGCATTTCAGGGAGAAGCGCATGGACGATTATGTGTTCGACGTCGACGAGGACCATTTCGATGAAAAAGTGCTGAAAAACCCGCAGCCCGTGGTTGTCGATTTCTGGGCCCCCTGGTGCGCTCCCTGCAAGATGCTGAAACCGGTGCTGGAAAAGCTTGCAGCGGAATATGAGGGGCAATTCCTGCTCGCCAAGGTGAATTCCGACGAAAACCCGGGACTGGCCAGGCGCTACAATGTCAGAGGCATTCCAGACGTCCGGCTCTTCGTCAAGGGGGAAATGATGGACGGATTCACCGGAGCCCTTCCTGAATCCACGCTACGCGCCTTCCTGGAGAAGGCGCTTCCCTCCCCTTCCGAATTACTGCGGCTCGAAGCGGCCGGGCTTGAACCCGAAGCCGCCCGGACCCTGCTCATGAAAGCGCTCTCCCTGGACCCTGAAAATCACGGCGCGAAACTCGATCTGGCCGAAATCCTGCTCGATCAGGATGATCGGGAAGCAGCGAAGCCATTGATCGAATCAGTTCCGTCCGACCCCGAGCTTGCCAAACGCATCGAGCAGCTCCGGGCGAAAATCGCGTTCCTGGATGCGGGAAGCGCCGACGAATCCGGGCTTCTGAGAGCGATCGTGGCCGACCCGGAAAACGAAGCTGCGCGCATGCAGCTCGCCGCCCTTTATGCCTCGAGAAAGCAGTACGGGGCGGCGCTCGCCCAGTTGCTGGAAGTCGTCAGACTGGACAGCAGGCATGAAAAAGCGAGAAAAATGATGCTATCCATTTTCGATCTCGCGTCCGCCCAACCCGAACTCGTTTCCAATTACAGGAAACTGCTCGCAAGCGCCCTTTACTGAACAGAAAAGTTGACACGCGCCAGTTTCTTTGCTAGGCTTCAACCGTATCTGAAAAGGCAAACCCATCGAAAGGTGGGGACGCAAAGTTACCGGTCTAAGGGGTTTTTGCCCTATGACAGCGGGATCGCCGGATCGAGCGCATCACCTCTTTCTGACCTCCCTGCTGCTTTATTCGAAGGGAGTTCGTCATGATTTCCATTTCAGCCGGAATTCTTCTCGCCACTGCGCTCATGCTTGCAAGGCATCAACACGCTTTGGCCAAAACAGCCGCGGGGAATCGCCGCAGGCTTTGATTTTTTCTCCTCCCCAAGGAAGTTGCCCGGCGCCCCCGGGCTTTTTTTATTCCCTCGCCGGAAGCAGCCTCTCGACATATCTCGCGAGCATGTCGGCCTCCAGATTCACGAGGCGCCCCGGGCCGAGATCCTTGAGATTCGTCATTGCAAGGGTATGCGGAATCAGGTTGATGTGGAACATATCGCCTTCGACTGCATTGACCGTGAGGCTCACGCCGTTCACCGTGACCGAACCTTTGACGGCGATGAACCTGGATACCGATTCCGGCGAACGGATGGCCAGGTGCATGGAATCGCCTGCCTGTTCGAAAACGATCACTTCTCCGACCCCGTCGACATGGCCGCTGACGAGATGCCCTCCGAGCCTGTCCGAAAGCCTCAGAGCCTTCTCCAGGTTGACTTCCAATCCCTTTTCCAGGCCATGGGTGCAACCCAGGGTTTCCTTCGAGACATCGACATGAAAAACATTGCCCTCCTTCGCCACCACGGTGAGGCAGACGCCGCTTACGGCAATGCTGTCCCCAGGCGAAACATCGGAGAGATCGAGATTTCCCGCATCGATCGCGAGCCTCATTCCCCCGTTCGCTTCCGCAGCCTGCTCGATTTTCCCGATTGACGCAACGATCCCGCTAAACATCCGGCCTCCCGATGATCCTCAAGTCCTTCCCCACCATCCTGATGTCCAGGATGTTCATTTCATGCCTTTGTTCCATTTTTTCCAATGCCGGGAAATCGAACATCCCTTTCGCCCGGCTTCCGATCAAATGGGGCGCGAGATAGAAAACGATTTCGTCAACGAGCCCGGCCTTCATCAGGGCGCCGTTGAGGACTTCACCGGCTTCGACGTGCAGCTCGTTGATCCCCCTTTTCCCCAGCTCCTTCATCAGTTCATGCACGTCCACCTTCCCGTTCCCATCGGGAAGATGGAGGATTTCTGCGCCGGCGGCTTCGAGTTCCGCCCTTTTTTCCCCATTTTCTGCAGCGGTAACGACGAGCGTCTTTCCCTTGAATATTTTCGCATCCCCGGAAATTCTCAATCGGCTGTCCAGGACGATGATCAAAGGCTGCCTCGGCGTATCGACATCCCTCACCGTGAATGACGGATCGTCAGCAAGAACGGTGCCGATTCCGGTGAGGATGGCGCAGGATCTTGCGCGGAATCCATGTCCGTCGCGCCTTGCCGAAGGGCCGGTGATCCACTGGCTGATGCCGTTCGCAAGCGCCGTTTTTCCATCCAGGCTGGCTGCGATCTTCAGCCTCACCCAGGGCCTTCCGGCCTTCATTCTCATGACGAACCCCGGATTGAGCTCGACAGCCTCCCTTTCAAGCAGGCCGCATTCCACTTCGATCCCCGCCTTCTCCAGCCTTTCGATACCCTGGCCGGAAACGAGCGGATTGGGATCCCTCATCGCGATCACCACCCTGGAAATCCCGGCATTGACCACCGCATCGGCGCAGGGCGGGGTCCTGCCGTAATGGCTGCAGGGCTCGAGCGTGACATAGAGGGTGGAACCGACTGCCCGTTCGCCCGCATCATCGAGGGCACGGATTTCTGCATGGGGTCCGCCCGCCTTCTCGTGCCAGCCTTCCCCGATAATCCTGCCTTCCTTCACGATCACCGCTCCGACCCTGGGATTCGGCGTGGTCGTGTAAAGGCCTTTCTCGGCGAGGCGTATCGCCTTCATCATGAAAAGCCTGTCCTGTTCGGAAAACGTCATGGCTTCTCGACTTCCCTGATCGCCTCCCTGAAGTCCTCCACATCCCCGAAGCTCCGATAAACGGATGCGAAGCGGATGTAGGCCACCTTGTCCAGCTTGTAGAGTTCGGCCATCACCATTTCCCCGATCTGCCGCGAAGAAATTTCTCGCTCCCCAAGGCTCAGCACCTTCTGGACGATCCGGTCTATGGCCTCGTCGACGAGCGGTGTGGGAACGGGCCGCTTGTGCAGCGCCCTGGAAAAGCCCGTGCGCAGCTTTTCCCTGTCGAATTCGGCCCGGTTTCCATTCTGTTTCACCACCTGAGGCATCATCAGGTCGGCCGTCTCGTAAGTGGTGAAACGCTTCTGGCAGGACTGGCAGCGTCGTCTGCGGCGGATGCTGTTTCCTTCCTCGCTGACGCGGGAATCCATCACGCTGGTGTCATTCGCGCCGCAGAACGGGCATTTCATGATTTATCCGTAAACCGGGAAACGCCCGCAAAGCGACCTGACTTCGGACAATACGCGCTGGGTCACGGCTTCGTCGGAAGGCGCGTCGAGCATGTCGGCAATCAGGTTGCCGAGCTTCTCCGCCTCGATCTCCCTGAATCCCCTGGTCGTGATGGCAGGCGATCCGATCCTGATGCCGCTCGTGACGAAAGGCTTCTGCGGATCGTTCGGGATCGCATTCTTGTTGACCGTGATGTTGGCGAGCCCCAATGCGGCCTCCGCATCCTTTCCCGTGAGATGCTTGGCCCTCAGGTCGACCAGAAAAAGATGGCTGTCGGTGCGCCCGGAGACGATCCTCAGGCCGCGCTCCTGCAACACTTTCGCCATCACGCGGGCATTGTCTATCACGAGCTCCTGGTATTCCTTGAATTCCCGGGTCGAAGCTTCCTTCAGCGCAACCGCCTTTCCCGCGATCACGTGCATGAGCGGTCCGCCCTGGATGCCGGGGAAAATGCTGGAATTGATCGCCTTTTCATGCTCCGCCTTGGCCAGGATCAATCCCCCCCTGGGACCGCGCAGGGTCTTGTGGGTGGTGGTGGTCACGAAATCCGCGATACCCACGGGGCTGGGATAAAGTCCGGCAGCGACAAGCCCGGCATAATGCGCCATGTCGACGAAAAGATAAGCGCCCACGCTGTCGGCGATATGCCTGAAGCGCTTCCAGTCGATGACGAGGGAATAGGCCGACGCGCCGGCCACGATCATTTTCGGCTTGTGCTCCCTCGCGAGCCTTTCCACTTCTTCGTAATCGATCTCTTCCGTTTCCGGATGCAGCCCGTAAGTCACGGCATGATAAATCTTGCCGCTGAAGTTGACCGATGCGCCATGGGTGAGATGCCCGCCGTGGGCGAGCGACATGCCGAGAATGGTATCGCCCG
>JAJZVB010000050.1 GCA_021845885.1 Pseudomonadota bacterium
TGTTCGGGAAGGGAACGGGTTGCCAGCAGGTAAAGGAATCCCAGCACGATGGGCAAAAGCAGCGCATTCATGACTTCGACGGCGACGCTCAATTCGACGAGATTGATGCGTGAGGCGACGACGACGGCGGCAATGATCACCGAAACCGTGAATATGCCGTAGAACCAGGGCGCTTCCCTGGGATGGTGCTCAAGCGAGCGCTTGAAGCCGAATATCTCGCCTATGCCCCAGGCTGCGGTGAGGGAAACGACGATCGATGCGACCATGGCGGCGCCCGTCATGCCGAGCGCGAAAAGCATTTTTCCCGAAGTTTCACCGAGCGTGGGGATGATGGAATCGGCAATCTGTTCCACGGTGTTGAGCATGGCATGATGTCCGCTCGCCGCTTCTGCAATCAGCACGCAGGACATGATCACCTGGGTGATGATGGCTCCCATCACCGTGTCCCAGCGCGCTGCGGGAAGATCCGCCTTCCCCAGTCCCTTGTCGATCACGGCGGATTGCTGGTAGAAAACCATCCAGGGCATCACCACGGCGCCGATGTTGGCTGCGATCAGATACTCGAAATCGGCATGGGGCAGGGAAAGGGTGGTCATGCTTTTGACCATGGCCTGCATGGAAGGATGGAGTTTCCAGGCCACCAGGAGGAAAACGAATTCGAATGCGCCGATGAACATCGCCACCCGTTCGACGGAGCGATAGGATCCCGTCCATACCATGACGACGAGACCGCTGGCTGCAATCAGCATGGTCAGCCAGGCCGGTACGCCGAAAAGCGCCCCCACGCCTGCCAAGCCGCTGAATTCGGTGAGCAGCGCGCCCATGCAGGCAATGGCCATGGTCGATACGGAAAGCAGGGCGGCGGGAAAACCGAAAGTATCCCTGATCAGCTCGCCATGCCCCTTGCCCGTGACGAGACCCAGCCTGACCGTCAGTTCCTGCGCCAGGAAAAGAATGGGGATGAGGAGGAACTGCAGAAGGAGCAGCTTGTAGCCCCACCGTGCGCCGCTCTGGGCCGCCGTGATCACGCTGCCAGCATCGGTATCGGCCAGCATCACGACGATGCCCGGCCCCAGCACATTGAGAAAATGCCGCAATCGGGAATTGATCAGCGCCAAATGGCAGTCCAGAATAAGATGTTACTGATATTCGTTATTGTTTTTCGGAATTATACTTGAAAAGGAGGGGGAGGGGAGGCCGTATTAATGATTACCGGATATTCTCTTCGACGATTTTCCTGGCCGACTGCTCTGCTGCCAGCATTTCCTGCCGGTAAAGGGGCGTTCTGTAGCTTGCGTCCTTTGCTTCGACTTCGGTTGCGAGCAGGGGAAAGCTCCGGTAATTTCCGGTTTCTATTTTCACCGTGACGGACATTCCGGGCCTCAAAGGGTGATTTTTCAATTCGTTTTTCGAAAGGCTGATCCTGACCGGGACGCGCTCGACAATATGGATGTAATTGCCTGTGGCATTGTTGGGCGGGAAAAGGCTGAATGTGCTGCCCCCCGACGGATCCATGCCGATCACCCTGCCATGGTAAGCGAATTCGCTCCCATAGGCATGCGCGGTGATTTTCACCGCTTCTCCTATCCTCACCCTGGAAAGTCTCGTTTCCTTGAGGTTGGCCGTGATCCACAATTCGTCGAGCGGCACGATGGACAACAGTTTTTGTCCGGCCTTGACCTGTTCGCCTGCCTGAACCTGCCTGTCCGCGACATAGCCGTCAACCGGAGAAAAAAGGCTGGAGCGGTGGCAGTCGATATAGGCTTCGATATACTCGGCGCGGGCCTTCAGGACATGCGGGTTGTCTGAAACGGTTGTTCCGGAAACGAGCGCTTTCGCCTTGCGCAGCAGGGCCTGCGCCTTGGCGATTTTTCCGCCCAGGACATTGATTTCCTCTTTCGTGTCGGATACCTGCTGGATGGAGACCGCGCCGCTGGGCTCCGCTGCCTCGTATCTGGAAAGATCATTCGCAAACCGCTCTTTCTGGGTTTCCAAAGAGGCGACTTCCGCAGCCTCGCTCTCGGCCTGGGCAAAAAAGCTCTTCGTGCTGCGCACGGCTTCGGCAAGATTGGCAGCCGCCTTTTCCATTCTCGCGCCGGTCAGGTTCTTCTCTTCGCTCAGAAGCCACTGCCCGGTTTTGACCTGCATGCTGTTGTCCACGCCTATTTCGGAGACGATGCCAGGAACCAGCGCCTGCACGGGAATGATGTTTCCGGAGACATAGGCATCGTCGCTTTCGACCTCGATCCTCATGAAAAGATACCAGTAGGAAACCAGCCCGACCAGCACGATGAAAGACAGGGCGAACAGTCCCCTGAGTCTGTGATGCCTGATTTTTGATCGGACGACGGGATTCGATTTCATGAAGGCCATCTCCCGAATCCGCCGCCGAGCGAGGTCGCGGCATCCGTAATGCTATACAGCCAATTCAAGCTTTCCTCCATTTTTGCCATGGTTTCTCGATTCAGGCGGATCTCCGCTTCCAGGTAGGGGAGCTTCCCGGAGATTCCGGACTGGAATCCCGATTGCGCAATGCCTGCCTCCGATTGGCGCAATGCCAGGGAAGCGGTTCTTTCGTCGAGTTGTTCTCTGCCGTATCGCATGGCCGAGAGCGCGTCGGCGATCTGCCGGACGGCGGCGAGCAGGGCGCGGTTGTAGGCATGCACGGCCTCGTCGTAGGCGGCTTCTTTTTCATGCAGCCTGCCTTCCAGGGCGCCGCCTTCGAATAGAGGAAGGTCTATGGCCGGTCCGTATGCGTAGGTCGCGCCCCCGGGCCCCAAAAGATCCGAGAGCCCTATGCTGTTGAAACCCGTCAGGGCGAACAGGTTGATGTTGGGATAAAAGGCGTCGCGGGCGACCTTTTCGAGATGCCCGTTTTTCCTGACATTCCAGAGCGCCGCCTGGATGTCAGGCCGCTTCGAGACGAGATCGAGATCGATGCGTTCGGGCAGGCCGAAGCGTTCGGGGATGCTCGTCGAGGCCGTCTGTATTGCTTCCTCAGGCGTTTTGCCGACGAGCTCGAGAAGGGCGAAATTCAGGGATTGTCTGCGTTTTTCCAGGGCGGCCAGGATGGCTTTCGATTCGCGCAAGTCGGCTTGGCCTGAAACGGAAGGGGTTTTCGGCTTGATCCCTGCCCGGTATGCGGAATCGAGAAGGTTCGCCTTTTCTTCCGTCAGCCTGACGATCTCTGCCTGAACCCCGGCCAGATTTTTCGCCGTATTCAGCGCGAAATAGGTCTTGATGACTGCCGAACTCAGCATCAATGCGCTCTGCCTGTATTTCGCCTCGCTTGCCTTTTCGGATGCCGTGGCGGCGGAAATGATTTCCTGGTTGCGATGCCAAAGATCGAGATTGTAATTGACGAAAAGCGGGAAGATATTGGCGATCGTCGCGGTCTTGCCGTTGTAGATGTCGTGGTTGCCGTTCCTGGACAGCCTCTGGCGGGTGATCTGGTTGATGCTGTCGACATGGGGGTCAAGGCTTGCCCCGGATTCGATCACTGCCGCCTGAGCTTCCTGAAGGCGATCCCTCGCCTCATCGAGCGCGGGATTCCCCGCGAGGGCGAGTTCGACCAGCCTGTCGAGATTCCGGTCATCGAATGCCTTCCACCACTTTTCCGGTAATTCGGCCTCAATCAGCGGCTTCACGGCCGGGTTGGAGTTCATCTTCTGGATGGAAAGCTTGTTCATCAAAGGGGCGCCTTCGCGGATGGCCGGCGCGCATCCGGCAAGAAGCAAAGCCAGCATGAGCAGGGGAAATTTCAAGGCTCTTCCCCCAGATTCTCGAGAATGACCATGTCGGGATCCTTTCTTGCGTCAGGCCTGAGCACCCATACCGTGGCGGCCAGGACGACGAAGAATAGCGAAAGCAAATAGAAGAAATCATTGAGCGTCAAAAACTCAGCCTCGAGGCTGAGTTTTTCATGCATCAGATGCAGCGCCGAATGATGGTCCAAAAAGAGTGCGTATCGCATGGCATTGCTGGAATCCGGGGAAGCGAGGCGGTTCTGCTCGTAGTCATTGATGCGGTCCCAGGCAATGTCGGATATCGTGATGGCCAGCGCGGCTGAAAGGGTGCGGAAGGCATTGAGCATGTCCACGGCATGGGCCTGATCCTTCTTCGGAATGTGGCTCAGCGCAAGGGCTGTCATGGAAACGAAGAAAAGCCCCATTGCCGCTCCCATCAGGAACTGGGGCCATAGCAGGCTTTCCCAGGTGGCGGGGCGGATGTATTCCGAAATCCACCAGTAGCTCGCAGCAAATCCGCATAACGCCATGCTCGCAGGCAGGCGCGGGTCCAGTCCTCCGTGTATCAGCTTCTGCGCGAGAATGTTGAGAGGTTTGGAAAAAACGAAAAGGGGAAGGAATATCAGTCCGGCATGCCAGGCGGTATAGCCTTCTACGAGCTGGAGGCGCAACAGATATTGAACGATCGATCCCTGGAAGCCCATGAAAGACAGACACAGGATCAACATGCTGAATCCGTAATTGGCATGCTTGAAAAGAGAAAATCTTATGAGGGGGGGCCTCGATTCCCCGTTTTTCAGCCAGAACAGCCAGGAACAAAGGAGAAAAGCCATGAAGAGCCGCCAAAGCAGGGTTTCATTGCTGGTGAGGTCCGTGAGTATCCCGACATCGAAGAAACTTAAAAGCGTAATCGATGCGGAGAGGAAGAGGACGAACAGGAAAAGGGAAGACAGGAAGGAACGGTTGCTCTTTTCAGCCTTGTCTTCCCAGTCGGCGAGAAGCGCCCATATGACCGCTGATATGGCCAGCGAAATGGCCGAAGAGGCTTCGAAGAGCAGACGCCAGTCTCCCATTTCGTAGGCGAACCATCCGCCGAGAGCGGGGCCTATCGTGTAGGGGACGAAGAGGGCGAGGCTCCACAAGGAAACGGCCGTTTTCTGCTCGCTTTCCCTGTAATATTCGAGAAGCAGGAAAAAGGAGGGAACGATGCTGATCCCTGCCGAAATGCCCTGGACGATGCGGATCGAGGTATAGAGGGAAAAGAAGGGGATGGCGAAAAGCGCTGCGAAACTCGATGCCGAAAAGAGCAGATAGGCGAATAGGGCCGAGTTCTTGGGGCCGAAGCGTTGCATGATCGGCCTGGCGATCAGCATGGATGCGCCCATTGCAGTGAAATAATCGATTTGCCCCCACTCGACGTAGCCGATGGCTTCTCCCGCGCTGCCCGAAATGTAGGGCAGCATCGGCAGATAGGCCCCCGCATTGAGGAGAACCAGGAAATGCCCGGTTCCCAGGGCGAAATTGAGCAGAATGAACTGCGATGGCGGCAGTATGCGCGAATATCGTCCGCACTCGATCATGAATGGAACTTTCTTTCCATGAATATCTTGTCATATCTTGCAGGGGCTTTTCCCCTGACGCGATCGCTAATTATATCATAGATTGATATATATGCCATATCTAAACGGCTTTGTCGAGCATTTTTCCAAGCCATCCCTTCTCCCGGACATGCTCTTCCTGAAGCCGCTCCAATCTCGCTTCAAGCATCGAGGCACGGGTGAGCAATCCCACCATCCTTCCCGTATCGTTTCTTTCGACAACGGGAAGGCTGGCCACCCCATGGGAAAGCATTTTGGCGAGCGCGTCGTGCAGGGATTCGTCAGGAAAGGCGACGACCGGGGAGCGGCTCCCGGCTTCCTTCACGCTTTTTTCCTCCCCTGCTTCGAGCGCGCGCAGTATGTCGCTCCTCGACAGCATCCCGGAAAGCTTCCCGTTCGAATCCAGTAGGGGAAAGCTCTGCTGCAGGGAGAGGACGGGATCGTGGGAAGCGATTCGAGCCGCGATTTCGGCGACCTTCATGGTCTCTTCCAAAGCGCAGGGGACAGCCGCCATGGCGTCTTCCACCTTCGTCTGCCTGAAAGGGTCGACTTCGTAGTTCTGATCCACCTTGAGCCCTCTTCTGGCAAGCCGTTCGGTCATGATCGAATGGCGGGAAATCTGCAGGGAGACTGCAGTTGCGAGCACGCAGGCGAACATCAGGGGGAGGATGGAATCGTAGTTTCTGGTGATCTCGAATGCGAAAATGATGAAGGCGAAAGTGGCGCGCGAGGCGGCAGCGAAAAGCGCGGCCATGCCGATCACGGCGAATGCGGCAGGCGAAAGACCGAGTCCGGGTATGGCGAGATTCAGCAGCAGGGCGAAGGTTCCGCCGAGCGCCGCCCCCATGGTGAACATGGGCGCAAGCAAGCCCCCCGATGTCCCTGAACCGAGCGAAACCAGAAGTGCGACCGACTTCCAGACGAGGATGGAGCAGAGCGAGAGCAAAGCGAGGCGCTCATTCAGGATGGCGGTGATGGTATGGTAGCCCACGCCCAGAACGAGGGGATCGACAAGGCCCACCATCCCGAGTCCAATGCCGCCAATGGCCGGCCACCACAAGGGGTCCAGGGGGAGCCGCTCAAACTGCTCCTCGACCCAGTAAAAAAGGCGGGAAAACCCGACAGCCCCGAGCCCGCAGAGTATCCCCAGAAGGGCATAATAGGGAAGGGCATGGGGAAGGCCGAAATTCATGGGCGAGACATGGAACAAAGGGCCATTCCCGACGAGCGCGTCGTGCACCGTCATGGCAAGCGTGCTCGATATCACGAGCGGTATGAAGGAGCGTGGCCTGAATTCGAAAAGAAGCAGCTCGATGGCGAAGATGACAGCCGAGATCGGCGTCGAGAAAGTGGCCGCCATGCCCGCTGCCGCACCCGATGCGAGCAGCACCTTGCGTTCTGACGCGGATACATCGATCAACTGGCCGAATAGGGAGCCCAGCGCGCCGCCTGTCTGGATGATCGGGCCTTCGGCGCCGAATGGTCCGCCCGTTCCGATCGATACCGCAACGCTCAGGGGCTTGAGCAGCGCAACGCGGGGCTGAACCTTGCTTCTGTTCGTCAGAACCGCGTCCATGACTTCCGGAATGCCATGGCCGCGGATTTTCTCAGTGCCGTACTTTCCTATCAGGCCGACAATGAGCCCTCCCACGGCGGGGACCAGAAGCAGCCAGAGCCCCAGCCTGTGATCGGACAAATCCATGGGCAGCGTAAAAGAGAGCTTCTGGTAAAAGACGAAATTGCTGAAAAGGCCGATAAGCTTGAAAAGCAGCCAGGCGGCGAGGCCTCCGAGCAGGCCTATGGGGGCAGAAAGGAGGGAAATGAAGAAAAGCCTGAATCCTTCCCCGCCAAGGGGGCCGCGATATTCCTTGCAGTCGAGCATGAGTCAGCCGGTGCTCCATGCCCTCGGGCGTTTCATGCCGGCGATTTTGCACGCCTGTTTCACATAACCGTAGGGGAAAAGCTCGAAAAGCCTGTTTTTCTCACCGAGATGCCTGATCACGAAGCGCGCGTCGGGGGCCACCTGGTGTTCCGCATAATAGTCGCGCATGAAGCGGATCGCGCTCCAGTGTTCATCGGTCAGCGCGATGTTCTCCTTCCGGGCGAATTCTTCAGCGATTTGTTCGTTCCAGTCGAGTGGTTCGACCAGGTAACCTTCTTCGTCCACTTCGGCCATGTCATGTCCTCCTGAGGTGCAATGCATCATTTTTTGATATATTTGATTTGAATCTTATCCTCAAGCCCTGATCCTGTCAATATCATCTTTTGATGATATTCATGCCGGATCCTTTTATGAAACTGAGGATTTCTTCCTGCGTGAGGGGACCCTCATGCTGGCCAACAAGTTTGCCGTCTGGAGAATAAAGGAAGCTGGTGGGAAGGGTGTCTATGCCACCGAAACTCGATGCGATGTCTTCGCTACCCAGCACAATGGGGTAGGGGATGGCATGCTTTTTGACGAAATCGAGCACTTCATCCTTGTTTCTGTAGCTCACCGCAATGCCGATGACGGCGATTTTTTCTCCGCTGCGCCTCATGCCGATGAAATCGGGTATTTCGGCAAGGCAGGGCGGGCACCAGGTGGCCCAGAAATTGACCAGAACCCATTGCCCCCTGTAGTCGGAAAGACGCATTGTTTTTCCTGCCGTGTCGGTTAGCGTCCAGTCTTCGGAGGCGATCGCCGGCATGGCAAGACAGAACAGGACGAGTCCAAGCAGCCATTGCTTCATGACATTCTCCTCAGAATGCGTGCATCATCCCGACCGAGATGATTTTCGTCGGGGTCAACTGTATGCCCTGCACGTATTGGTAGATGGGGAGCTGCAGAAAGGCGAAGGCGCTGGTGCCTTGTCCCAGCCTCACCGAGACGCCGGGTGACAGATAGGCGAGTTCACCGCCCGTGATGAGGGGCGTGGCATTGTATCCGCTGTCGGCGACGCGCCTGATGAAGTTGATCTGGAGCATCGGGGTGATTCTTTGCCCGAATTTCCCATATTTGATGCCGGCGTTGACATCGAACGAGTCTCCCGGCCTGTAGTCGTTTCTTGTGATTACGGCATGCTGCAGCAATCCCTGAGCGAACCAGGAAAGTCTCAGTTCATCGAATTGTCCGGAATGGAAGGCGCCGAGAAGGATATCCGTCGAGCCCGTTCCGGGCTGGAGGCTGGGGTCGAGCGGATTTCCGCTTGAAAAATCGACGCTGGTCGGCCCGGTGGGGAGCTTCAATCCGAGAAAAATTCCGTTGCTTGCGTCGCTCGAAAATCCGGTATAGCGCCCGAGTATCCTGGCATCCCCAAGCGAGCTCGATTTCGAGCTGTCGAGTGCAGTGGTTCCCTGGGGAAAAGTCAGATGATAACGTTCGACATAGGGGAGCTGGAGATTCACGCCCCAGTTCGATCCCTGGTAGTCGCCGACCACCGTCGCGAAGGAGGTTCTCGTCCTGATCTCGATTTCCTGCGCGTTGGGCAAAGAAAAGCCCGGGAGTTTGCCTGATCCGCTCCTCATCTGATTCTGGTCGACATAATCGTAGGTGAGGCCCATCGTATATCCGGGGCCGCTTCCCATGCCCTGGATCTGCCAGTCCTTCGAGAGCATGCATCCGCATGCCGCACATGCGAACGCATCGCCTATCGGGGCCAAGAGCCCCAGGATCATCGCGAGAATCCTGCTTGAGCGATGTTTCTTCATCTCATGGAATATATCAAATATTGATGTATATGAATGGCATGATATCCAGCCGATTTACCCATGTCAATAATTATGTATAATAGATACATCTTTAACAAGCCTTCTTTCCTGCCAGGAAAGATAGATGAGCGGAATCACGATCAGGGAAAGAAGCGGCGCGGTCACCATGCCGCCGATCAGGGGCGCCGCGATCCGCTTCATCACGTCCGTTCCCGTTTCGTGGCTGAACATGACCGGCAAAAGCCCTGCGATGATGACCGAGACCGTCATCAGTTTAGGGCGAACCCGCATCGCTGCGCCCTGGATGATCGCATTTTCGAGTGATTTCAAGTCGATCGGAGCGCGCAGGGATGCCATGGCGCCATCCAGATAAAGCAGCATCACCACCCCGAATTCGGCTGCCACGCCGGCCAGCGCGATGAAGCCTACCGCAACCGCAACGGAAAGGGGATAGCCGAGAAAATAGACGAACCAGAATCCCCCTGCGAGCGAAAAGGGAAGGCAACTCAGAACCAGAAGCACCTTTCCAAGATGCCTGAAATGGAAATAAAGGAGCAGCGTGACCAGGATCAAAGTGAGCGGGATCACGAACCCGAGGCGTTTTCTCGCATGTTCCATGTTGCGGTATTGCCCCGCCCATTCGATTGCATAGCCGGTTCTTGGCTGCACTTCCCGGGCGATTCGTTTTTTCGCTTCCTCGACGTAACTTCCCAGATCCCGGTTTTCAATGTTGAGGTAGACATATCCTGTCAGCCTGGCATTTTCGCTCCTGATTTCGGCCGGGCCGTCGTGGATCGAGATTTGTGCAAGATCTCCGAGCGGAACCTGATCTCCGGAAGGCGTCGCGATCCGCGACTGGGCGAGGCTTTGCGGTGAATCCCTGAACGACCTGGGGTAGCGCAAATTGATGGGAAAACGCTCGCGCCCCATCACCATGGTGCTGACATTTTCCCCGCCTATCGCGCCCCCGATCAGGCGCACAACATCGGCTGCGGAAATGCCGTATCGGGCGGCCTGATCCCTGTCTATTTCGACATCAAGATAGCGACCTCCGGTCACCCTTTCCGCGAATACGCTGCGCGTCCCCTGAACTTTCCGCAGGGTCGCTTCGATTGCCTCGGAAAGCTCGCCTATCCCCTTGAGATCGGGCCCCGTGATCTTGATTCCGACGGGCGTCCTGATGCCGGTGGAGAGCATGTCGATGCGCGTCCTGATCGGATAGCCCCATGAATTGGTCAGCCCGGGCAGGTTCACGGTCTTGTCGAGCTTGGCAATCAGATCGTCGATGGTTTCCCCTGCAGGCCATTCCTTTCTGGGTTTCAGGCGTATGGTGGTCTCGAACATCGAAAGGGGGGCCGGGTCGAGCGCCGTTTCAGCTCTTCCTACCTTGCCGAAAACATGATCGACTTCCGGCATGGACCTGATCAGCCTGTCCGTGATCTGCAGCACATGTCCCGCCTCGTCGATGGAAATTCCGGGAAGGGTGGTCGGCATGTAAAGCAGATCCCCCTCGTAAAGGGGCGGCATGAATTCGCTCCCCATCCTGGAGATCGGCCAGGCCATACTCGCAAGAATCAGCAATGCAATGCCGAGCGCGAGCTTTCTTCTTCTCAGGGCGAAAAGCAGAACGGGGCGGTAGAGCTTCTGGAGAAGCGCATTCAGGGGATTCGCGCTTTCCCTGACGATTTTTCCCCTGATGAAATAGCCCATGAGAACGGGAAGCAGCGTGACCGAAAGCATGGCTGATGCCCCCATGGCATAGGTCTTGGTGTAGGCGAGCGGTGAAAAGAGCTTCCCCTCCTGGCCGGTCAGGGTGAATACGGGAAGGAAGGATACCGTGATGACGAGCAGGGAGAAAAACAGCGCAGGACCGACTTCCACCGCGCTTTCCCGTGCGGCTTTCCAGGTGTCCGATTCTTTTTCGAGATGCTTGTGCATGTTCTCGATCATGACGACGGCGGCGTCGACCATGGCGCCGATCGCAATCGCTATCCCGCCGAGCGACATGATGTTGGCCGTCACCCCCTGTTCCCTCATGACGACGAAGGCGGCAAGAATGCCGACTGGAATCGTCACGACTGCGACCAGGGATGATCTCGCGTGGAAAAGGAAAATCAGGCAGACGAACGCCACCGCAAGGGATTCCTCGAAAAGCTTGCCTTCGAGCGCATCCACTGCGCGCTGGATGAGCCCCGACCTGTCGTAGGTGACCACAACATCGACTCCCGGCGGGAGACCCGACCTGATCTCATCCAGTTTCTTCCTCACCTTTTTAACGGTATCCAGGGCATTGTAGCCGTAGCGCATCACGACGATGCCGCCCGCCACTTCTCCTTCGCCGTCGAGATCGGTGATGCCCCGCCTCTGCTCGGGCCCCGTTCCGACATGAGCGACATCCCTGAGGCGAACCGGAAAGCCGCGTTCGTCAGAACCCAGCGGGATTTTCTCCAGATCTTCCAGCGATTTCAGATAGGCTTTCGCCCTCACCATGTATTCGGCATGCCCCATTTCGATCACGGAGCCTCCGCCCGCTGAATTGGCCTGCCTGATTGCGGCTGCGACCTGATCCATGCTGATCCTGTAGGCGGCGAGCCTGTTGGGATCGACCTCGATCTGGAACTGCCTCACCATGCCCCCTACGTTCGCCACCTCCGAAACACCGGGAACGCTCTGCAGTTCGTACTTGAGATAATAATCCTGCAGCGCGCGCAATTCGTCCGGATCGTAACGGTGATGCCTGTCGACGAGCGCGTACTCGAAAACCCAGCCCACGCCCGAAGCGTCCGGCCCGAGTTCCGGAGAAACGCCGGGCGGCAGGCGCGACTCGATCTGGTTCAGGTATTCCAGGACCCTGGAGCGCGCCCAGTAGGGATCGGTCCCATCCTTGAAAAGGACATAGAGATAGGATTCGCCGTACATCGAAAATCCGCGGACTGCAGTCGATCCGGGCACAGAGAGGAGGGCCGATGAAAGCGGATAGGTGACCTGATCCTCGACGATCTCGGGCGATTGTCCCGGATAGGCCGTCTTGATGATGACCTGGGTGTCGGAAAGGTCGGGGATCGCATCGAGCGTCATGTTCCTGAAGGAATCGAGCCCGCCCATGGCCAGGAGCAGGGCGGAGAGCACGATGATGGCCCTGTTTCGCAGGGACCAATCTATGATGCGTTCGATCCTACCTGGCATGATTCGATTGCATGCGTATCGCGGCGTCCTGCAGGGAAGATGCGGCATCGAGCAGGAACTGGCCGTTTGCCGCGACCTGCGCGCCTTCCTGCAGGCCGTCCAGGATCTGTACGTCGTTTTCGTCTTCCATGCCGGTCTCGACTTCGACCGGCAAAAAGCGGCCTTTGCCGAGAAAGAGCATGACCCTGCTCCCGCGCCCGGTATGCATGACTGCGGAGCGCGGCAAAAGAAGCGCCTTGCGGGAATCCGAATGGATGTCGACATCGGCGAATTCGCCAGGGCGAAAGCGAAATCCCTTGTTGTCCAGGCTGATTCTGGCTGTCACCCTGTTGTTTTCCGAAATCGGGCTGATGAAGCTGACGCTTCCCCGGGCTTTATCTCCGCTTGCAAGCTTCACTTCGGCCCGGTCGCCTATTTTCACTCTTCCTGCCTGATCCTGGTAAAGGACGGCATTGATCCATATCCTGGACATATCGGCCATCTTGAATACCGGCGAGGACGCGCTCAGGAAACTGCCTTCGCTGGCATTGATTTGGGTCACGATGCCGGATCTTTCGGCCACGATGCCGACCACTTCCCTGATTTGCCTGGAATCCTCCAGCCATTTCACGGCTTCGCGGTCGACGTCTTCGTTGTAGAATTTCTCCTTTTGCTGCGAATATTCGACCAGGAGATTCATCACGTATTCGTTTTCCTGCTGAGAGACATCCCCTACGGATTGCAGGATCTGGTCCCTGCGCTGCAGGAATTGCAGGAATCTTTTTTCCCTTTCGATCAGGTCAGGGGAATAGATTTCATACAGGATCTCGCCCTGTTCGATTTTCTCTCCGACCGAATGCACATGGATCGTTCTGACCCAGCCTTCGAATCTGGAATTGAAGCTGTATTGCCTGGCATCGTCGTAGGCTACAGTGCCGTATGTCAGGATTTCCCGGCTGATTTCTCCGTCATGGGCTTTGGCGATGCGCACGCCCAGATCCTGGAGCGAGGCGGCCTCGACGTGCAGCGTCGAATCGCGATCATGCTTTACCGCCGGGACAAGATCCATGCCGCAGATCGGGCATTTCCCAGGATGATCCTGCATGATTTCAGGATGCATGGGGCAAACGTAGGCGCTGGTTTTTGCCGAAAAATCTTTCGAGGCCCCCGGTTTCCTGGGCTGCCAGCGAATCGAAGCAGGGGGGAATGAATAAACGAGAATTGCGATGAGGAGCGCAAGCGGAATCGCAATTTTCTTCGACATGCCTCTTTCCTTGAAGCGCCTTGTGGTGAAAAGGGGAGGGGATGAACCCC
>JAJZVB010000051.1 GCA_021845885.1 Pseudomonadota bacterium
CGAAAGGAGATTGCCGTGAGACGTTTGCTGCCAGTTTTGCTTTTCTGCCTGGGCATGCTGGCGCATTCCCGACCTGCCCAAGCGCAACTCATGTATGGCGTGGATGTAAATCTCCACATCAAGACCAACCAAGGGCATGAAGGGCAGCTGCTGGACGCCGCTCGGCAACTGGGCGTAGGGTGGATGCGCCTAGGCTGGGGTTTTGGATGGAAGCACGTGGAGCCGCAGCCCGGCCAGTGGCGATGGCAACTGTCCGACCGCGTCCTGGACGCGCTGCAGTCCCACCACATCCATCTGTTGTGCGAGCTAGGCGCTCCACCGGACTGGGCGTATGCCGGGGAATCACCGCTGGATGCGGAAGGCTTCGCTGTCTATGCTGGCGCGGTGGCGGCCCGGTATCGGGGGCGTATCGGAGCATACAAGATCCTCAACGAGCCGCAAAATATCACGGCCTGGACCCCGCATGCATATGCCCGCCTGGTGGCCCTGACCGCGCGCGCCATCCACGCTGCGGACCCACAAGCCATCGTGATGGCTGGCGGCTTCTGGTTCACGCCCAAAGCGAGTGCTTGGCAGAAGGCGGCCTTTGAGGACTTGGAGTTCCCGCTCGGACGATCCATCGACGTCTTCAACATCCACATGACGCGCACGTCCTTGCAGGCCGCAGCCCGATGGCTGCAACAGGCGCATCGCGAGATGATCGCAGAGGACGTCCAGCTGCCTATCTGGGTAGACGAGTTCGCCTACGCATCGCAACCGGAAGAGCAATTCATGCCCGGTCTACAGAAGGGAGAAGCGTCGCAGGTGGAGTTTCTGCGCCAGATGGTGCGGACGATATCCCGGGATCCCGACGTGAAAGCGGTGTTCTGGACCTATCTGTCCGACAATTTCCGTGCCCGCAAGCCGGAAGAACGATGGCTGGGCCTGCTGCACGGCGATTTCACACCAAAACCTGCTTTCACCGCCTACCAGGTGCTCATCAGCAGCCAGCCCTGAGGGCGCGGCCTCGTAGCAATTTCTCGGAGAAATGGACTGCGACACGCATCGAGCAGATCCGCCTTATGATAAAGCACGACGCTCCCTTATGAAGGAAGGACAATTGTCAACGAAAAGGCTAGGCCAGACGTTTTCGGAATCGTAGCAAACGCTACAATCCCCTTAAAATTGGAGACAGCAATGTTGAAAATCCCGAGTAAAGCAGTTCTTATCGCCGTGTTGGGTAGTCTCATTGCGGCTACCGCCACCAGCGCAATGGCCGAAACCAAGTGGGAAAAACGTCACCCCCGGCGTGACCAGGTCAATGACCGCCTGCACAAACAAAATCGCCGCCTCTATCATGATGTCAAGGAAGGCGAAATGACCAAACAGCAAGCACGGCAACTCCATCAGGATGATCGTAATATCCGACAGGAAGAGCGTGGCATGGCATCGCAGAACGGTGGGCATATCACCAAGCAGGAACAAAAGACGCTAAACCAGCAAGAAAATGCTGTCAGCAATGATATTGGCAGGTAATCCCGGCTTGGGCCGCCTTGTCAACGCACTCGTGCAAGCCAGGGTCAGGTCTTGACATTTGTCATTTGTGCTATACAGGTAAACATGACCGGACCATTATGTCTGGAATATCCCGGAGCGATCCATCTAGCGATTTTCATTGACGGTGAGGACCGTGTTCATTTCCAGGGGTGCTTGCAGATTCCGGGCCACGTCAAGGCAAGCCAGAAATTGCGCGATGAGTCCAAACGCAATGGCTTGCCTTGAACATGGCTACAGCCTGGCGGAAATTGCACGCACAGCTTGAGTGCATTATTCTACAGTGAGCCGAGTGGTCAAAGGCGAACGATAATGAATAATGTCAAGACCTGACCCCGCGCCTGTGTGACCCGCGCCTGTGACCCCGCGCCTGTATCCAACTTGGCATCGGCACAACCCCTCACATAATCTTCTCGCAAGCTGATTGTATGCGGGTTTCAAGCTTGTGCCGATACCTCAATCATGAAATTTCCGGGCTAGAAGCGAAAGCAGGTGTGCTCTCGAAACAGGTCTGGACGGATCCATCGCTCTCGGGCTCCATCTTCTGGCGATGAGTTCATGGATTTCATGATCTGTTTTTGCCGGTTTTTTCCATTTCATTCGCCCTCGACGAGTCTCAGATAAGGATGGGGTTCGAGAGTGGGATAATCCGTGTAGCCAGCTTCTCCACCGTCGTAGAAAGTGTCGGGATCGGGTTCGTTGAGCGGTTTGTTCAACCTGAATCTTTCTGGAAGATCGGGATTGGCGATGAAAAGGCGTCCGAATGAAACCAGGTCGGCCCCTTCGTTATCGATGATCATTTCAGCCTTTCCCTTGTCGAAGCCCCCATTCGCGATCATCGCTCCCCTGAAATATGGCCTGAACCGCTGCGCATTGTCTTTCAGCACATCCCCTTCCTTCAGGTCGCCATCGAGGGGTTCCATCATGTGGATATAGGCGATGCCCATTTCTTCGAGGCCTGAAATGGCCTTGCTGAAGAGGATCTGCGGATCCGCGTCGATCATGCCGAAATCCCGGTTCGAAGGGGAGAGCTTCACCCCGATCCTGTCTTTTCCCCATATTTTCGCGACTTCTTCGACCACTTCGAAAAGGAAGCGGCAGCGGTTGGCGCTGAGGCCGCCGTATGGGTCGCGCCTGACATTGCTCCCGGTCTGCAGGAACTGGTCGATGAGATAGCCGCCTGCAGCATGGATCTCGACGCCGTCGAATCCCGCATTTTTTGCGTTTTGCGCCGCAATTCCGAATTCGGCAACGATTTTCCCGACCTCTTCCGTTTCCAGCATTCTCGGTACGGGGAAATTCCTGAACCCATCGGGTGTCATGATCCTGCCGAAAGCGGCGATGGGCGAAGGGGCCACTGGAAGTTCGCCTCCAAGGAGCGAGGGGGTCGAAACCCGGCCGCAGTGCCAGAGCTGGGCGAATATCCTACCACCCTGCTCATGCACCGCATCCACGACCCGCTTCCATCCTGCGACATGGTTCATGCTGAAAAGTCCGGGCGAATGGGAAAGCCCTTTTCCCATGGGCGAGATCCAGGAAGCCTCCGAAACGATCAGCCCGGCCTGCGCACGCTGGGCATAGTATTGCGCATTGATGTTGCCCATGACCCCTTCGCCGTCCGCCCGGGTGCGCGCCATGGGCGCCATGACGATGCGGTTGGAAAGTTCAAGCGGCCCCATCCTGGCGGGAGAAAAAAGCAGGTTCGACATATTTTCAGCCTTTCAAATCGAAAATCAGGGCTTCGCCATCGCCCTTCAGGCGGAGTTTGTGCTCGCTCTCGATTTTCGCTCCATCCCCCGCGGAAAGATCGAGACCGTTCAGATTCACGTTTCCCTTCACGACCTGCAGGTAGGCGATCCTGCCGCGCCGCATCAGGCGAGTGACGCCTTCAAGGGGAATGGTTGCATAAATTTCGGCTTCCTGGCGGATGGAAAGAGAGCTGTTCCTGCCATCAGGGGAGGCGATCAGGCACAGCTTGCCCGTTTTATCCGCCTCCGGGAAATGCTTCTGCTCGTAGCCCGGCACCAGCCCCTTTTCACTGGGCAGTATCCATATCTGCAGAAAATGCACGGGATCGGCATCTGAAGGGTTGCATTCGCTGTGCATCACGCCCATTCCCGCGCTCATGCGCTGCACATCGCCCTCGGACAGGGTCGAGGCATTGCCCCCATGGTATCCCTGTGGGCGAGCGCGCCTTCGATGACGTAGCTGATTATTTCCATGTTGCTGTGCGAATGCATGCCGAATCCGGAGGAGGGGGAGACCCGGTCTTCGTTGATGACGCGCAGATCGCCATACCCCATTTGCGAAGGGTCGAAATAATCCGCGAACGAAAAGGTATGATGACTATCGAGCCAGCCGTGTTGGGCACGCCCCCTGTCTTCGCTTTTCCTGAGAATGATCATGACCGGCCTCCGGTCGCAAGCTGTGCCGGCATCAGCTTTCCAGGATTCCGAGATCGCGCCTCACTTCGCCCATGTCCAGGGTCCTCGCCTGTCTGATGACATCCTCCAGTATCGGAGGAGGAGGCGCGCCCGCTTCCTTGAAAACCATGATTTTTTCGCGGAACACGATCAGGGTCGGCACCGCCTTGATTTCGAATTCCCTGGCCAATTCCTGTTCCCTGTCCGCATTGATTCTCGCGAAAACGACATCAGGATGGTGTGACGCAGCGCTATCGAAAACGGGTTCGAATGCCTGGCAGGCGGTGCACCATGAGGCATAGAATTGGACGATCACGATGTCATGGCTGACGATGGCATGCTCGAGGCTGTATGGGCTCAATTCCTGGATGGACATGTTTTTCAAAGGTGAGGGCATATTTTTTCAGTTTAGCATGATGATCAGGGCGATTCCACGAGCCCGAGCATGGCCTTCGCCTTGTCGCGGATTTCCTGGTATTCCGAATCCCTGTCGGAATCGGAGACGATTCCGCCGCCTGCCCAGAAACGGATCCTGCCTTCTGATGCGAACAGGGTTCTGATCGCGATGCTGCTGTCCATTTTTCCGTCGAATCCGATATAGGCGACCGATCCGCAATAGGGGCCGCGCCTGAAAGGCTCGAGCTCCTCGATGATTTCCATGGCGCGGATCTTCGGGGCGCCCGTGACCGATCCGCCGGGAAAGGCCTGCTCCAGAACTGAAATGGCGTCGTCATTTGCCTTGATGCGCCCTTTCACGGTGCTCACAAGGTGATGCACGGTGGCGTAATGCTCGACTTCGAAAAGCTTTTCGACCTTCACCGTTCCGGTTTCGCAGACCTTTCCGAGATCGTTTCTCAACAGGTCGACGATCATGAGATTTTCAGCCCTGTCCTTTGCGCTTTCCAGAAGTGCTTTCGCAAGCCTCTCGTCCTCGAAGGGATCCGGCGATCTGGGCCTCGTTCCCTTGATCGGCCTTGTTTCAACGAGTCCTCCCGAAACTTGCAGGAACCGCTCCGGGGAAGAACTCAGCATCTGACCATGCTGGTTCGAAAGATAAGCCGAAAAAGGCGCGGGGGACGCTTTCCTCAAATCCCGGTAAAGCGTCCAGGGGTTTCCGAACAGGGGCGCTTCGAATTGCTGCGCCAGATTCACCTGATAGCAATCTCCCGATGCGATGTAATTTTTTATTTTATCGAAAGCGAGCGCATACTTTTCATAACTTGGTGAAATTTGAATATTTCCTGAAATCCAGGAGGCGCCGTGAGCGGCCTTTTTCCCGGTTTTCAGCCTGTCCTGAATTTCATCCCATAGATCCAATGTATGGGGATCGCGGCAATGCGAGGCGAGATGCGCTTTTTTCTTTTCATGATCGACGACGATCGCCCAGTCGTAGATTCCCACTGCAAGATCCGGAATTCCCGAATCGGCCTTTTGGGATGCAATGCCGTGAAGTGCCAGCCCCAGATCGTAGCCGAAAAAGCCTATTGCGCCGCCCATGAAAGGAAGGTCTGCCTCCCCGCCAAGGGGGAGCAGCCTTTTCCTGACAAGATCGAAAGGATTTTCAAGCGAAATGGTTTCGCCATTTCTATCGGTGATCTCGGTCAGCCCCCGTCTCGTGACCAAGGTGATGAAAGGGGAGGCGCAAAGGATGTCGTAGCGTCCGAGGCCCGCGCTGTCGAGAAGAACGGGCCAGGGCAGGTCCGAAAATTTCTCGAAAAGATCGGGAACGCTTTCGGGGTAGGGGATTTCGACCCTCATTTCAGTTTGCACCAGAGCTTGTCCAGCCGCTTCCCGGAAACCGGCATGGGCGTCCTGAGTTCCTGGGCGAAAAGGGATACCCTGAGTTCCTCGACCATCCATCGGTATTCGTCGAATTCAGGGTTCTTCCTCCCCAGCCTCAGGTATCTTTGCCATCTTTCGGAAAGCTCGGCCAGAAGCTGCGCATCCCTGGGATTGGGAAGCTTTTCGATTCTTGCAATCATGGTTTTCAGGTATCTCGGATAATGCTTGAGCCGCACCAATCCGGTATCCGAAATGAATCCGGGATAGACGAGATGGGATAGCTGTTCCTTCATGTCGAGATGAGCGGGTTGAGACGGGTCTTCGAGTTCCGCTTTCACCTTGAGATAAAGGCCCAGTATTTCATCGGCAAGCTTCAATATCCCTGAAAATCTTTCGTGAAGCTGGGGTTTCGCCTTTGAAACCATGTCCTCGAAAGCTTCCATTGAATGGGGAAAATCGAGAAACTGGGTAGCCAAGAGATTCAGGATCTCTTCCCTGAATTCGGCCGGACTGCCGAGCGATGCATGGCGGAGGCAAAGATCGTTCGGAATGTCCTTTTCGAATTGCCTGAATTGCGCCGAAAGTTCCAGCCTGAAGAGTCTGGAGAGCCCTTTTTTCGTCTCCGCTTTCGCCTTTTCATGGGTGTCCAGGACGGCAAGCGATACGCTCGTTTTTTCGTCGATGAGGGCGGGATAGCCTTTCACCTTCTGCCCGTTTTTTTCGAACACGACGGATTCAGGAAATTCGCCGAAATCCCATTGGGTGAGCCCCTTCCTTTCGAATGCGGAATGCGCGGCCCTGCTGAAATCGCGCTCGGCAAGCCTACCGAAGCGTTCCTGCAAAATGCCGAGTTCCCGCCCCATGCCGACCTCGTCCCCCCTTTCGTCGACTATCCTGTAATTCATCATGAGATGAGGGGGAAGAGCGGGCCAAGCCTCGTTGCCGATCTTCAATGTTTTGCCCATCGCATCGAGGAGCGGCCCTTCCGTGTCCATGCAGCGATTCACGCTGTCCGATAGGGGGATCAGCCTGGTCCTGAGGTTCTTCGGCAGCCCCTTGATGAGGAAAGTGATCTTTTCACGCAACAGGCCCGGGACGAGGCGGTCGAAATGGGGCGCTTCCATGGCATTGAGAAGATGCAAAGGGATGTCCACGGTGACGCCGTCCATGACGTGATCCGGCTCGAACCGGTAAGAGAGGGGAAGCCTGATGTCGCCGAATCGCATTTCATCCGGAAAGCGCTCCATGGTCACGCCTTCGGCCTGATGGCGCATCAGATTTTCCTTTTCGAGGAAGAGCAGTTCGGGGTTCAGCCTCTCGGCTTCCCTTCGCCATTTCTCGAAGCTTGCGCCGTTGTGGATTCCTCCGGGTATCCTTTCCGAATAGAAATCATAAAGCCGGTATTCGTCGACCAGCACATCGCTGCGCCGCGACTTGTGTTCGAGTTCCTCGATTTCCTGAAGAAGCTTCCTGTTGTGTTCGAAGAAGGGAGCACGGGTTTCGAATTCCCCTTCCACGAGCGCGCTTTGGATGAAAATTTCCCTCGCCGCTTCGGGATCGATCGCTCCGTAATGCACCCTTCTTCTGGGTACGACGACCAGACCGTAGAGCGTGACCTGCTCAAAGGCTGCGACCTGAGCCGATTTCTTTTCCCAATGCGGATCGTAGTAATGGCGCCTGAGGAGATGGCTGCCCGCCTTTTCTATCCAGGAGGGATCGATCTCCGCCACCGTCCTCGCATAAAGCCTGGAGGTTTCAGTAATTTCAGCGGCCATCAGCCATTTCGGCTTCTTCCTGACCTTCGATCCGGGAAAGATCTGGAACTTGATGCCCCGTGCGCCCTGGTATCTGTCTTCATGCTTGAATCCGATATTGCCGAGCAGGCCGGAAAGCAATGCATTGTGGATCGCCTCATAGCTTGCCGGTAATTCGTTCATGCGCAATCCCATTTCGGAGATTTGCGCATGGAGCTGCCCATGGAGATCGCGCCATTCCCTGAGCCTGGAAAGGGAAAGGAAATGCTTCCTGCATTCCTGCAACAGCTTTTTGTTCGAGAGCTTTTGCGATAGCTCATTGAAGAAGGCCCAAATCTTCAGGTAGCCCATGAAATCGGAGCGCTCGTCCCGGAAGATCTGGTGGGCATTTTCCGCAGCCTCGCGCCGCTCCGAAGGCATTTCCCTGGGATCCTGGATGCTCAGGGCGGAAGCGATGATCAGCACTTCGCTCAATGCCCCTTTTGACGCCAGGATCATCCTGCCTATCCTCGGGTCGCAGGGGAGCTTCGCCAGATCGATGCCCGTCCTGGTGAGCTCCCTGTTGCCGTCTATTGCGCCGAGCTCATTGAGAAGCTGGTAGCCGTCGGAGATCATTCTGGGGGAAGGGGGATCGAGGAAGGGAAAGGATTCGATATCGGCGAGTCCCATGCTCTTCATCTTGAGGATCACGGAAGCGAGGGAGGATCTCAGGATCTCCGGATCGGTATAGTCGGGCCTCGATGCGAAATCGGATTCATGATAAAGCCTGATCGCAACACCCTGCATCACGCGCCCGCTACGGCCTGCGCGCTGGTTCGCGGAAGCCTTCGAAATCTTCTCGACATGGAGCTGCTCGATCTTGTTCCTGTAGCTGTAGCGCTTGATCCTGGCGAGCCCGGTATCGATCACGACTCCGATGTTGGGCACGGTGAGCGAAGTTTCGGCGACATTCGTCGCAAGAACGATACGCCTTCTTCCGCCCGATGAAAAAACCCTTTCCTGTTCTGACACGGAAAGGCGGGAATAGAGGGGAAGAAGGTCCATGTGGGCATGCTTGCGCAAGGCTTCTGCAGCATGCCTGATTTCCCGCTCTCCCGGCAGGAAAATCAGAATGTCTCCGGGGTACTTTTCCGCCTCTTCCACGGCCCCGATGAGGGCGAATTCCGGATCCTCCTCTTCTTCCAACGGGCGGTAGCGGATCTCGACGGGAAAGGATCTTCCCTCGACCCTGAATACAGGGGCGCGATCGAAGTGATTGGAAAAACGTTCCGCATCGATGGTGGCCGAAGTGACGATCAGCTTGAGATCGGGGCGCCTGGGCAAGAGCGTTTTCAGGTAGCCCAGGAGAAAATCGATATTGAGGCTTCTCTCGTGCGCTTCGTCGATGATCAGCGTGTCGTAGGCGTAAAGATTCGGGTCCGATCTCGTCTCGGCAAGCAGTATCCCGTCCGTCATGAGCTTGATGTGGACGCCCTCCCCGGTCCTGTCGGTGAAGCGCACCTTGTACCCGACATGCTTTCCGATTTCGGAGTTGAGTTCCTTGGCTATCCTTCCCGCGATGCTTCTTGCGGCGACGCGTCTGGGCTGGGTATGGCCGATCAGGCCTTTCTCCCCCCTGCCGATTTCGAGACAGATCTTGGGAATCTGCGTGGTTTTGCCTGAACCCGTCTCGCCGCAGACGATCACGACCTGATGGTCCAGGATGGCTCGCCCGATGGCCTCCCTGACCTGGACGACGGGAAGCGATTCGTCGAATTCGGGGACGAGCCTTTCCTTCATTTCAGTCCAGCTGGGGGGCGAGCGTCGATTCGAGTATCCTGCGTACGGAAAGGACGATCAGAAAGGCTGAAACATAGCCTGCGAGGACGTCGGCAGGGAAATGCGCGCCCAGGAGGATCCTGGAAAGCCCCACCCAGATCACGAAAAAAATCCCGAAAATCCTGAAATGCCTTTTCATCATCGGCCAGAGGCTGGATACGGCGAGCATGGCGAAGGAGGCATGACCGGAGGGAAAGCCGTCATGGTACTCGGGTCTTCCGAAGACATGCACAGAGGAAGGGGGCAGGGCGAGAAGGGGGCGGGGGAAATCGAGCCAGGGCTTGACGAGACTCAGCATCTGCCCGTCCAGCATGAAGGCGATGCAGAATATGGATATCGTCATGAGCCAGTTCAGGGCTTTTTTCCTGGCCAGTTCGGGCTGGTTGACCTGGGTGCCGGAAAGGCTTCCTATGGCGAAGAGGCAGGCGAAGCCGAGATAGACTGGGAAGTTGTCGTGGCCTGCGAGCAGGGTTCCCATCATCATGAACCGGTCGATGAGCCCTGAATGCAGGTCGTTGATGGCATGGAAAAGCCAGACATTGGCGCCTCCCCAGTCGTAAAATAGTTGTTTCATCAGAACAGCGCCGTCAGCCAGAGCGTTGTTCCGCCCAGGGCTGAAACGATGGCCAGGATGAACAGCCATTTCTTCCTGGTCAGGGCGGTGATCGAGGCGAGCGAAATGGCGATCTGGATCAGGGTCATGGCCTGGGCGAGCCTACGCCTCGGATGCATCAATTGCTCGCTTTTTTCGTTGGCGAGCCTGGATTCCTCCTCGAGCTGGTCAGCCTTTTTCTTGATATCCTTCTTCTTTTCCTGGTATTTCTCGACCTGCTTCTTGTAATAATCGGCCTTCGACGGCTCGGCGAGACTCGACGCAAGCTCCATCAGGTGCCCCTTGTTGCTGACAGCCTGATAATAGTTCCATTGGTCGGACGCCTGGGTCTTTTTCAGGACGGCTTCGTTCTTGAAGAGCATCGCCTCTTCCTGTGTATCGCTGCCCTGGTAGCCGACGACGGCGCCAAGCGATGCGAGTATCGCCGTGAATATGGCAACCTGCTGGGCAAGGGTAGAGCCGCTTTGGGCTTCGTGCTCGATATGATGGGCCTCGGGGCCGTGTACGTGAAAGCCTTCCGACATCTTTTCTCCTGTGGGAATGATCCGGACTATTATACCGGATGGCCCGATTCATTGGCCCTGAATGAAGGCTTTCGCGTCCTTTTCCTCACCGGCGCCTTCTTCCGACCCGGGAACCATCGGACAGGAGGCGAGCTTGATTTTCATGACCGTCGCGCCGTCCTCATGGATGTCCGTGAACTCCAGTCCGATCAGGAAGCCCGATTCTCCCTGAAGGATGGAATAAACGGGTCGGGCATCGGCATTGAATTCGTAGGGCAACGGATAGAAATCGCAGGGGGGCATGTAGATCGTGACTTTCGCAGTCGAAGAAAGCGGAATGTCATAATCGCAATGGAAACTCAATCCCTTCATCGAGACTTCCACCGTTTTCCCGACGCAGGAGAATCCCGGAGAATCCGAAGTGAAACGCATTCTCCACCAGGCGTAATGTCGGTCGTGTTCTCGAATCATCAGCATGATCGGATTATACAGCATGCAATCACCCCTTTTGATGCTAGAATCCTGCTTCGCAGTGCTTCCGAAAATCCGATGCTTTCCAGACTCAATCCCATGCAGTCCGCAGCCGTGCGTCATATCGACGGTCCGCTCCTGGTTCTCGCCGGCGCGGGAAGCGGAAAGACGCGCGTCATCACGCACAAGATCGCTTATTTGATCGAGGAATGCGGCTATTCCCCTTCCAGGATCGCAGCCATCACCTTCACCAACAAGGCTGCGCGGGAAATGCAGGAGCGGGTCGGAAAACTGCTCAAAAGCGATGCGAAAGGACTGACGCTTTCGACCTTCCATTCCCTCGGGCTTGTCATCGTGAGGAGCGAGGCGCCCCATCTCGGACTGAAGTCGAATTTTTCGATTCTCGATTCGGCGGACAGCTGGGGCATATTGTGCAGTCTTTGCAAAACCACGGACAAGAAGCAGGTGAGACAGGTTTCGAGCCTGATTTCAGGATGGAAAAACAGGCTGGTGTCTGTCAAGGATGCAGCATCACTGGCGGGAAGCGAAGAGGAGCATCTCGCAGCGAGAATTTACGCCGATTACCAGGCGACGCTGCAGGCTTACCAGGCGGCCGATTTCGATGACCTCATCAGGCTTCCGGTGGAGCTTTTCGGGAACAACAGGGAGGTCCTGGAAAAATGGCAGAACAAGCTGCGCTATCTTCTCATAGACGAATATCAGGACACCAATCTCTGCCAGTACAGGCTGGTGCGGCAGCTTGCCGGCACGAGGGGGGCTTTCACGGCGGTGGGGGACGACGATCAGGCGATCTATGCCTGGCGCGGTGCTTCCAAGGAGAACATCGCCGAACTCAGGAAGGATTATCCCAATCTCGAAGTGATCAAGCTGGAGCAGAATTACCGTTCCACGGTCAGGATACTGAAGGCCGCCAACAGCCTCATCTCGCACAATCCCAAGCTGTTCGAGAAAAAGCTCTGGTCGGATCTCGGGCATGGGGCGCCGATCAAGGTGCATGCGGCAAGGGACGAGGAGCATGAGGCGGAGGCCGTTACGAGGCAGCTTCTCGCACACAAGTTCGAGAACAGGGGAAGCTATTCCGACTATGCCATACTGTACAGGGGCAACCATCAGGCCAGGCTTTTCGAGCAGCAATTGCGCAACGAAAAGGTGCCCTACCGGGTCAGCGGCGGCCTTTCTTTTTTCGACAGAAGCGAGATCAAGGACATCCTCGCCTACCTGAGGCTGCTGGCGAATCCCAACGATGATCCGGCCTTTGTCCGGGCAGTGACGACGCCCAAGCGCGGCGTGGGAAACCAGACGCTCGAAGCGCTGGGGCGCTACGCGGGGGCGCGGCACATGAGCATGTTCGAGGCGGCTTTCGAGGCCGGATTCGTCCACCAGGTTCCGGAAAGACAGCTCGAACCATTGGCTGCCTTCTGCCATTTCATCAATAATCTGCAGTTCAGGGCCGAAAGGGAGAAGGCGTCCGAAGTGTTGAACGACCTGCTCAAGGCGATCGATTACGAGGCGCATCTTTTCGATTCGGAGGAAGCCAGGCAGGCGAAAACGAAATGGGAAAACGTCATGGAATTCGCCGCCTGGATAGGAAAGAAGGAGGAAGACAGGAATCTCATCGAGATCACCCAGGCGGTCGTCCTCATGAACTTGCTGGACCGGGAAGAGAATGAATATGATGCGGTCCAGCTCTCCACGCTGCATGCCGCCAAGGGGCTCGAATTCAGGCATGTCTTCCTGGTCGGGGTGGAGGAGGGCATACTCCCCCACCAGGAATCGATGAGTGAGGCGGGAATAGAGGAAGAGCGCAGGCTGATGTATGTCGGGGTGACGAGAGCAAGGGAAAGCCTCCATCTCAGCCATTGCCTGAAGAGAAAGCGGGCGAAGGAAATGCAGGCTTGCGAACCGAGCCGGTTCATCTCTGAAATGGGCGGGGATCTGAAGTTTTCGGGCAATGCCGTCACGAAGGAAATGGGGAATGCGAAGCTGGCCATGCTGAAGTCCGCGCTTTCCGGGAAAATCTAAAAGGAGGAAAATCATGAAACAGGTGATCTGCACGAATGAAGCGCCCAGGGCGATAGGAACCTATTCCCAGGCGATACGCGTCAAGGATACGGTCTATCTTTCAGGCCAGATCGGCTTCAATGCCGAGACGATGCAGCTCGAGGAAGGGATCGATGCGCAGATCCACAGGGTTTTCGGGAATCTTGCAGCCGTTGCGAAAGCTTCCGGGGGTAGCCTGCAGAATCTCGTCAAGCTCAATGTGTATTTGACCGATCTTGCCAATTTTTCAAGGCTGAACGAGATCATGGGCGAGTATTTCTCGGAGCCCTATCCCGCAAGGGCGGCCGTTGGCGTGGCGAGCCTGCCCAGGGGCGCGCTGGTCGAAATGGACGGCGTGCTCGTTCTCGGTCTGGGTGAGACGGACAAGGACTGAGTGAAGGAAAGGCTCGCGAAGCTGGGCATTCTTTCCCTCTGGGACAGGGTGCTCCACTTGCCGATCCGATACGAGGACGAGACTCGCCTCTATCCGATAAGATCGGAA
>JAJZVB010000052.1 GCA_021845885.1 Pseudomonadota bacterium
AATGAAAAACAAAGGGATCGTTCTTTCCCTGGTCGCGATCCTGTGCTTTCCGCTTTACGGCATCGCGTCCGGTCTGTTGCCGGAAACGCAAAACGGGATCCGCTTCCTGAGCGGCGGAATCGGCGTCGAAGAGCGTGATGCGATGCAGGCGGAAGGGAAGGATTACAACCTGAAGCTCAGCTTTTCCTCGAAGGACGGGGCTTACCTTGCCGACGTCAAGGTCGCCATCGATTCGGGAAAGAAGCCTTTGGTCAGGGCCGATTCGGACGGGCCGCTCTTCTATGCGAAACTGCCGTCCGGCAAATACAGGATTGCCGTGTCTTATCAGGGAAAGACCCAGACCAGGACGGTGTCCATCGGGAAAAACGCGACCCCTGTATTTTTCCATTGGACCGATTGAGGCTGTCAAACGGGGGCTGAGGTTTTTCCGGAAGCGGTCAATAGCCCGGAAGGCTGGAGGAATATTCAAGCACTTAAAAATAATCCTGGGGAGTTAGCTCGTCGACCGGAGCGGAAGGAATTCTCATGCATGGTTCCAATCAAGCTGTTCTGATCCTTCTACTGGGAATGCTCTCTTCGGCTTCTGTCCAGGCTTCCGAAGGCAGCATCCGGATCATTTCCCCGTCCAATGGGGCAACGGTGGATGCCTCGGCGGAAGGAATCAACGTCTTCTATTATGCGACTTTCGACCCCAAAGGAGACCATATTCACCTTTCCGTCGACGGCAAGGACAAGGAGACTTTGCGGGAGCTGGAAATCAGCCATGTGACCGACCTCTATCAGAAAGGCCGCTGGGTTCCCATCATGCGGGAGATCAACGGCAAAACCGCCATCGAACCGCTTTCGCCCGGGAAACATGAAATCTGCGCCAAGGTTGTCGATAAAACGCATGTTCCCATCGGGGTGGAAACGTGCATTCATATCGTCTCGAAATGAGAGGACTCAAAAAGATCGAAGGATAACATCATGTTTTTAGCGGATGAGCCGGAAGACGAAGGATTACAGGATGACCGCGATCTGAACCCCACTGTTGAAATGCCGGAGCCCTTGGTCGAAGACGGGATTTACGATGTCGCGCAGCTTTATTTCAACAAAATTGGGCAAAAAGCGCTGTTGACCGCAGATCAGGAAAGGGCCTTGGCCAGGCTTGCCAAGGCAGGCGATTTCGATGCCAGGCAGAAAATGATCGAGCACAACCTGAGACTGACGGTCAAAATCGCCAAGCGCTATGTCAATCGCGGCGTGGCGCTGATGGACCTGATCGAGGAGGGCAATCTCGGGTTGATCCACGCCCTGGAGAAATTCGATCCGGAACGAGGGTTCCGTTTCTCGACCTACGCGACCTGGTGGATCCGCCAAAGCATCGAAAGGGCGATCATGAACCAGTCCCGTACCATCCGGTTGCCGGTGCATGTCGTCAAGGAGATCAATGCCGTTCGGAGAGAGATGCGCGCCATGGAAGAGAACATGGATCCGGAGCACAACCATGCGCAGGAAGTGGCGAGCCATCTCGGCATCCCGGTCGAGAACGTTCGGCGGGCTTTGCAGCAGAATGAACGGACTGTTTCTCTGGATGCGCCGCTCGACATCGATCCGACGCTCTCGATCGGCGATTCGATTCCGGATGAGCAGAACCTGCCGCCAGACAGGGTGCTGGAAGAACTGGAAATGCGGAAAATCGTCATGGAATGGATCGATAGCCTTGATGCCAGGCAGAAAGGCGTGATTGAAAAGCGTTACGGGTTCAACGGCGGAGAGGCCACGACGCTTGAGCAGATCTCGCAAAGCATGGGGCTGACCCGGGAAAGGATCCGGCAGATCCAGAACGAGTCGCTTCAGCAACTTCGGAAGCACATTTCCAATCAGGGCATCCTCAAGGAAATGCTGTTGTAACAACAGGGTGGAGGATAGCATGACCTTGACCAAGGCTGTCATGGTGGACATGTTGGTTGAAGAGATGGATCTCGATTGCCGGGAAGCCCGGAATTTCGTCAATTCCATTTTCGAGGAAATTCCGATCACGGGGCGTCGTGTCGTGACTTTTCGAGCCAGCCGGAAGATAAGGGCGCAGATAAACCGGCAGGCTCTTCGCGGCAAATGAGCAGCCTGCTAAACGATCACAGCCCTGCACTATCCCACGACCCCTTATCGATAATCAGAATCATAAGCGCCAGTCTTGCAATGGTTATCCCTGCAGCAGCCTGATCTCGGCTGCGGCGAGCCCGGCAGGATTCCCCCTCAACACCACGACGTCGCCTTCCTGGATGACGGTATCAAGAGAGGGGGAAAGTCCCCTGATGTTTCTTCTCCTCACTGCGGTGACGTCGACGGAAAAGCGGCCGAGATCGAGCTCCTGTAGCGATTTGCCTATGGCCGACGCGCCCTGCGGGATCATGATGCTCCTGAGCCTGAGCTGCAAGGCCTCGCTCTGCTCATGGTCGGTGATGCCCCTGAAATAGCCCCTGAATCCGCTGTAGCGCTCCTCCCTGGTTTCCCTGATCCGCTTCAGCACGCGGTTCAAGGGCACGCCGAGCAGAAGCAGGGCGTGGGAAGCGAGCATCATGCTGCCTTCCATGATTTCGGCGACCACTTCGGCTGCGCCCGCTTCCCTCAATTTGTCGATTTCAGAGTCGTCCACCGTCCTCACGACCACGGGAAGATCGGGCCTCAATTCCCGGACATGGTTCAGGATGACAAGCGACGAGCGTGCATCCGAATAGGCGACGACGAGCGCTTTCACTCTCAGGAGTCCCGCTGCGAGCAGCACTTCCCTGCGGCTTGCGTCCCCATAAACCACGTTCTCGCCTGCTGCGGCAGCTTCCCTGACGCGCTGGGGATCATGGTCGAGCGCGATGAAAGGGATGGATTCCCGTTCGAGAAAGCGCGCCAGGGTCTGGCCGCTTCTGCCGTAACCGCAGATGATGATCTGCGTTTCGAGCGCCATGGTCTGCACCGCGATTTTATGCACCTGCAGCGCCCGGTTCATCCATTCCCCCGCCGAATAGCGCCTGGCCACTTCGTCAGAACGATCGATCAGGAACGGCGCGGTCAGCATGGAAATCAGCATGGCTGCCAGCACGATCTGCAGGATCGATTCGTTCACGAGATGGAGATGGCTTGCCTGGGAAAGCAGGACGAAACCGAATTCCCCGGCCTGGGCGAGATGCAGGCCGGTGCGCATGGCCACGCCCCAGTCGCGGTCGAAGAGGTAGCTGAGCCCGGTCACCAGGGCGAACTTGAGAACGAGGATCGCCGCCAGCACGAGCAGTATCCATGCCAGATGATGCCAGACCTCTTTCAGGTCGAGGAGCATGCCTATGGTGATGAAGAACAGTCCGAGCAACATGTCGCGGAAGGGCTGGATGTCGTCATCGACCTGATAGCGGTACTCCGTTTCGGAGATGAGCATGCCTGCAAGGAATGCGCCCAGCGCGAGCGAAAGACCTGCCGCATTGGTGAGAAAGGAAAGCCCGAGCGTGATGAGGAGCACATTGAGCATGAAAAGCTCGGAGGATTTTTGCCTGGCCACGAGATGGAACCAGGGGCGCATCATGCGCTGCCCGAAAAAAAGCAGGAGGGCGAGAACGATGGCCCCTTTCAGGAGCGCGATCCCCAGTTCCAATGTGAGATGCCCGGCAGGATGAGACAGCGCCGGAACGACGATGAGCAGGGGCACGACGGCGAGGTCCTGGAAAAGCAGGATGCCGAAGACCTTCCTGCCATGTGCTGAATGCAGTTCCTGGCGCTCCGACATCAGCTTGCTGACGATCGCGGTCGACGACATGGAAAGCGCACCGCCCAGGGCCACGCCGATTCGCCAGTCTATGCCCAGGAGAAGGCAAATAAGGAGGGTGATGAGAATCCCGAGCCAGACCTGCGTGGCTCCAAGCCCGAACACGATTCTTCGCATCGTGGAGAGCTTGGGAAGGCTGAATTCCAGCCCTATGCTGAACATCAGGAAGACGATGCCGAATTCGGCCAGATAACGGGTTTCTACGGTATCGGGGATGAGGCCCAGCGCGTGAGGCCCGGCCAGGATGCCGACCAGCAGGTAGGCGAGCATCTGCGGCAGGCGCATGATGCGGAAAAGCGCCACGACCAGAACGCTGGAAGCGAGCAGGACGAGGACGAGCGACAGGGTATCGTGCATGTTGCAAATGTCTCCTGTATCGAATAATGCCGGATAGGCTGCAAAAAATACAGGTGGTATAATTCCTGCATGATACCTCAATCCGAAAGAATCGCATCCGCGCTTGAAATCGCGGGAGAAGTGCTCGAAATCGAATCGTCCGCCGTGAAAGGCCTGAAGGACAGGCTCGACTACCGTTTCGTTCAGGCAGTCGACCTCATCCTCTCCTGCCGAGGCAGGGTGGTGGTGAGCGGGATGGGGAAATCCGGGCATATCGCCAGGAAAATCGCCTCCACTCTGGCCAGCACGGGAACCCCCTCTTTTTTCGTTCACCCTGCGGAGGCGAGCCATGGCGATCTGGGCATGATCGCGAGAGAGGATGTTTTTATCGCGCTTTCCAATTCGGGCGAAAGCGCCGAGCTGCTTGCCATTGTTCCGCTCATCAAGCGCCGGGGCGCGAAGCTCATCTCGATGACGGGCAACCCTTCGTCATCGCTCTCGGTCGAATCCGACGTTCACCTCGATACCGGCGTTGACAAGGAAGCCTGCCCGCTGGGGCTGGCGCCGACTGCGAGCACGACGGCTGCCCTGGCGCTGGGCGATGCGCTTGCGGTGACGCTGCTCGTTGAAAAAGGGTTCAGCGCGGAGGATTTCGCCCGATCGCACCCCGGCGGTTCATTGGGGGTCAGGCTTCTCACCCATGTCAATGACGTCATGAGGAAGGGTGATGCGGTGCCTTCCGTTTCCGAAACGGGATGCCTTGCGGAAGCCCTGCTCGAAATGTCGAGAAAGGGCATGGGCATGACTGCGATCGTCGACGGCGAAAACCGGGTCAGGGGGATCTATACCGACGGCGACTTGAGAAGGACGCTGGAAGAGGCGGTCGATTTCAGGAAGACCCCTGTCGCATCGGTCATGACGAAAAACCCGAAGACGATTTCGGCGCACAAGCTCGCCGCTGAAGCCGTGCAGTTCATGGAACAGTTCAGGATCACCCAGCTTCTCGTCGTCGACGAGGGGGGCAAACTTATCGGCGCGCTCAACATGCACGACCTGCTGCGGGCCAAGGTGATTTGATTGGAAGACACTCTCAGGCGCGCGGCGCGGATTCGTCTTGTCATTTTCGACGTCGACGGTGTGTTGACGGATGGCAGCCTTTATCTCTCGGATTCGGGGGAGGAGATGAAGGCATTCAATACCCAGGACGGCCAAGGCATGAAAATGCTGCAATCTTCAGGCGTGATGCTCGCCATCATCACGGGAAGGAGTTCGCGCTGCGTCGAATTGCGAGCTGAGAACCTCGGCATTTCCCTGCTTTACCAGGGCGCTTCCGACAAGCTCGCGGTTTACCGGGAACTGATCGCTTCCCTCGGGCTCGAACCCGAGGAAACCGCTTACATGGGGGACGATCTCGTCGATTTGCCGGTGATGAGGCGATGCGGGCTCGCTTTTGCGGTTCCCGATTCGCCTGACATCGTAAGGCAGCATGCGCATTATGTGACGAAAAAGCGGGGCGGACAGGGCGCGGTCAGGGAGGCCTGCGAATTTCTGATGAGGATGCAGGGAAGATACGATGACCAGATTGCCGGATATTGGTGATGCCCGGCCACGTCAGAAAATGGTTTCCGGTGCTTTTCCTTTCGCTCCTGGCGCTGCTTTCGTACTGGCTGGAAAACAAGGTCAGGGTTTCGGCGCTATCGGAAATGCAGAACAAGGGCGTACCGGACGTCATCGTGGAAAACTTCACAGCGACGAAGTATGGCATCGACGGCAGGCCGCACCAGTCCCTCATGGCGAAGGAATTGCTGCATTATCCGGACGACAGCACGAGACTGGTCGATCCCAGGCTCCTGCTGGTCTCCCCGGGTCAGGCGGACATCCACGTCAGGTCGGACTGGGCGCTGCTTTCCGAGAACGAGGAGGACGTCTATCTGCACGGCAAGGTTCTGGTGAGCAGGGATGCTTACGGGGGGCGCAGCCGGATGGACATGACGACGGATTACCTGCACCTCAATCCCGACAAACATGTCGGGGATACCGGCATGCCCGTCAGGATGAGGGATGCGAAAACCGATGTTCATGCGATAGGCATGACTTTCAACGATCAAACGAGAGTAGTGAATCTGCTTTCCCATGTTCACGTCGATTATGAAAAATAAATGGCTGCTTGCGGTTTTCCTGTTACTCTCCCTTTCAGCCCGTGCGGAAAAGGCTGACAAGGAACAGCCCATCCACATCGATGCGGACAGGATCCAGATCGACGATGCGAAAAAGATCAGCACCTTCGAGGGCAACGTGGTGCTGACCCAGGGAACCCTCATCATCAAGGCCGACAAGGTGGTCGTGACCCAGGATGACGAGGGCAACAAGCATGCGACAGCCTATTCCGCATTGCGTCCGGTCTATTTCAGGCAGAAGCGCGAGGGTTACGACGAATATGTGGAGGGGGAGGGGGACCGGGCCGAATACGACAGCAAAACGGATACCGTGGAGTTTTTCGGCAACGCCTATGTCAAGCGCGGACAGGATATCGTGAAAGGGAACTACATTTCTTATAACTCGAACACCGAGTTTTTCAAAAGCGAAGGCGGCGCAAAGACGCCCGAAGGCCGGGTGCATGCCGTGATCCAGCCCAAGAAGAAAGAGGAACCGAAAAAACCGGCGGCCGAGATCAAGCCTGCCCAAACCCTGGAAAATCCATGAGCGCGCTCAAGGCTGAAAATCTGAGGAAGCGCTACAAGTCGAGAACCGTCCTGCAGGATGTTTCCCTCGAAGTGATGAGCGGCGAGGTGGTCGGCCTTCTGGGGCCGAACGGGGCTGGCAAGACGACCTGCTTCTACATGATGGTGGGCATTACGGCGCTCGACGGGGGGGAAATTTATCTCGATGGGGCGGCGCTCTCACGCATGCCCCTTCACCAGCGTGCGCGGCTGGGGCTCTCCTATCTCCCCCAGGAAGCTTCGATTTTCAGGAAACTCAATGTCGAGCAGAACATCCAGGCCGTACTGGAACTGCAGCGGCATGATCTTGACGAGATTCCCGTGCTGCTCGAAAACCTGCTCGAGGACCTGAATATCGTCCATATCAGGAACAGCCCGGCCATCAGCCTTTCAGGCGGGGAGAGGAGAAGGGTCGAGATCGCACGCGCCTTGGCGACCCGGCCCCGTTTCATCCTCCTCGACGAACCTTTTGCAGGGGTCGATCCGATCGCCGTCCTCGACATCCAGAAAATCATTCATTTTTTGAAGGAACGCGGCATAGGCATTCTGATCACGGACCATAACGTCCGGGAAATGCTCGGCATCTGCGACAGGGCTTACATCATCAACGAAGGCGTGGTGCTGGCTGACGGAAAACCTGATGAAATCATTTATAATGAAAACGTGAGGAAAGTTTATCTGGGCGAGCATTTCCGCATGTAACCCATTGATCCACATGAAACCGACACTGCAGCTCAAGTTATCACAACAGCTGACGCTGACTCCGCAATTGCAGCAGGCCATCAAGCTGTTGCAGCTGTCCACCCTCGAAATGAATCAGGAGGTGGAGCGCTTTCTGCTGGAAAACCCGCTTCTGGAGCGGGAGGAGGCGCCCGAAGAGGAATCGGCAGGGGCATCGCCCGAGGCCGTTCCGGAGAAGCAGGCCGTTTCCCAGGAAACAGACTGGTTAGACAACGACATGCCTGCCTATTCTTCCGAATCTTCGGCAGAGGACGACTTCCAGGATTTTCATCAGGCGCAGAGCCCGAGCCTCAGGGAGCATCTCAATTGGCAGCTCGGCATGACCCAGCTCACGGAAAGGGACAAGAAAATCGTCTCCCTCCTGATCGATGCGCTCGACGACAACGGCTATCTTTCCCAGGATCTCGACGATCTGGCCGCCATGCTGCCCGAGGAGCTCGAAATCGATGCCGACGAATTGGGCATTGCGCTGCAGCATCTGCAGCACATGGACCCGACGGGAGTGGGCGCAAGAAGTCTTTCCGAATGCCTCGCATTGCAGCTCAAGGCATTGCCGCCGGACACGCCTTTCAGGCGTGAGGCGATCGAAGTCGCGAACCATCATCTGGCGAGCCTCGCCGCACACGATTTCGGCAAGCTGAAAAGAGTATTGAACTGCAACGACGAAGCATTGCGCATGGTGACCCAGCTCATCAGGCAGCTCAATCCCAGGCCGGGAAGCGAATATTCGAATCAGGTGGCGCGCTACATCATTCCGGATGTCATCGTCGAAAAGATCAAGGGGGAATGGATCGTGGCGCTGAACCCGGACGCCATTCCCCGACTGAAGGTGAACAGGCTCTATGCCGACATCTTGCAGCGGGGCCAGGATTCAAGTCAGCAGCAGATCGGCCAGCAGCTCCAGGAAGCGAAATGGCTGATCAAGAATGTCCAGCAGCGTTTCGAAACCATACACAAGGTATCCCAGGCGATCGTGGCGAAGCAGCACAATTTCCTCGAACATGGCGAAGTGGCGATGAGGCCCCTGGTATTGCGGGAAATCGCCGACGAAACGGGGCTGCATGAATCGACCATCTCCCGCGTCACCACGCAGAAATTCATGCTCACGCCGCGCGGCATTTTCGAGCTGAAATATTTCTTCGGCAGCCATGTTTCGACCGACGCCGGAGGGGCCTGCTCTTCGACGGCCATCAGGGCGCTGATACGCCAGCTCGTCAACGCGGAAGACGCAAAAAATCCGCTCAGCGACAGCCAGATTTCTGAAATACTGGGGAAGCAGGGCATTGTGGTTGCCCGCAGAACCATTGCAAAATACCGGGAATCCTTGAAAATACCCCCGGTGAATCTTCGTAAGTCGCTCTAACCAAGAAGGAGTTTTTCGATGAATATCAACCTCAGCGGGCATCATGTTGAAATCACCCCGGCCATCCGCGATTATGTGAAGGCGAAACTCGGGAAGGTGGCCAACCATTTCGACCATGTGATCGACATCAACGCCATTCTTTCTGTCGAAAAACTCAAGCAGAAAATCGAAGCGACGGTCCACATGCCCGGCCGCGACTTTTTCGCGGAATGCAGCGACGTCAACATGTATGCCGCCATCGACAATCTTGCCGACAAGCTGGATCGGCAGATCATGAAGCACAAGGAGAAGGCGATTGAGCGGCGGCAGGACGGCGAGGATCTGAAAATTCAGGCAGCCGAATAAGCGTGAATCTGATCGCCAAACTGCTTTCTCCCGAATATGTCCTCGTGGGTCTCGAGGCGGGGAGCAAGAAGCGGGTTTTCGAACAGGTCGGGCTGCTGTTCGAAAATAGCCTTGGCATAGCCAGAAGCGAGGTTTTCGACAGCCTTTTCGGCAGGGAAAAGCTCGGTTCGACCGGGCTGGGTCAGGGCGTGGCGATCCCGCATGGCAGGATCAAGGGATTGCGCGAGGCGGCGGGCGCTTTCGTCAAGCTGGCTTCGCCCATTCCTTTCGATGCGCCCGATTCGAAGCCGGTCAGTCTGATATTCGTGCTCCTCGTGCCGGAGCGGGCGACGGACCTTCATTTGCAGATATTGGGCGAACTCGCGCAAATGTTCAGCGACAAGCATTTCAGGGAAAGCCTGATGAATGCTCAAGATCCGGGGGGGATCGTCAGCCTGATCGCCGAATGGAAGCCGCATGCCTCAGATTAGCATCGCGGACTATTTCCAGGAGCAGGGCGGCAAGCTGGTTCTCGAATGGGTTGCCGGAAAGAACGGCGGGGCCAGGGTACTCGACAGCGACAGGATCGATCGGTCCTCCCAGGGGCTGATCGGACACCTCAACTTCATCCATCCTAACTGGATACAGGTCGTGAGCCGCGCCGAGAACGCGTATCTCGATTCTTTCGACAGGGCTATGCAAAGCAGGATGCTCGAACCGATATTCAGGGGCGACATCGCCTGCGTGATCGTCGCCGAGAACGAGCCCGTCTCCGAAGTGCTCGCGCAAATGGCCGATGTCTTCGGCATTCCGCTCCTGCGCTCCCCCCAGCAGAGCGTGCACTTGATGTGGATCTTGCGCCACGATCTGACGAAAAGGCTCGCAAAATCGGCTTCGTTTCACGGCGTTTTCCTCGACGTGCTCGGCCTCGGGGTTTTGATCACGGGGGAAAGCGGCGTGGGGAAAAGCGAGCTCGCACTGGAACTCATCAGCCGGGGAAGCGGGCTCATCGCAGACGATTCGGTCGAGTTCTACAGAATCGCCCCTGAAACGCTGGAAGGCCGGTGCCCGCCCATGCTGCGCGATTTTCTCGAAGTGAGGGGAATAGGGCTGCTCGATATCAGGACCATCTTCGGTGAAAATGCAATGAGACCCAAGAAGAACCTGAAGCTGATCGTCAATCTGCAGCGCTCCAGCGAATTCGATCTGACTGAAATGGAGCGCCTGCCCCTGGACAGGAAAAGGCGTGAAATCATGGGCGTTGAAGTGGCGGAAGTCACGCTTCCCGTCGCCGTGGGGAGGAATCTCGCCGTGCTCGTCGAAGTCGCGGTGCGGAACCATATTCTCCTCATGAGGGGCATAGACAGCACCAGGGAATTCGTCAGGAGGCAGGGGATGCACATGGAAATGGGTGATTCCTGACATGCAGATCATCCTGATCAGCGGACTTTCAGGTTCTGGAAAGAGCATCGCCCTCAACGTGCTGGAAGACGCGGGCTATTATTGCGTGGACAATTTGCCGCTCAGGCTGCTTTCCGATCTGACCCGGATATTGCTCCAGTCGGGCAACGAGCGCATTGCGGTGAGCATCGACGTCAGAAGCATCGGTTCGCTCACGCAGCTGCCCCAGCATATCCAGGCATTGAGGGTGCGCGGCATGGACGTCCGCCTGCTTTTCCTTGAAGCGAAGACGGACACGCTGGTCAAGCGCTTCTCGGAAACGAGGCGGAAGCATCCTTTGTCCGACGACAGGCTGACGCTTCCTGAATGCATCGAGCACGAGCGGGAAATGCTCGCCGAGATCAGGGAACTGGCTCACAAGATGGACACTTCCGATCTCAGTCCCAATGTGCTGAGGAGCTGGGTCCAGGAATTCATCCACATAGACCGTTCAAAGCTCACGCTGCTTTTCCAGTCTTTCGGTTTCAAGCATGGACTTCCGCTCGATTCGGACATGGTTTTCGACGTGCGCTGCCTTCCCAATCCGTTTTACGATCTGAATTTGCGCCCTCTGACAGGGAAGCAGAAGGAGGTCGTCGACTACCTGGAGAGCGATGAAAGCGTCGGAAGGATGTATGAGGACATCAAGGCATTCCTCGAAACCTGGATTCCATGCTTCATCAGGGACAACAGGAGCTATCTGTCCGTTTCGATAGGCTGCACGGGCGGCCAGCATCGTTCGGTCTACATGGTGGAAAAGCTCGCGGCGCATTTTTCCTCGCTTCAGGTATTGATCCGGCACAGGGAACTGAAATGATGCGCCTGGTGAAGCCGGGCGACTGGATCGTGATCCTCCTTTCGGTATTTTTCGTGGGATGGCTTTTTGCGAAATTCTGGCATGCAGGCGGCGCCACGAAAGTGCTGATCAGGAAGGGCGGGGAGGTTTACGGCGAATTCAATCTGGACAGGGACAGGAAGATCGAAGTCCAGGGCCCCCTGGGGGTGAGCCTCGTCGTCATTTCGAAGGGGGCAGCCCGCGTGATGAAGGATCCCGGCCCCCGCCAGTATTGCGTCAGGCAGGGCTGGCTCAAGCATGCCGGGGACGCGGCGATCTGTTTGCCGAACCAGGTGAGCGTCGAGCTCATGGGCGGGAGGAAGCGTTATGATTCGCTCAACTATTGAAGTTTCGGCCAACGCCGAAGACCATCATGTGGCGAAAATGGCGTCGCTCGCCATAGGGCTTTCCTTCGTTGACGCTGCGATTCCCTTGCCGATCCCCGGAATCAAGCCTGGATTTGCGAACATCGTCGTATTGATCGTTCTCGAACGCTATGGTTTCAAGACTGCGGCATGGGTTGCCATCCTGCGCGTATTCGCCGGAAGCCTGCTTTTCGGCTCCTTCCTTTCCCCGGGGTTCTTTTTGAGCTTTTGCGGCGCGATTTGCAGCCTTTTCGCCCTCTTTTTTTCGAAGGCCCTGCCCGGAAGCTATTTCGGCGCAGTGAGCAAAAGCGTCCTCGCCGCCTTCGCCCACATAGCCGGGCAGCTGATGCTCGCCTATTTCTGGCTGATCCCGCATGCCGGTCTTTTTTCGCTTTCCCCTTTCTTCGCTTCGGCCGCGCTTCTTTTCGGAACGGTCAACGGGCTGGTCGCCGCCCATTTCCTGGAATCCGAAAAAGTTGAGGACGTTCCTCCAGTTCCCATACAATGATCGAATGAGCAAAGACAAAACCATCGTGCTGGCCTTGACCGGGGCTTCCGGCATGCCCTACTCGATCAGGCTGATGGAAAAGGTCCTGGAAAGCGGCGCGCGCCTCTACCTCATCTATTCCGCCGTGGCGCAAATCGTCATCAGGCAGGAAATGGAGCTCTCCCTGCCTTCCCGGGCGAGCGAGGCGGAAGACTATTTCGTCGAGCGCTTCAAAACCCAACCTGGCCAGTTCCGCGTTTTCGGCAGGGAGGAGTGGTTTTCTCCCGTGACTTCCGGGTCCAATCCCCCCGACGCGATGGTGGTCTGCCCTTGCACCATGGGTAGCCTTGCCGCATTCGCAGCCGGCATGAGCCAGAACATCATCGAGCGCGCAGTGGACGTGGTGCTGAAGGAGAAAAAGAAGCTCGTCATCGTGCCGCGGGAGACGCCGTTCTCGATCATCCATCTCGAGAACATGCTGAAGCTCGCCAGGGCGGGCGCGGTCATCCTTCCGGCGAATCCCGGATTCTATCAGCACCCTCAATCGGTCGGCGATCTCGTCGATTATGTCGTCGCAAGAATATTGGACCATCTGGACATTGCACAGGATATTTCCCCCAGATGGGGAGAAGGAGAGGCATGAAGATACACGAATACCAGGCGAAGGCCATCCTCAGGCAATACGGGATCCCGACGCCGGACGGATTTCCGGCTTTCAGCGCTGAAGAGGCGGTCGAGAATGCCAAAAGGCTGGCGGGGGAAAGCTGGGTCGTGAAGGCGCAGATCCATGCAGGCGGGCGGGGCAAGGCTGGCGGGGTGAAGATCGCAAGATCGATGCAGGAAGTCGAAAATTTTGCAAGAGCCCTGCTCGGCATGAAGCTCGTG
>JAJZVB010000053.1 GCA_021845885.1 Pseudomonadota bacterium
CATCCCAAACCGGGAGAAATCTCGCTCGCCCATTGCGGGGTGCTTTTTCTGGACGAATTGCCCGAATTCGAGCGCGCCGTCCTGGAAGCTTTACGCGAACCCCTGGAGAAAGGCAAAATCACCATATCGAGAGCCCTCGAGCAGGTCGATTTTCCGGCGAGATTCCAGCTCCTCGCGGCGATGAACCCCTGTCCCTGCGGCTATCTGGGGCACTCAAGCGGGAAATGCCATTGCACGCCCGACCAGATTCAGCGCTACAGGTCGAGGATCTCGGGGCCTTTCCTCGACAGGATAGACATGAGGATAGAAATGCCTTCCGTCCCCTTCGAAGACCTGAAGAACCTGGATTCCGGGGAACCCAGCAGCGTCATCAGAAAGCGCGTGGGAACTGCAAGACATATGCAGATGATGCGCCAGGGGAAAGCGAATTCAGAGCTGGATGCGAAGGAAACCGAAAAATATTGCGGACTGGATGAAGGAGGAATGACGCTGATCAAACAGGCAATCGCCTCCCTGAACCTGTCTGCGAGGGCCTACCACAGGGTGCTCAGGATGGCGCGCAGCATTGCGGACCTTGAAAAAGCCGAAAAAATATCGAAGAACAACATGGCGGAAGCCATCCAGTACAGAAGGTTCGAGGCCTGAAAGTGTCGGAAAATCTTACAATCATGCGCAAAAAATCCAGAATGAATCCGCAATACCATGATTTATATTGGATATTAATGCGGGCTCGATTATTGCTTATGTTGCCCGCATAACAATTCCAGGAAGAACAGTCATGAAAAGGACAATTGCGGCGCTCGCCCTTCTGGCCATGCCGCTCGCGGCATCCGCTTCCGTGGTTTACACCGCGAACGGCGGGCCTTACACTTCTGCAACGGCTCCCTACACGACCAGCATGGGCATCACATTCCAGTTTGTTTCGCCCTCGACCCTGGCACCGAACATTGCTTACGGAACCTATGGCGGGACGGTTTCATCCTGGACAATGAATGACGGGGTCTACACGCTCAACAATTCGACTTCCGGCGTCACGCTCTCCTTGATGCTGGCGACGGATGCCACTGGCGCGATCAACAACTGGCGGGTCGAAGCCTACACTTCGAATTTTTCGAACGACATGATGTTGCTCGGCCCAGTGGACGGCCCGATGAGTTCGACCAGCGGCGGCAACGCTTCGGCTATGAACAACACCCTTGCAAGCTGGACCTCCAGTTCGACCGTTCCGGAACCTGGAACGGCTTTCCTCTTCCTGGGCGGACTCTCCGCGCTGGGATTAACCGCCCGGCGCCGCTTCTTCTGAAGCAAAAAAAGGGCTGCGAATCGCAGCCCTTTTTTCCATGCCCGAAATCAGGCGGATTTCTTGGCGGGAAGCTTTTCCTTGATCCTGGCGGACTTGCCCGAGCGATCGCGCAAATAATAGAGCTTGGCTCGCCTGACGTCGCCGCGTCGCTTGACTTCGATGCTCGCGATCAGCGGGGAATAGGTCTGGAAGGTACGCTCAACCCCTTCTCCGGAGGAAATCTTGCGAACCGTGAAGGCCGAATTGAGGCCGCGGTTGCGCTTGGCGACAACGATCCCTTCGTAGGCCTGGACGCGCTTTCTTTCCCCTTCGACCACGTTCACGTTGACGATCACGGTATCCCCCGGCGCGAACTCGGGGATGGTCTTGCCCAGACGGGCGATTTCTTCCTGTTCCAGCTGTCCGATCAGATTCATTTGTTGCTCCTTAAACTTCGTTCCATTCCCGCCTGAATTCCTCAAGCAGCCTCAATTCCTCCGGGCTCAATTCCCGCCCTTCCAGAAGATCGGGGCGCCTCACCCATGTCCTTCCAAGCGATTCCTTGAGACGCCATTTCCTTATCTTCGCATGGTCTCCGGAAAGAAGTACCTCCGGCACCCTCTCCCCGCAATAAATCTCGGGTCGGGTATAATGCGGGCAATCGAGCCAACCCTTCACGAAGGAATCCTCGACCGCCGAATCCGCATCGCCCAGAACTCCCGGCAGCTGCCTGGCCACCGCATCGATCAGCACCAGAGCGGCCAACTCCCCGCCCGAAAGCACGTAATCCCCTATCGAGATTTCTTCATTCACCCTGCGCTTCACGAAGCGCTCGTCTACTCCTTCGTACCGGCCCGAAACCAGCACCAGCTTCGGCTCCAAGACCAGACTCATCACCTTCTCGTGATCCAGCCGCATCCCCTGGGGAGAAAGATAGATCACCCTGCCCGGGTCCGACCCCTGGGCCGCGTCAAGCGCATCCTCCAGGGGCCCCGCCATCATCACCATGCCCGGGCCGCCGCCGTAAGGCCTGTCGTCCACGGTGCGGTAACTGTCCCGGGCGAAATCCCTGGGATTCCAAACCTCCAGGGCGTATATTCCCTTTTCCCTCGCCCTTCCCGTCACGCCGAAACCGGCGAAGGCCTCGATCATTTCCGGGAAAAGCGTGACAACGCCTATCTTCACTTCAGTAATCCGCACCCCATTCGGCGCGGATCGTCCTGCTTTTCATGTCCACTTCATGAATGTACCCGGAAACGAAGGGAATGAGGGAATACGCATGCTCCCCCTTCACTTCCAGCACATCGTTGGCGCCGGTCTCGATCAGGCCTTCGACCACACCCAATTCGACTCCATCGAGATTGACCACCTTGAGCCCGATCAAATCGGACCAGTAATATTCGTCCTTCCCGGAATCCGGAAGGCTGCTCCTGGGTACAGCAACCTGCCATCCCTTCATGCTTTCCGCGGCATTCCTGTCCGGGCTCGCCTCGATGCTGGCGACAAGGCTCTTGCCTTGGACATGAGCCTCGATCACCCGGCTTTCCCGCCATTGCCCTTCCCTTCCCAGCCACCATGTCGGGAAATCGAGCAGGCTTTCAGTCGTTTCGGTGAAAGGGAGAACCTTGATCCACCCCCTGATTCCGTACGGGGCTGAAACCTGCCCCATCACAACCATTTTCTCAGGCTGCGGCACCGAAGCGCTTGACCAGCTTGGAAACCGCATCGCTCATCTGGGCGCCGCGATCCTGCCAATATTTGACTCTGTCCATCTGGATGCGCAGCGCTTCCTGCCCCTCGGGGGCTACCGGGTTATAGAACCCGACGCGTTCAATGAAGCGGCCGTCACGCGTGCTGCGTGAGTCCGCCACGACCAGATTGAAAAAGGGGCGTTTCCTTGCGCCGCCTCGAGCGAGCCTCACGATAACCATCGCCTAACCTCTCCCAAAACTAAAAGAGCAGAATTCTACTACGGGAAAGGGATTTTCCGCAAGAAGAATCATCGAAGGCCTGGCAGCATTCCCTTCATTCCCCGGAGCATTTTCGCCATTCCGCCTTTCGAAACCATTTTCATCATTTTCTGAGTCTGCTCGAACTGGTTGAGGAGCCGATTGACTTCCTGCACCGAAACCCCGGCGCCCGCGGCAATCCTGCGCTTCCTCGACGCCTTGATGATCTCCGGCTTGGCCCGCTCGAGCCGGGTCATGGAATTGATGATGCCCTCGATCCTGACGATCACCTTGTCGTCCATCTGAGCGCCTTGGGCCGCCTGGGAAAGCTGGGCGGGCAATTTGTCCATGAGCGCATTCATCCCGCCCATTTTCCTCATCTGCTGCATCTGGGTCTTGAAATCATCGAGATCGAAGCCCTTCCCGGACTTCACCTTCTGCGCGAGTTTCCTGGCCTCTTCCAGGTCGACCCCGCGGCTCGCCTCCTCGATCAGGGTCAGCACGTCCCCCATGCCGAGAATACGGGACGCCATGCGCTCCGGATGGAAGGCTTCCAGCCCTGAAAGCTTTTCCCCCACGCCGACGAACTTGACGGGTTTTCCCGTCACATGCCTGACAGAAAGCGCCGCCCCCCCCCTCGCATCACCGTCCAGCTTGGTGAGGATCACGCCGGTGAGGGGGAGCGTCTCGGAAAAGATCTTCGCCGTATTCACGGCATCCTGGCCCTGCATGGCATCCACGACGAAAAGCGTCTCGACGGGATTCACCCCGGCGTGGATTTCCGCGATCTCCTTCATCATGGCTTCGTCGATTGCAAGCCGCCCCGCAGTATCGACGATGAGCACGTCGAAATAATGGCGCCTGCCGTAATCGAGAGCGTTTTTTGCGATTTCGAGCGGCTTTGCCGATTGCGGCTCGAAGAATTCAACGCCGAGCTGGCCGGCAATGGTTCTGAGCTGATCGATTGCGGCAGGACGGTAAACGTCGCAGCTGGCGAGGAGCACTTTTTTCTTCATGCCCTCGTTTATCCATTTCGCAAGCTTTCCCGTCGTCGTGGTCTTGCCCGCACCCTGCAGCCCGGCCATCAGAATCACTGCGGGGGGAACCGCAGCGAGATTGAGCGCCGCATTGTGCTCCCCCATGAGCCTCGTCAGCTCGCGGTGCACGACGCCTATGAAGGCCTGCCCGGGCGTCAGGCTCCCCATCACTTCCTGCCCGACAGCCTTTTTCCTGATCTCCTCGATCAGCTCCTTCACGACGGGCAGGGCGACATCGGCTTCCAGAAGCGCCATCCTGACTTCCCGGAGCGCGTCCTGGATATTGACCTCCGTGAGCCTGGCCTGCCCCCTGAGCGTCTTGATCACGCCCGATAACCGCATCGTCAGATTGTCCAGCATGTCCTTGATTCCAGATTAATGCCTTATGGCATGAGATGGTGTACACTTTAAGCTGTTTTGCTAGTCTACAACAAAATGCCCGGCTTTTTAATTTACCTCGCCCCCTCGCTGCTTTATGCCCTCGTCGCAGTGCTGCAGTTTTGCGTGCGCGAACCCGAAAAGAACTGGACCCGTTATGCCGTTGTGCCGGCTTTCCTGCTGCATGGCTATGCGCTTTACAGCAATCTTTTCGTGGAGACCAGCGAAGGACTCAATTTCGGCATAGGCAATTCGATTTCGACCATCGTCTGGCTCATCGTCGGCATCCACTGGATCGGAAGCTTCTTTCACAACCTGAAAGCGCTGCAGACCCCGATAGCCGTGCTGGCTGCAATTTGCGTGCTGCTTCCCGGCATCTTTCCCTCGCCGCATTTCCTGCCCAATGCCAGGATGTTCGCCTTCAAGCTCCATCTCACGATCGGATTGCTCGCCTACAGCCTCTTTTCCATCGCCGCGCTTCAGGCGCTCCTCATGGATTTCATCGAGAAGCGCCTGCACAGCGCGATGCCGACGCTGCTGAAGAACCTGCCCCCGCTGCTCACCATGGAAACACTGCTTTTCCGCATCATCGGCGCAGGATTCATCCTGCTCACGCTCACGCTCTTTTCAGGCGCCTTCTATTCCGAAGAACTTTTCGGCAAGCCTTTCGAGTTCAACCACAAGACCATTTTCGCCTTCATTTCCTGGGCGATTTTCGCAGTGCTTCTGGGCGGCAGGCATTTTTACGGCTGGCGGGGCAGGATCGCGGTTCGATCCACGATGACCGGCTTCATCATGCTGCTGCTCGCCTACATCGGCAGCAAATTCGTGCTGGAAGTCATACTCAAGCGGTAATGGACAACATCTCGCTGACGACGCTTCTCCTCTTTCTCGTCGTCTTCATCATTCTTTCCGCATTCTTCTCCATTTCGGAAACCAGCATGATGGCCATCAACCGCTACAGGCTGAAGCATCTTGCGCAAACCGGGCACAGAGGCGCCAAGCTCACGAACCAGCTATTGCAAAAAGTCGACAGGCTGCTGAGCGTCGTGCTGCTCGGCAGCAGCCTCGTCAATGCTGCCGCAGCCTCCCTCGTCACAGTGATCGCGATCAGGCTTTTCGGCAATCACGAATGGGTCATCACATTGGGCGCGCTCGTGCTGACCTTCCTGCTCCTCGTATTCAGCGAGATCACGCCGAAAATCATCGGCGCATCCTATCCCGAGAAAATCGCCTTCCCGGCAAGCTTCGTGCTCTCCCCCCTCTTGCAGGCCGCGAAGCCCGTCATCTGGTTCGTCAATCTTTTCGTGCACTCGCTGCTCTGGCTTTTGAGAATCAAGACATTGGGAACGGGGGCCGCGCACAAGCTCAGCATGGAGGAATTGAGGATGCTCGTCCTCGAGGAAAGCCATTTCATCCCGAAAGGGCATCAGAGCATCCTGCTCAACATACTCGATCTGGAGGCCATCACGGTGGACGACGTCATGATCCCGAGAACCCAGATCGAGGCAATCGACATCGCCTCCCCTCCCGAAGTCATGCGCGAACAGCTTTCCACCGCCTATCATGCCAGGGTCCTTGCCTACAGGGAGAACCTCGACAACGTGGTGGGCATACTCGAGGTGAGAAAGGCGCTGGCCAGCCTGGAGGCAGAAAGAATAAGCACCGAGGATCTCGCGCAGATCCTGCGCGAACCCTATTTCATTCCAGAAGGCACTCCGCTTTTTTCCCAGCTCCAGCATTTCAAGGAAAACAGGCGGAGAATAGGGCTGGTCGTGGACGAATACGGCGAACTCAAGGGGCTCGTCGCACTGGAGGACATCATCGAGGAAATCGTAGGCGAATTCAATGCGCATTCTCCGATGCAGACGGGAATGTACCAGAAATTCGAGGACGACAGCTATCTCGTGGAGGGGAGCAGCCTGCTTCGGGAACTCAACAGAAAGCTCGGCCTTTCGCTGCCCCTGCACGGCCCGAAAACGCTGAACGGGCTCATACTCGAGCATTTCGAGGACATACCCGAATCGGGAACAAGCCTGAAAATTGCAGGTTATCCCGTGGAAATCGTGCAAACTCAGGGGCGATTTGTCAAAATGGCGCGTATCTTCCCAAAACTGAATACGGGCAAGCATGGCCATCCAATTCAATAGCAGCCTTGCTCGGGCGCTGGTGCAGCAGAACAAGCTCTCGGAAAGCGAAGCCAAGGCATTCGAGCTCTCGGCCTCTTCCGGCGGGGGCAGCTTCATTTCCGAATTGATCAAGAGCGGGCGGATCGATCCCCTCGAGGCCGCCATGTTCGCTTCTCAGACTTTCGGCTATCCGCTGCTCGACATCAATGCCATCGCCAGGGAAACCCTTCCCGCTTCGCTCATCGACGTCAAGCTGATGCAGAAGCACCGGATAGCCGCCCTTTACAAACGGGGAAACCGGCTTTTCGTCGCGACTTCCAACCCGGAAAACCTGCAGGGTCTGGATGAAATCAAGTTCAAGACCGGGCTCGCCATAGAACCCGTGATCGTCGAGGACGACAAGCTCACCGCCTTCATCCAGAAGACCGCCGAATCTTCACCTGAAACCTTCAATAAATTCGCCGAAGAGGAAATCGACCTCAATCTCGAATTCATAGACGAAGTCGCCAAAACGCTGCAGCCCGAAGCTTCCAGCGCGGAGATCGAAGACGCCCCCATCGTCAAGTTCATCCAGAAAACGCTTCTGGATGCCATCAATGCCGGCGCATCGGACATCCATTTCGAGCCTTACGAAAAATTCTACAGGATACGCTACAGAATCGACGGCATGCTCTACGAAGTGGCCCAGCCCCCGATTTTCGTCAAGGAAAAGCTGGCCAGCCGCCTGAAGGTGATCTCGAGGCTGGACATTTCCGAAAGAAGGATCCCCCAGGACGGCAGGCTGAAGCTCGCGCTTTCGGAAACGCATGCCATCGATTTCAGGATCAGCACGCTCCCCACCCTCTTCGGCGAAAAAATCGTCATGCGTATCCTCGACCCCTCCAGCGCGAAGCTGGGAATCGAAGCGCTGGGCTACGAGCCTGACCAGAAGGTCCAGATGCTCGAGGCCATAGGGCGGCCCTACGGCATGATACTCGTGACGGGCCCCACGGGAAGCGGAAAAACAGTTTCCCTCTACACCTGCCTCAACCTACTCAATCAACCCGGCATCAACATTTCCACTGCCGAGGATCCGGCGGAAATCAACCTGCCTGGCGTGAATCAGGTCAACATCAATGAAAGGGTCGGCCTGACTTTCGCCGTCGCCCTGAAGGCATTCCTGCGCCAGGATCCCGATGTGTTGATGGTCGGCGAAATCAGGGATCTCGAAACGGCGGACATCGCCGTGAAAGCGGCCCAGACTGGCCACCTCGTTCTTTCCACCCTTCACACCAACGACGCCCCTTCGACATTGACCCGGCTGCAGAACATGGGCATGGCGCCCTTCAACATCGCGAGTTCGGTCATCTTGATTACAGCGCAAAGGCTGGCCCGCCGTCTCTGCAGCTGCAAGGCTGAAAAGGACATCCCGATGGAGGCGCTGCTCGATGCTGGATTCTCCAGCGAAGATCTGGATGGAAGCTGGAAGCCTTATGGGCCGGTGGGCTGCGACATCTGCCAAGGGCGCGGATACAAGGGCAGGGTGGGCATATACCAGGTCATGCCCATTTCCGAGGAAATGTCGCGTATCATCCTGAATCAGGGATCTTCCACGGAAATCGCCGAGCAGGCCAAAAGGGAAGGCGTCAGAGACCTGCGGCAGTCCGGACTATTGAAGGTCAAACAGGGACTGACCTCGCTCGAGGAAATCGAGGCGATCACCAACATGTAAACTGGGGCGTCATGGCGACAACAGTCAAGAAAGAGGGAAAGGAATTCTCCTTTCTATGGGAAGGCCGCGACAAGAGCGGCAAGCAGGTGAAAGGGGAAATGCGCGCAAAGGGCGAAGCCATCGTCAATGCCACATTGCGCAGACAGGGCATCATCGTCTCGAAGATCCAGAAGCAGCGCCTTTCCAGGGACAAGAAAATCACCGAAAAGGATATCGCGCTTTTCACCCGGCAGCTCGCCACCATGATGAAAGCAGGCGTCCCGCTGCTTCAATCCTTCGACATTGTCGCGAAAGGGCACAGCAATCCCGCCGTAACGAAACTCCTGATGAGCGTCAAGGCGGACGTCGAAACGGGGAGCAGCCTCAATCAGTCCTTCCGCAAACACCCCCTTTATTTCGATGCGCTTTTCTGCAATCTGATCGGGGCCGGCGAGCAGGCCGGCATACTGGAAAGCCTGCTGGACCGGCTTGCAACCTACAAGGAAAAAATTCTCGCGATCAAGGGCAAGATCAAGTCCGCCATGTTCTATCCGACTGCCGTCGTCGTGGTGGCCTTCATCATCACGTCGATCATCATGATTTTCGTGATCCCCGCCTTCAAGACCCTTTTTTCGAATTTCGGCGCTGATCTTCCAGCCCCCACGCTTTTCGTCATGGCGATATCCGACTTCTTCGTCGCCTATTGGTGGGCGATTTTCGGCGGACTCGGCATCGGGCTTTATTCCTTTTTCTACACCTGGAAGCGTTCGGTCAAAATGCAGCACACGATGGATCTTTTGCTGCTGAAAATTCCCATTTTCGGCGAACTGATCAGAAAATCTTCGATAGCGCGCTGGACCCGCACGCTGTCGACGATGTTCGCTGCAGGCGTTCCGCTCGTCGAGTCGCTGGATTCGGTCGCCGGGGCATCCGGGAATTTTCTTTATGCCGAAGCCACGAAGAAAATCCAGATCGATGTCAGCAGCGGAACGAGCCTCACCACCGCCATGCAGAACACGGCTGTTTTCCCCAACATGGTGCTGCAGATGGTCTCCATAGGCGAGGAATCCGGCGCGCTCGACAGCATGCTCGGCAAGGTGGCCGACTTCTACGAGGAGGAGGTTGACAATGCGGTGGATGCATTGAGCAGCCTCATGGAGCCGATCATCATGGTCGTTCTCGGCACGCTGATCGGCGGACTCGTGATCGCGATGTATCTGCCCATATTCAAGATGGGCCAGGTGGTATGATGGATTACCTCGAATCTTACCCCATTCTTTTCACCGCGGTCTGCGCGATCGTCGGGCTGATGATGGGCAGCTTCCTCAATGTCGCCATCTCCCGCCTGCCCAAAATGATGGAAAACGGCTGGAAGAACCAATGCGCCGAGCTGGAAGGCAGAACGATCGAGGCGGGTCCGCCCTTCAACCTTGTCGTGCCGCGCTCGAGATGCGATTCCTGCGGTCATCCCATCGCCCCCAGGGACAACATCCCGGTATTGAGCTATCTTTTGCTTGGCGGAAAATGCAGACACTGCAAGGCGGCGATTCCCTCGAGGACGCCGTTGGTGGAGGCCCTTACAGGCATGATGAGCGGATATGCCGCATGGCATTTCGGATTCGGCATAGGGACCTTCGGATCGCTCATTTTCGTCTGGGCGATGATCGCACTGGCCTTTATCGACATCGACACGCAACTCCTTCCCGATTCGATCACGCTCCCTTTGCTCTGGGCGGGACTGCTCTTCAACCTAGAGGGGGGTTACGTCAGCCTCGAGTCCGCCGTGCTCGGCGCGGTTTTCGGCTATCTTTCCCTGTGGAGCCTCTACTGGCTTTTCAGGCTGATTATGAAAAAGGAGGGCATGGGCTATGGAGACTTCAAGCTGCTCGCTGCAATCGGGGCATGGCTCGGAGCGGGACAGCTCCTTCTCGTCATCCTGCTTTCTTCCTTCGTGGGCGCCGTAATCGGCATTGCCATGATCGTTCTCGCCAGGCATGGGAGAAACATCCCCATCCCTTTCGGCCCCTATCTCGCCGGAGGGGGACTGATCGCGCTTTTCTGGGGAAGGGAAATCGCAAGGGCTTATCTTGGCTAGCAGGCCTTTCGGCATTGCGTTGACAGGCGGAATAGGTTCCGGGAAAAGCACGGTCGCCTCGATTTTTTCGAAACTCGGGATCGAAGTCATCGACACCGACGAAATTTCCCATTCGCTCACCTCGAAAAATGGGCCTGCGATCAAAGCCATTGCCGAATCTTTCGGGGACGAATATGTCCATGACGGAAGTCTCGACAGGGGCGCCATGCGCAAGCTCGTTTTCTCCAGCGAATCCTCGAGGAAGAAGCTCGAATCCATTCTTCACCCCATGATCAGGGAAGAGGTGAAAAGAAGAATAGCCCTCGTCTCTTCCCCCTATTACCTCGTCGTCGTCCCGCTTTTCTTCGAGACGAACCAGTACCTTGAACTGGCCGACAGGGTCCTGATCGTCGACTGCAGCGAAGCCACCCAGATCATTCGGGCCATGAAAAGAAGCTCGCTCGGAAAAGGCGAAGTGCTTTCCATCATGGAAAAACAGGTCAGCAGGGCCGAGCGCCTGAAAAAGGCGGACGACATATTGGAAAATGAAGGCTCCCTGGAAATTCTGGAGGCCGGGGTGCTGAAATTGCACAGGACCTATCTGGCGGAATATTTGAAAAATCCATGCTAATCGTTCAGAATTGTGAACTTATTCCAAATGTTGCCGGCTCGCCTCCCGTGATCAGTTATGAATACCCTATCAACGAGCGGACCCGCACCCTCCTGCGGCTGGAGGATTTGTGCAACCGGGTGGATTTCTTCCTGAAACAGGATGAGGCCATGGCGCATCACGCGGCGCTCACCACCCTTTTCGAAATCCTGGATGTATCGGGGCGGGCCGATCTCAAGTCCGACCTGATGCAGGAGCTCGAGCGGCAAAGACAGGCGCTCGCACTGCTCAGGGACAATCCTGCAGTATCCGAAGACGCCCTGGAAGGGGTGCTGGACGAGATCGAAGCGGCGGCTTCCAGGCTTTTCGCCATGCCGGGAAAGATCGGCCAGCATCTCAAGGACAACGAATGGCTCATGAACATCAAGCAGAGAACGGGCATTCCCGGAGGCGCGTGCGAATTCGACCTGCCCTCCTATCATTACTGGCTCAACCAGTCCGCGGAAAGAAGGCAGCATGACCTGGATCTTTGGCTCGCCCCGATCCTGCCCATCAGGAACAGCATCGCCATCGTGCTCAGGATCCTCAGGGAGAGCGGGAAAACCTTGAGGTATGTCGCCCAGAACGGCTGCTTCCAGCAGATCCTTGCCGGAAGGACGGCCCAGATGCTCGCCGTCAGTTTGGACAACACCCTGCCCTGCGTTCCGGAAATCAGCGCGAACAAGTATGCGCTCAACATCCGCTTCGTCACCGCTGAAATCAGGCAAAGGCCCAAGGCCTGCGAAAGCGACATCGAATTCAAGCTGAGTTTTTACAATTTATGATCGTCACCTGTCCGCAATGCGGGAACGAATCGGAATGGAATCCTGAAAATGCCTACCGGCCGTTCTGCTCGGAACGCTGCAAGCTGATCGACCTGGGGCAATGGGCCACGGAACAATACCGCATACCCGAGGAAAAAAGGGAGGAAGAACATGGTTGAAGTCGCAGCCGGCATCATCGTTTCACCCGAAGGCAGCATCCTGCTCGGAAGGAGGCCTGAAGGGAAGCCTTACCCGGGATACTGGGAATTTCCGGGAGGCAAAATAGAGGCGGGGGAATCGGCAATCGAAGCATTGAAGCGGGAGCTGAAGGAGGAAATCGGCATCGACCCGTATCATCTTCATCCCTGGATTTCCAGGATTTTCCATTATTCCCATGCGACCGTGAAGCTCAATTTCTTCCGGGTCCTGGCATGGAAAGGCGATCCTGAAGGACTGGAGAACCAGCAGCTTGCCTGGCAGGATCCGTTCGACGTCAATGTCGCCCCGCTTCTTCCGGCCAACGAGCCTATTCTGCGGGCGTTGAGGCTTCCTCCTATCTATGCCGTCACGAATGCAGGCGAACTGGGCATCGATCTTCAGATCGAGAAGCTGAAGGCCGCCCTTGAAAAAGGGCTGAAATTCATCCAGGTGAGGGAAAAGGGAATGGATCGCGATGCGTTGAAGCGCTTCGCAAGGGAAGTCATGGCGATCGCGGAAGGGGCGAAGGTCATGATCAATTCCGAAGTCGAGCTCGCGCATGAAATCAAGGCTCACGGCGTTCACCTCTCGTCGAACCAGCTCATGCACTTATCCGTGAAGCCCGATTTCGACTGGTGCGGTTCATCCGTTCACAACAGGCGCGAGCTCGACAAGGCCGTTTCTCTGGGCCTGGATTTCGCAGTCCTCGGCAACCTGCTTTTCACGAAGAGCCACCCCGGAAAGGATGGCCTGGGATGGGAAAATTTCTCTGAAATGGTCAGGGAATGCCCGATTCCGGTCTATGCGATAGGCGGGCTTGCCTCATCCGATCTGGACATGGCGCAAAGGCACGGCGCCCACGGCGTCGCCATGCTGAGAGGCGCCTGGGGATAATCAGGCGCTCGACTTTTCCCTTCCCGCCCAGTCCCTGGCGAACTGCCACGCGATCCTGCCGCTTCTCGAACC
>JAJZVB010000054.1 GCA_021845885.1 Pseudomonadota bacterium
GTAGCGGCTGACGCCGGTCGCTTCCACAAGATCGTCCACCGACGTTTCGACATACCCTTTCTGCCAGAAAAGCCGCATGGCCTTTTCCAGCGCAACATCAGGTTCGAATTCCCGGCTTCGTGGCATGGATCAAATCAGAATGAATATTCTGAATATTCTTGTGCCGAAAGGGAGGCTTGTCAAGGGCAATTTAAAATGGCAATCTGATTCCTGGAAAAAATTCATTTCCAACCATTCGTTTGTCTGCCTAGAATGAATCGTGGCATGACTGAAACGATTCCATAGGAGGAAGAATCATGAAGATCGATATAGGCATTTCGGAAAAGGACAGGGGGGACATCGCGAAAGGGCTCTCCAGGTTTCTTGCTGACACCTACACGCTTTATCTCAAGACGCACAATTTCCATTGGAACGTCACAGGGCCCATGTTCCAGACCCTGCACATTCTCTTCATGGACCAGTACACTGAAGCCTGGACGGCCGTTGATCTCATCGCCGAAAGAATCAGGGCGCTCGGCTTCCCCGCGCCCGGAAGCTACAAGGAATTTGCCGAGCTTTCATCGGTCAAGGATAGCGAAGGCGCCCCGAAGGCGAAAGATATGATACGCCAACTCATAGAAGGTCAGGAGACCGTCGTGCGCACGGCAAGAACCCTGTTTCCCCTGGCGGAAAAGGCGGGCGACCAGCCCACCCTGGATCTCCTTACCCAGCGTATGCAGATCCACGAAAAGAACGCATGGATGCTGCGCAGCCTCCTTGAGGAATGACGCCTATTTGCCGAGCACGTCCTTGCGGGTGCTCTCGGCGATCGCGGCAGCCTGGCTGATGAGGCCGGGCGGCACGTTGAGTTCCTTAAATGAGCCCGGTCTGGCGGGAAGGTCGGATTTCGGGTAGGATCCGGTGATTTCGAAGTCCTTCCATGACACGCTATCTGGAACTGCTTTCCCCTGCCAGGACTGCCGAGATCGGACGGGAAGCGATATTGCACGGCGCGGATGCTGTCTACATCGGCGGCCCCGCCTTCGGGGCGAGGGCCAATGCCGCGAATTCGGTGAAGGATATCGCAGGTCTTTGCGATTTCGCCCATCGTTATCACGCGCGCGTTTATGCGACCCTCAATACCATTCTGCACGATTCCGAGCTCGAAGCGGCCCAAAGTCTTGTCTGGGAACTCCATGAAGCGGGGATCGATGCGCTCATCGTCCAGGACATGGGGCTGCTGGAGCTCGATCTGCCCCCCGTCGAACTCCATGCCAGCACCCAGACCGATATACGGAGCAAGGAAAAGGCCGCATTCCTTTCGAATTCGGGTTTTTCGCAAATCGTCCTGGCGAGGGAGCTTTCGCTTCCTGAAATAAGCTCGATCCATGCGTCAAGCGACGCCATTCTGGAATTCTTCGTTCACGGTGCGCTTTGCGTCGCCTATTCGGGTCAATGCAACATCAGCCATGCCCATACCGGCAGAAGCGCGAACCGCGGCGATTGCTCCCAGGCCTGCCGCCTGCCCTACACGCTGAAAGATGGGGAAGGTCGGGTCGTGGCATTCGAGAAGCATCTTCTCTCGATGAAGGACAACGACCAGAGCGCCAATCTCGAGGCATTGATCGATGCGGGCATCAGCTCTTTCAAGATAGAAGGGCGCTACAAGGAAGCGCCTTATGTGAAGAACGTCACGGCGCACTACAGGCTTCTTCTTGACTCGATCATGGAAAATAGGCCTGAATTTTCCAGGCATTCGAGCGGAAAATCCAGTTTCAGTTTCATGCCCGACCCGGAAAAAACTTTCCATCGAGGCTCGACGGATTATTTCGTGAATGGCAGGAAGGAAGATATAGGCGCATTCGATTCCCCGAAATTCCTGGGCAAGCCGCTCGGGCCCGTCACTCGCATGGGGACGGACTGGTTCGAGCTGGATTCCCCGGAAGAAATCCACAACGGCGACGGCTTGAGTTTCATGAAAAAGCGCGAAGCGCTGGGCACCCGGATCAACAGGGCGGAGAAAATCGGGAATGCATGGCGGATTTATCCCGACAGGATCGAAGGATTGAAAGCCGGACTTTCCATTTACCGCAACCGCGACCATGCCTGGGAACAGGCGCTACTCAAACCTTCCGCGCAGCGCAGGATAGAGATCGGCATGCAGCTCGATGAAACGATGGAAGGGCTGAGGCTCACCCTGACCGATGAAGACGGCTGTCGGGCGACATCGGAAGCCAGGCTCAATTTCGAGCTCGCCAAAAATCCTTCGGGCGTGGAAAAAGGAATCAGGGAGAATCTTTCGAAACTGGGCAATACGCCTTTTTTTGCCGGTGAAATCAGCGTCAATCTTTCAGGATCATGGTTCGTTCAGGCGTCTTTTCTCAATGCCATGAGGCGGGATGCCGTTTCCAGACTGGAAGATGCGAGATTGCAGGCCATGCCGAAAGGCATTCGCAAATTGCCGGTCCATCCCCCCGTTCCCTACCCGGAAGATTCCCTCAGCTATCTCGCCAATGTGTACAACTCGAAGGCGCGCTCATTCTACGAAAAACATGGGGTGAAGCTCATCGACGAGGCTTACGAAGCGCACAAGGAGAAGGGGGAGGTTTCACTCATGATCACCAAGCATTGCCTGCGCTACGCATTCAAGCTTTGCCCGAAACAGGCCAAAGGGGTCCAGGGCGTTCAGGGGCAGGTGCGGGCCGAGCCGATGGTGCTCGAGAACGGAGCCGAGCGGCTCACGTTGACGTTCGACTGCAGGGCCTGCGAGATGCATGTCGTAGGGAGAATGAGGAAAACCATACTCAATTCGCCTCCACCTTCCATCGCCCCCGTCAAATTTTACAGGTGAAGCTTTACAGGAAGGCAAAAGGTTTTTAAACTCTCGCCATGACTTTCAGGATCCTGTTCATCATTCTGACGCTGCTTTTCAGCAGCGCCGTCCATGCCGATGATTCCGGGCAGGAGAGCACGTCCATCCGAGCGCTTCTCGACTATGCGCTGAACCAAACCGGCGCGGCCTACCGGGGCGGCGGCACGAATCCTTCGAGCGGCTTCGATTGCAGCGGATTCGTACGCTACGTGTTCGACCATGTCGAGGGGCTTTCCCTCCCTCACAGCTCGAGAGCCATGAGCCTGATCGGGCAACGCATCAGCCTTGCAGACCTGAAGCCGGGGGATCTCGTCTTCTTCAGAACCGTGAGAAACCGGATTTCGCACGTCGGCATCTACCTCGGCGGCAACCAATTCATCCACGCCGCAAGCACGAGAACCGGCAGCGTGATGGTTTCCGATCTCACGGAAAGCTATTGGGCGAAACATCTTTCTCTGGCGAGGCGCATCATTTTTCCGGCTGAAGCGTTATCCGATTTTGCCAAGTAGGCCTTAGTTTCTCCCACTGATGAACTGCAGCGTTTTTTCTGCGACGCGCATGCCGAGACGGGAGGCGGTGTCGAGGTCCGATCCCAGCATCGCTTCCGCGCCCTGATCGGCATTCGACTGGGCCATCGCGCCCGAAGAACTGCCGAGGCGGTTGAGATCGTTCACCGATCCCTGGCTGTGGTTGTTGCCCGGCAAGAGCCCTGTTCCGACCCAGATCATGCTATGCTGCATGGCAAATATCATGAGCTGGATCAGCGAATTGAGCTTGTCCCCGCTCTGGCTTGCGGAATTGGTGAAGCCCGCTGAAATCTTGTCCTTCCATCCCTGGGAAAACCAGACTTTCGAGCTCTTGTCCATGAATTCCTTGAAGAGGGCGGAGACGCTGCCCATGTAGGTCGGGGCGCCGAAAATGATCGCGTCGGCTGCGGACAGTTCCTGCCATTCCTTTTCGCCCATTTCCGAAACGGGATAAAGGGCAGCCTCCATTCCGGGCACGGATGCCGCACCCTTCATGACGGCTTCGGCCTGCCTTGCCGTATGACCGTATCCGCTGTGATAGACCACTGCTATTGTTGCCATGATTGCTCCTCATCTGAAGTTATGCTGAACTGATTTTGCCAATTTCGGAAACCGAGATAAACTTGCATTTTCGGGAAAGAATATAACGAATTCCGGGATAATCATGGACAGACTGTTTGCAATGCGCGTCTATATCGCTGTGGTGGAGGCGGGTTCTTTCGTGAGGGCTGCAGAGCAGTTGCTCGTCTCGACCACTTCCGCATCGAGGCTCGTCTCGGAACTGGAAAGGCATCTCGGCGCCCGCCTGTTGAGCCGCACCACGCGAAGGCTCGCCCTCACGGAAACAGGGGTGGCCTATTACGAGCGCTGCAGGCAGATCCTGTCCGATGTGGAGGAGGCGGAGGCGCTCGCCGCGGAGGCCGATGCGGGTCCCCGGGGGCTCTTGAGGGTCAGTCTTCCCCAAAGCTTCGGGTTGCGCTACCTTGCGCCCAGTCTTCCCGATTTTTGCACGCGCTATCCCTCGCTCGAACTCGATGTCAATTTCTCGGACAAGGTGGTCGAGTTCGTGGAGGAAGGGGTGGACGTCGCCATACGCATTTCCCTTGAATTGAAGGAAACGCTCGTCGCACGGCGTCTTCTGGGCATTCCGCTGGTGGCCTGCGCCGCGGGTTCCTATCTGGAGAAATTCGGAAAACCCGAGAGCCCCGGCGAATTGCGTTCGCATAACTGCCTGCAATACCGCTATGCTTCGATATGGAAATTCCTGGATGAAGCCCCTGTCAGCGGCAATTTTAGGACGAACAATGGCGACATGATCAGGCTCGCTGCGCTCGCAGGGCAGGGCATCGCTGTTCTGCCGATATTCCTGGTTTATGAAGACCTTAAGTTGGGCAGGCTGAAAAGGTTGCTCGAGGATTACCCTTTGCCCGAACTCGGCGCTTATGCCGTTTACCTGGAATGCGCCAGGCGTTCGGCGAGGATCAGGGCCTTCGTGGATTATTTTTCGGAACTGCTCTCGGGGAAATCGCCCTGGGAACGATTTCCCTGAATCGGGGCCGGGCGCGCTGAATCTTTCAATCGTTTGCGTTTTTTGTTAAAATTTAAATAATTTGATGGGCTGTTAGCCCATTTTTTGTTTGTGGAGAATTATGGATCTGCGCGCCTTGCTGGAAACGACGCTGACGGGCCTGGGCTTTGAACTGGTCGATATCGAGATTGCCAACCGCGGCAGGCTGTTGAGGGTGTTCATCGACAAGCCGGAAGGCATCAGCATAGAGGATTGCACGGCGGTCAGCAACCACCTCTCCAGGGTTTTCGCAGTTGAAAACGTCGACTATGACAGGCTGGAAGTCTCTTCTCCCGGAATGGACAGACCCCTGAACAAGGAAGCGGATTTTGCGAGATTTGTCGGGCACAGGGCTAGAATCAAGCTGAGGTTGCCCATTGCGGGTCGGAAAATTTTTTCGGGTATTCTGGGAGAAATGCATGAGGGCGTTTTTCAGTTGCTCGTCGACGAAAAGCCCGTTCTGCTCAGCCTTGCCGATGTGGACAAGGCGAGGCTGATCCCTGATTTTGATTGATGCGGTGTGAATATTATGCTGGAGGCTGAATGAGTCGCGAAGTATTGTTGATGGTGGATGCGCTTGCGCGAGAGAAGAATGTCGACAAGGAAATTGTCTTCGGAGCGCTGGAGTCGGCACTGGCTGCCGCCACCAAGAAGAAGCTGCATGATGATGTCGATGTCAGGGTGAATATCGATCGCATAACCGGGAATTATTCCTCTTTCAGGTGCTGGGAGGTCGTCGCGGACGACTCGCCGGAAGTCACGCCCAGCCAGATCAGCTTGTCGGAAGCGCTCAAGAAAAAGGCCGATATAGAAATAGGCGAAGTGATCGAGGAGCCGGTCGAGGCGATAGAATTCGGGCGCATCGGCGCGCAGAGCGCGAAGCAGGTGATCGTGCAGAAAATCAGGGACGCCGAGCGGGAGCAGCTCATCAAGGATTTTCTCGATCGCAAGGAATTCCTGGTCAGCGGCACGATCAAGCGCATGGAGCGAGGCAATGCGATCATCGAGGCGGGAAAGATCGAGGCCGTTCTGCCAAGGGATCAGATGATCCCCAAGGAAAACCTGAGGGTGGGCGACAGGGTTCGCGCCTATCTTTTGCGGATCGACAGGGGCGGAAGGGGGCCCCAGCTGGTCTTGTCGAGAGTCGCGCCGGAATTCCTGGTCAGGCTTTTCGAGCTCGAGGTGCCTGAAATCGACGAGGGGATGCTCGAAATCGTTTCTGCGGCAAGGGATCCCGGGTCGCGCGCCAAGATCGCCGTGAAATCCAATGATCAGCGCATCGATCCCATCGGAACCTGCGTGGGCATGCGAGGCTCGCGCGTTCAGGCGGTGACGGGCGAACTGGCGGGCGAGCGCGTCGACATCATTCTCTGGTCTGCGGACCCGGCGACTTTCGTGATCAATGCGCTGGCCCCGGCCGAAATCAGCGGCGTTGTCGTCGACGAGGAAGTGCACAGCATGGACATCATCGTCGAGGATGACCAGCTCGCCCAGGCGATCGGAAGGAATGGGCAGAACGTCAGGCTGGCCACGGATCTGACTGGATGGCAGCTCAACCTCATGACGGTCGAAGAATCGGACAAGAAAAACCAGGCTGAATTCGAGGAAATCAGGAAGCTCTTCATGGAAAGGCTGGACGTCGACGAAGAAGTGGCCGACATCCTGGTCCAGGAAGGATTCAGCACCCTGGAAGAAGTCGCCTACGTGCCGCTCAACGAAATGCTGGAGATCGAATCATTCGACGAGGAAACGGTCAATGCGCTGAGAAGCAGGGCGAGGAATGCGCTTCTGACGGAGGCGATTGCGAGCGAGGAGAAGGTCGAGCATGCAGCAGGGGATTTGCTCTCGCTGGAAGGCATGGATGCCCAGACGGCCAAGCAGCTTGCTTCTCAAGGGGTTTCCACCCGGGACGATCTCGCCGATCTCGCCGTGGACGATTTGATTGAGCTGACAGGAATGGATAAAGGGCGTGCGGCCAAATTGATCATGGCGGCGCGTGCGCCATGGTTCGAATAGGTGTATAAGGATATCAATGGGACAGATGAATGTAGAGCAATTCGCCGCTGAGCTGGGTGTTTCCGGCCCGCAGCTGCTCGAGCAGCTGCGGGCTGCCGGCGTCGATAAGCGGAAGCTTTCCGATGCAGTGAGCGAGCTGGACAAGACCAGGCTGCTCGATTATTTGAGACGCGCTCACGGTACAGGGGAAGGGCAGCAAAAGATCACGCTGACCCGCCGCCAGACTTCGGAAATCAAGAAAGCCGACAGCAGCGGAAAATCCCGTACCATCCAGGTCGAGGTTAGGAAAAAGCGCGTTTTCGTCAAGCGCGAAGAAATGCCCATGGAAGCCCCGGTGACAGCCGAGGCGCCCGCTCCCGAGCCTCTCCCCGTGCCGGAAGCCGCGCCTCATCCCGTGATCGACGAAGAACAGATGCAGATCCGTCAGGAAGAGGCTGCGAAACAAGCCGAACTTGCAGCGCGGCAGGCAGCCGAATTCCGCGAAAAGGAGGAAAAGAGGCAGCAGAAGCGCGAGCAGGTCGAAGTCAAGCCTGAGGAAGCCAAGGTGGAGGGCACGCTGCACAAGCCTGCCCCCGCGATCGAGGAGAAGGGCGAGAAGAAGGGGGCCAAGAAATCGGCCAAACCCGTCTGGAAGGACGAGGGGGTCAAGAAGGGCGGCCTCAAGGTCAAGGGCGATCTCGGTGTGACCCAGGGCTGGCGAGGGGGAAAGAAGGAGCACAAGAATCACCGCAAGGAAGAGCATGCCTTTTCGATGCCGACCGAACCGATCGTTCGGGAAGTGCTCGTGCCCGAAACCATAAGCGTCGCAGCACTGGCCCAGAAAATGAACGTGAAGGCTGCCGAAGTCATCAAGGCGTTGATGAAGCTCGGCAGCATGGTCACCATCAATCAGGTTCTCGATCAGGATACCGCGATGGTCGCGGTGGAGGAGCTCGGGCATTTGGCAAAACCGGCGAAGATCGACGAGCCAGACGCCTATCTGACCGAATCGCTCGAAGCGCATGAAGCGGAGCTCGAGTCCCGTGCGCCGGTCGTGACTGTCATGGGCCATGTCGACCACGGCAAAACCTCGCTTCTGGATTATATCCGGAGGAGCCGGGTGGCGAGCGGGGAGGCGGGCGGCATCACCCAGCATATCGGCGCCTATCATGTGGAAACCCCGAAAGGCGTCATCACCTTTCTCGATACCCCGGGCCATGAAGCTTTCACGGCCATGCGCGCGCGCGGATCGAGAGCGACGGACGTGGTCATCCTCGTGGTGGGTGCGGACGACGGGGTCATGCCCCAGACGATCGAGGCCATCCATCATGCCAAGGCGGCCCATGTGCCCATCGTCGTGGCCATCAACAAGATCGACAAGCCCGAGGCGAATCCGGAGCGGGTCAGGCAGGAACTGGTCGCCCAGGGCGTGGTGCCTGAAGACTGGGGCGGCGACACGATGTTCGTCGAAGTTTCCGCCAAGACCGGGAAAGGCATAGACGATCTTCTCGACAGCGTCCTGCTTCAGGCTGAGGTGCTTGAACTGAAGGCGGCGAAGGACGTTCCGGCAAAGGGCATCGTGATCGAGGCGAGAATGGACAAGGGCAAGGGGCCGGTTGCCACGATCCTCGTCCAGTCAGGCACATTGAGGCGGGGAGACGTATTGCTTTCAGGCGCGGTTTACGGGCGCGTGAGGGCCATGCTGGACGAAAACGGCAAAACCATTCAGGAAGCCGGGCCCTCCATCCCTGTCGAAATCCAGGGGCTTTCCGACGTGCCTTCGGCCGGAGCGGATGCGCTGGTGCTCATGGACGAGAGGAAGGCGCGCGAGATCGCGCTCTTCAGGCAGGGGAAATTCAGGGACGTGAAACTGGCGAAGCAGCAGGCTTCGAAGCTTGAAAACATGTTCGAGCAGATGGCCGAAGACGCAGTCAAATCGCTCGCGCTCATTATCAAGGCGGATGTCCAGGGTTCAGCCGAGGCGCTCGCCTATTCCCTCGAGAAGCTTTCCACGGACGAGGTCAAGGTCAACATCATCCACAGCGGGGTGGGGGCGATCACGGAATCCGACGTCAATTTGGCCCTGGCTTCGAGCGCAGTGGTGCTCGGATTCAATGTCAGGGCGGACGTGACGGCGAGAAAGCTGATCGCGTCCTCCGGCGTGGACGTGCGCTATTACACGATCATCTACGAGGCTGTGGACGAAGTCAAGGCCGCGCTTTCGGGCCTGCTCGCGCCGGAGCGCAAGGAAAACGTCATCGGGCTCGTCGAAATCAGGCAGGTTTTCAGAATATCGAAAGTCGGCGCAGTGGCGGGATGCTACGTGCTCGAAGGCTTGGTGAAGCGCGGCGCAATGGTGCGCGTGCTGAGAAACGAGGTCGTCATCCACACCGGCGAGCTCGATTCGCTGAAGCGCTTCAAGGACGATGTCAGGGAAGTCAAGGCGGGCTTCGAATGCGGTCTTTCCCTCAGGAACTACAATGAAATAGAAGTGGGGGACAAGCTCGAGGTGTTCGAGATTGTCGAAATCGCGCGCACGTTGTGATGGCGAATTTTTCAAGATCGGAGCGCATTGCGCAGCAGATCCAGCGCGAACTGGCCGAATTGCTGAGGACCGAAGTCAAGGATCCTGGAATAGGCATGGTGACGATCACGGACGTGGAAGTGAGCCGGGATCATTCCCATGCGAAAGTGTTTTATACGTTCCTGGGCAGCGAAATGGAAAGGGAAGCGATCGCCAAAGCATTGAAGCGCGCTGCCGGATTCTTGCACAGCCAGCTTTTCCATAGGCTGAAATTGCGCGTCGTTCCCCAGCTTCATTTCGAATACGATGTTTCCGTCGAGCGTGGGGCTTATCTTTCCCATCTCATCGACGAAGCGGTGAAAGGCGATTCCTAGTTTCATGCGGCATATCGACGGCGTGCTTTTGCTCGACAAGCCGCTCGGGCTGAGTTCGAATCTGGCGCTGCAAAAAGCGAAAAGGCTGTTCGGGGCGGCCAAGGCGGGCCATACCGGGACGCTCGATCCGCTGGCATCTGGCCTTCTCCCGGTCTGCTTTGGGGAAGCGACGAAATATTCGGCCATGATGCTGGATGCGGACAAGTCCTATTTGGCCGTGCTGAAGCTGGGGGAAACAACGGCGACTGGAGACGCCGAAGGCGAAATCATCGAGCGCAGGGAAATCCATGTCGAAGAAGGCGGGATCGAGCCTGTCCTTGCGCTTTTCAGGGGGGAGATCAGGCAGCTTCCTCCCATGCACAGCGCCCTGAAGCACAAGGGGAAGCCGCTTTATGCCTATATCCGGAAGGGCGTGGAAATCGAGCGCCTGGAGAGAACCGTGACGATACGCGAGCTCGTCATGAGCGGGTTCTCGGGAGAAGAGCTTCATCTCAGCGTAAGATGCAGCAAGGGAACCTATATCAGGACGCTCGCCGAGGATATCGGCAAGGCATTGGGATGCGGCGCGCATTTGAAATCACTGGTCAGGACGGGAACAGGGCCTTTCGTTCTTCATGATGCCAGAACGCTGGGCGAGATCGGGGCGAGCGGGGACCGTGAGGCATGGCTTTTGCCTTGCGATGCATTGCTTGCCGATTTCGACAGGCTGGTGCTGGGAAAAATTGAGGCCAACTGCCTCTCGAACGGAAGGTCTGTGGATGTCTCGCATGACGCCGGGATTTACAGGCTTTATGACGGGGAAAACCGTTTCATGGGCCTCGTCGAGTCGGACGGGCTAGGAAAAATCAGGCCGAAACGCATGATGTCGGTTCAGGCACTTGAGGAAGAAGCCTTTTAAAAGGTAAAATACGAAACTTTATTTTGGAGAAGCGGCAATGTCTATCAGCAACGTGCAGAAAGCACAGATCGTCAAGGATTATCAGCGGGTGGCGGGGGATACGGGTTCCCCCGAAGTTCAGGTGGCGCTTCTGACCGCCAGGATCAGTTACCTCACCGAGCATTTCAAGACGCATATCAAGGATCACCATTCCAGGAGGGGGTTGCTGAGGCTCGTCAGCCGGCGCAGGAAGCTTCTGGATTATCTCAAGAGCGTGAACGTGGAAAGCTACAAGACCCTGATCGACCGCCTCGGCCTGCGCAAGTAAATTTTAAAAGGACAGCACCTTGAATCACTACAAAAAAACTGTGGCTTACGGCCGCCATCAGCTGACCCTCGAAACCGGCGAAATCGCAAGGCAGGCTCACGGGGCGGTGATGGTTACCATGGAAGACACGGTGGTCCTGGCGACTGTCGTGGGATCGAAATCGGTCAAGCCCGGCCAGGATTTCCTGCCTTTGACCGTCGATTACATGGAAAAGACCTATGCTGCAGGAAGGATTCCTGGTGGCTATTTCAAGCGCGAAGGCAGGCCTACGGAAAAGGAGACGCTGACCTCCCGGCTCATTGACAGGCCCATCCGCCCCCTCTTTCCTGAAGGTTTCTACAACGAAGTGCAGGTCGTGGCGACCGTACTTTCGTCCAATCCCGAGGTGGATGCCGACATCCTGGCGATGATCGGCACGTCAGCAGCGCTTGCCGTTTCAGGCATCCCCTTCAACGGGCCGATCGGGGCGGCCAGGGTGGGTTACATCAACGGCCAATACCTGCTGAACCCCACGCTCACCGAGCTCAACGATTCCGAACTCAATCTGGTCGTCGCCGGGACCGAATCGGCCGTGCTGATGGTGGAGTCCGAAGCGCAGCAGCTTTCGGAAGAAGTCATGCTCGATGCAGTCATGTACGGCCACAGCCAGATGCAGACCGTGATCGAGGCGATCAACGAGATGGCTGAAGCGACCGGCGCCGAGCCCTGGAACTGGGAACCCCCGGCCAGGGACGAGGCACTGATCGCCGAGATTTCGGGGCTGGCCGGCGCAAAGCTCGGAGAAGCTTATGCGATCAAGCAGAAGCAGGCGAGGAGCGAGGCGATCGAATCGGCCAGGAACGCCATCCTGGAAACCCTCAATCCCGATGCGGATGCCGAAAGAGGGCAGACGATCAAGACCCTTTTCAGCGACCTCGAAGCGAAAATCGTGCGCGACCAGATCCTCTCCGGGGAGCCGAGGATAGACGGGCGCGACACGCGCACCGTGAGGCCCATCACCATCAGAACTTCCGTTCTTCCCAGGACCCATGGTTCGGCACTCTTCACCCGGGGAGAAACCCAGGCGCTTGTCGTGACCACGCTGGGCACGGAGCGTGATTCGCAGGTCATTGAGGCGCTTCAGGGCGACGTCACTGAACGCTTCATGTTGCATTACAACATGCCTCCCTATGCGACAGGCGAAACCGGGCGAGTGGGTTCCCCCAAGCGCCGCGAGATCGGCCATGGGCGGCTGGCCAAGCGTGCGCTGGCCGCAGTGCTTCCAGGCCCTGAAGAATTCGGCTATTCGATCAGGATCGTTTCCGAAATCACTGAATCGAACGGTTCGAGCTCGATGGCCTCCGTTTGCGGCGGATGTCTTTCCCTCATGGATGCGGGCGTGCCGATCAAGGCGCATGTGGCGGGCATCGCCATGGGCCTTATCAAGGAAGGCAACCGCTTCGCCGTGCTCACCGACATCCTGGGCGACGAGGATCATCTCGGCGACATGGATTTCAAGGTTGCGGGATCCGAGAACGGCATCACCGCGCTGCAGATGGACATCAAGATCACCGGCATCACACGCGAAATCATGAAGGCTGCGCTTTTCCAGGCGAAGGAAGGCCGGCTTCACATCCTCGGCCTGATGAAGGGCGCGCTCGGCGCCACGCGCGAGCAGATGTCCATCCATGCGCCGCGCATGATCAAGATGAAGATCAATCCGGAGAAGATCAGGGACGTGATCGGCAAGGGCGGCTCGGTGATCCGCGCGCTCACCGAGGAAACGGGTACCCAGATCGACATCGCGGAAGACGGCACCGTGACGATCGCCTGTGTTTCTGCCCAGGGAGGAGAACTGGCCAAGAAACGCATCGAGGATATCA